>JBDTKU010000061.1:0-4133 GCA_039935135.1 Ginsengibacter sp. | reverse complement strand
CCTTTGGCAGCGGGTGTTTTGTATAACGTTGGATTTGTATTAAGCCCGGCAGTGGGCGCTGTTTTAATGAGCCTGAGCACGATCATTGTAGCCATCAATGCACAATTGCTGAGACGGAAGATTGGGAATAAGTAAATGAATTGACTTTGAGAATTTTGGTAAATTAGGATTGCCTACCATTTCGAAAACCTTGAAGAGAAATCCTGTTCATCTCTCATCCTGTGAATCCTGGTCCTGGCAATTATTTGTAGTAAACCTACAAATAATTCAATTTCTTATTTCCCCAAAAGGAATCTTTAAAGACACCTTTTTTTTAAGTTTTATCTTTTACTAAAAGTTAACTTTGGTTACTTTTGAAAAAAGATCACAGCTTATCTTATACTTTTCTGTCGAGTTTTACGTTAAATTATACGTTAGGCTAATTTTAATTTATTTAAAATGCATACGTATTAAAAAAGATCTTCAATTCTCACATTGTGTTAATGTCTTATCTAATTAAGTTGCCTTCGATGAAAAAAGATTTACGAAGTTCTTCAACTATTTGGTCGATTCTGTTGTTGCATTTTGCATTATTTATCTTATTGGTGGTGATTAGAAATATCCAGTTTTGGCAGATTCGAAGCGTGAGCACCAATTTAGTGGAATTTGTTTCAAAATCTACGCTTCGCCAATCAAATTTTACGAATTTAGAAAACAGCGTTATCAATGAACAGATTTCTGTATTAAAATTGTTGTCTAATCCCGCTGAAAATAAAAACCAGGAAATAATAGGTATTATAAATTCAGAAGTCGCAAAAAACGACAGCAACCTGGTGGCTTCCTACAAATTTATTTCTACTCAAAAAGAAAAAGAGATTTTTGAGAGATTAAAAATTGTTTCAAAAGAAAAGGAGGAAAGGCTCATTGCTTTTTTTCAGTTATTTGAACAGGCAAAATATGGTGAGGCAAATAAAAATTATGAAGAATATTTATTACCTATTTATAGTGAATTTAAGCTTGGAAATAGTTCTCTTTTAAAAACTATAAGCACCAGGGATAAAACCAAAATAAAAGTTTTAGAGGGAACAATAAATACGTCCAACAATATTAATTCCGGGCTAAGTGTTACATTAATAATCCTGTTAATCTTTTTAATAATTAATCTTGCAAAAGTTGGAAAGATAAACAAGAAGACACGTTTAGAACTAAAGGAAAGTGAGTACAAATACAGGACATTAAGCGAACAAACGAATGAAATAATTGAGAGGTGCGATGCAAACGGGAAGTTTGTATTTGCCAATGATTCTTTTAAAAAGAGGTTGGAATACGATGACGAGGACCTTTCTAAATTATTTTTTTCAGACATACTGGCTGAAGGGGCTTTTGATTTAAATGAATTATTGAAAAAAGACGAAGGAATGGTGACCAATGTGCAAAGAGTTTTTAAAAGTAAAAGTGGAAAGAAAATTTACCTTGAAGGCAATATTGTTTTAGAATACAGTGATGGGGATTTTGTGGGTTCGATGGGATTTTTTAATGATGTAACAGAAAAAAAGCATCTTGAAGAATCGTTGATTTCTTCTGAATTAAAGTTCAGAAGCTTTTTTGATGTCGCTCCAATTCCTATGGGTGCGTTTGACCCCGAAACCCTAAAGTTCGTACTGATAAACAAAGCGGCTGTCAATCAATACGGTTTTAGTGAAGAAGAGTTTTTGAATAAAACCATTTTGGAGATAAGAAGGGACGATGATATTTCGAAAATAAAAGATGATATCCGGAAGATGAAAGAAGATGTTATTAATTCAAACAAAAATAAAATTTACAAATCAAGCCTGAACCACTTTAAGAAATCGGGCGAAAAAGTAGAAGTTGAAATTTATACAGCGCTTGTCCTCATTGATGGTAAAGATTGCATATTAACGGTTGCAATTGATGTAACTGAACGAAATCAGAATGAATATAAAATGACCAAAGCCATTATTAAAACGCAGGAAGACGAGAGGTATGAAATTGGTGGCGAATTACATGATAATGTATGCCAGATTCTTGCTGCAACAAAAATGAGCCTCTCCAGGGTGAGGCCTTCTTTATCCGGTACTGCAATAGATTTGTATAACCAATCTTCTGAAGGAATTATGTTGGCTATTGAAGAAATCAGGAATTTATCCCACCGGTTAGCGCCTGCCTTTTTTGACAATACGAAGCTGGAGGAAGCATTTGAAGGTTTGTTCAAAACTTTCAATGTAACGAACACCTATAACATTTCTTTGGATTTCGACAGCCGTGCTAAAAATCTTAATATTAGCCAGGAAATTCAATTGTCACTATACCGGATTTTACAGGAGCAATTAAGAAATATTATTACGCATGCAAAATGTACTTCCATTGAAGTAGAAGTTTTTATTAAAAATGATAAACTTCAAATGCGAATAGCAGACGATGGAATAGGGTTTAACATGCACCAGGTTAAAGAAGGAATTGGATTGTCAAATATGAAAAGGCGTGCAGAAATATTTTCCGGAAAATTCCATATTACTTCATCACAGGGAAAGGGGTGTGAAATTTTAATAGCCATTCCTATTGCTAAAACCTTACATGAAGCAGTCCCTGAAAAATTAAAAAACAGCGGCTTAAAGGCATCCAATACTAAAATGAGTTTGTGATTTATTTTTGCCCTTTTTTCCCCGTTATTAAGTTCATCCAGTTCCTCCAACATTATAGCGGTCCTTCCAAACTTGTAAGCGTCACCATTTTTCAATACTTTCCTGGTGAGTATTTCATACATTCCTATTTGCCATGAGGTAAGTGATAAAGTATCTGCTTTCAAGACAGCCTTCAGTGTTTTTTTTGAAGGCGGATTTTTTCCTACGACGGAGCCTTTGTTTTGATTTATGAGGTAGATAGCATGCTGCCGGGGTTTATAACTGCTTTCCCTACTAACTGGTGGTTTGATAAAAAAAGAATTAAGGAAGCGATGTGAATTAATTTTTAAATTACTTAGGATTATTTCTTGTCGCAAAATCCCTGTTACTTGTCGCAATTGTATATCTGCTTTTCTTTTGAAGTTTGATAGATTTGTTTATCAAATTATTAAAATAAAAATCACAAAATGGAAATGGATATTTATCCCTGCTTATGGTTTGATGGTAACGCAAAGGAAGCGGCAACTTTTTATTGTTCCGTTTTTGAAAACTCAAAAATCACTTCTGAGAATCCGGTCGTGGTAAATTTTCAATTAAACGGATTTAAATTTATGGGGCTCAACGGTGGGCCTGCGTTTACCATAAATCCATCGGTTTCGTTTTTTGTTTTTTGCGAAAATGAAAATGAAGTTGAAAAAAAATGGAACCAATTATCTGCTGGAGGCAAAATATTAATGCCATTAAATAAATATCCCTGGAGCGAAAAATACGGATGGTGCCAGGATGAATATGGCGTTAACTGGCAATTGATGATTGATAAAAAAATGGAGCAAAAAATTATTCCTGCATTTATGTTTACTCAAAAAAATAATGGCAGGGCAGAGGAAGCTATTAATTTTTATACTTCAGTTTTTAAAAATGCGGAAATAAAAATGATTAGCCGTTACGAAAAAGGAGAACATGATACCGAGGGAAATATAAAACATGCGCAGTTCACTTTGAATGATCAATGGTTTGTTGCCATGGAAAGTTCGGGGCCGCATGATTTCACTTTTAATGAGGGCGTATCAATGGTAATAACCTGTGATACGCAGGAGGAGATAGATTATTATTGGAACAAACTCACAGAAGGAGGGACGGAAAGCCAGTGCGGATGGCTGAAAGATAAATATGGATTTTCGTGGCAGGTGGTACCTGAAGTACTCAGCAAACTGATGAGTGACCCATCAAAAAGAGAAAACGTGATGCAGACTTTTATGACTATGAAAAAATTTGATATTCAAAAATTAACAGAGGCTTCAAAGAATTGAAGTTTAATTTTTTTCATTAAGAAGTTTATGTTATACTCTGAATCAATGAAAAAAATTTAATGCTGCATAATAAACTGGTGAAGTAAAATACATTGCTATATGAATAATAAACCCGCTAACATTGATGAATACATAGCTGGGTTTCCAGTAGAGGTGCAAAAAGTTTTGGAACAGGTAAGGGGAACTATAAAAAAAACAGCGC
>JBDTKU010000060.1:0-4108 GCA_039935135.1 Ginsengibacter sp. | reverse complement strand
CATCCTTATATGGATAAATGGTGGGTGCCAGGTTTGAGTATCGGGTATGAACATTCATTTGTCCACCAGGCGGCTGACTTTTTTAAAAGCCTGGAAACTGGTGAAATCTGTTCGCCCACTTTTAAAGAGGCTTTTGAAACCCAGCAGGTTTGCGAAGCTGTTCTCGAATCAGCAGCTACAAAAAGTTGGAAAGATACGGGTGCGGTATAAAGTTGATGAGCGCTGGCAATAGGTTATAACGGGGAATTAAAATTTTTCTATAATAAAAATTATAGAATTAGGTAGTTTAATCGAAAATCCTTTAAAAAACACATAAATAAGAAGAATGTATGGCTGTTGCTTTAGTTGCCACTTGCTTTAGCGAGTGGTTCATAAAATAAGAGTTAAGGCTTTAGCCAAACCTTTTATTGGGATTTTGGCTAAAGCCGATTGAGTTTTTTAATTTATCCACAGGTTAAAACCTGTGGCAAACTAAAGAAGCAGATATATTGCGACTGTTCTACCTAATTCTTAATATCTATATCAAATATTTGAAAGGCGCTAAAGAAATAATCAATAATAAATAATCAATAAATAATGGACTTAATTGAGCCACTTTGGGAAGTTTTCATCAGGAGCAAGCAGGGCCTCGATCATAAACATGTAGGCAGCCTTCATGCTGCAGATGCAAAAATGGCAATAGAAAATGCACGGGATGTTTACACGCGGCGAATGGAAGGTGTAAGCATTTGGGTGGTGGAATCAAAATACATTCATTCTACAAACCCTGATGAATCAGGCAGTCTTTTTGATCCGGCGAATGATAAAGTATATCGGCATCCTACTTTTTATGAACTTCCTGATGAAGTAAAATACATGTAATAATTTCTACTTGTCAAATTTTAAAAATGGACAGTAAACCAATAAATAAGGCAAAAAATGATTTAGTGGATTTCACACTTTTTCTTGCCGACAGTTCTTTGATAATGGGACATCGGCTCAGTGAATGGACAGGGCATGGGCCTTCAATTGAGCAGGATATTGCCATTACAAATATTGCTCTTGATTTAATCGGGCAGGCGAGAAATTTTTATCAATATGCGGCTAAGCTTGAAAATTTAAAGAACAATAACGAAGAAGTTATCACGGAAGATGACCTGGCGTATTTAAGAGATGCGAATGAATTCAAAAATTTATTGATTACAGAACTTCCCAATGGAGATTGGGCGTTCACTATATCCAAACTTTTTTTCTTCAGCACCTGGCAATTTTATTTCTATCAAAAATTGGTCTATTCAAAACACGAACAACTTTCGGCCATCGCTGAAAAATCCTTAAAAGAAGTTACTTATCACGTAAGATGGAGTGGAGGTTGGATAATAAGATTAGGCGACGGAACGGAGGAAAGCAAACAAAGAATGGAAAAAGCTATTTCCAATCTATGGCCTTACACTGATGAAATGTTTAGCCCTTCCATCTTTGAAGAGAATCTAAAAGATAGTATATCCATTGACGTTAGTATCATAAAAAACGACTGGCTTGAAAAAGTAAAATCCATTTTTACAGAGGCAACCCTTTCCGTTCCCGAAGGCGGCTGGATGCAAAGTGGTGGCAAATCCGGTGCGCATACTGAACATCTTGGATACATTCTTGCAGAAATGCAATTTATGCAAAGGGCATATCCGGGCTTGGAGTGGTAGAAAATATTAAAAACACATTAAAAATGAACGAACAAAAAATACATATCAACTCTCCTTCCTTTTCCGAAACACGTGAGGTTTGGAATATTTTGAGTTCGGTTAATGATCCGGAAATCCCGGTAATATCCATCCTTGATCTCGGAATTTTGCGTGATGTAAAAATTCATGGGGAAACGGTGGAAGTAATTATTACGCCCACCTACAGCGGTTGTCCGGCAATGGATTTCATCGCAACAAATATTAAATTAGCACTTGCTGAAAATGGTTATGAAAATATTAAAATAACTCACCAGCTTTCTCCTGCGTGGACCACTGACTGGATGACTGATGAAGGAAAGCAAAAATTAAAAGTTTATGGAATTGCTCCGCCGGTAGCTAAGACTTTTGATAAAAGTTATTTGGAAACCCTTGAGGTAGAATGCCCTAATTGTCATTCTTTCAACACAAAAGTTATCAGCCAGTTTGGTTCCACCGCCTGCAAGGCGCTCTACCAGTGTAAAGATTGTGGCGAGCCTTTTGATTATTTTAAATGTCATTGATTGTTTTTCTGCATTAGCTTATTCCATAAATAAGTTTAATTTTAAATCAAAAAAATTATGGACTGGCGTGAACACATTTCTTCGGATCCTTCCATTATGTTTGGTAAACCTTGCATAAAAAATACCCGTATTCCTGTGGATCTTATTTTAGAAAAATTAGGCTACGGATATTCAATTGAGGATTTGTTAGCAGCATACCCTAAAATTTCTGAAGAGGATATTAAAGCTTGTATGCTTTATGCATCAGTATCTATTAATAACATTACTGAATTTATAAGCTAATGAAAATTTTAGCTGATGAAAGTGTTGATTACAGAATCATTAGTTTCCTGCGTGAGCAGTCTTTTACGGTCATCGCCATAATTGATAATGATGCTTCAATTTCTGACAATAAAGTTTTAGAAAAAGCAAATGATGAAAACATGCTTTTAATTACAGAAGATAAAGATTTTGGAGAATTGGTATTCAGATTAAAACTTAAGCACCGGGGAATTATATTATTCCGCTTTTTTAATCTTGAAATTGATACTCAGAATAAAAAAGTTCTCGAAGCCTTAAAAATGCACGGAAAAGAATTACTAAATAATTTTTCGACATTAACTGAAAACAGATTAAGAATCAGACAAACATTATGACAAACATTCTTTTTGAAATAAAAAATTCAATCGCCTTCATCACCTTAAACAGGCCGGAGAAATACAATGCCTTCAACCGCAAAATGGCGTTGGCACTCCAGGAAAAATTAGATGAGTGCGAGACTAATATTTCTGTGCGGTGTGTTTGCATTTCCGGGGCAGGAAAAGCATTTAGTTCAGGGCAGGACCTGGCAGAAGTTCTGGATGAAAATGCGCCGACCCTTGATAAAGCCGTATCCGAACACTATAATCCTATCATTAAAAAAATCAGGAATTTAAGTAAACCTGTGATGGCAATGGTTAACGGGATCGCAGCAGGAGCGGGCGCTAACATTGCTTTATGTTGCGATGTGGTGATCGCGGCAGAAAGCGCCTCTTTCATACAGGCATTCAGTAAAATCGGCTTGATACCTGATTGCGGCGGAACTTTCTTTTTGCCACGGTCAGTTGGATTTCAAAAAGCGTCTGCATTGATGATGCTTGGCGATAAAACTTCCGCTGCAGAAGCAGAAAGAATGGGAATGATCTATAAATATTTTGCAGACGAAGATTTTGCTGCAGAAGCAGAAAAGATCGCTTTTCAATTGGCAAAATCACCCACACGGGCACTATCATTTACTAAAGAAGCATTAAACAAAAGTTTTCACCAGAATTTGGATCGGCAATTGCAAACAGAAGACACTTATCAACAAAAATCCGCTTCTACCAACGATTTTAAAGAAGGGATTACCGCGTTTATAGAAAAACGAAACCCGGATTTTAAGGGAGACTGAACGGGTTGGATTTAGAAGGTTTAGAGAAAATAAAAATCGAAATTATTTGTTTGTTTACTGCGAAGCCATTTCGAATAATTTATTCACTGTGTTCCAGTTGCGGGTGGTGGCGCTGACTTTTAATTTACTTTCAAAAAACCTATTAGACAACTTTGTTTCTCCATAGCTTTCGGGGATATGTAAATAAATTTCTTTGCTTTTAATCACAATCTTATCTGGAGAAAAATCAATTTTTTCAATACTTACCAGCTTTTCTTTCTGAGGTATTTCTGATAAAAAGGTGACATGCAATTTTTTGCGATCAATATCTTTTTCTTTTAAAAAGGGATTTTGAGTGATAACCTTTTCCAATTCTTCTTTGTTCCTGATAATAACAGGAACTTCGAAATCGTATTTTTCATAAATCGCTTTTTCTATTTTTTGAGCAAATTTTATATCCGGCAGTTTTGATGAACTTTTAAAAACAACATTGCCGCTTTGGA
>JBDTKU010000059.1:0-7704 GCA_039935135.1 Ginsengibacter sp. | reverse complement strand
TAATCATTGAAGGATTCACCGGATCTTCGTGGATATAATATGCCTGGTATTTTGAATTGTCCTGTGCTTGAAGGATACTTAGTTGCAGGAAGATTATTAAGAAAAAAATTCCTGATTTAAAAATTGTTTTCATGTTTTAATATTTATAGTTAAAGAAAATGTTGCCTGTTTAAAATCTTACGATTATCGATAGTGAATAGGATTTTAATGAAAAGTGTGTCGTTCTGAATTAGTCTGATCTGCTATATTTCTTCAGTCACTTTTACAAAAAACAGATTTGTTTTATTATTCAGGTGTATAAAAATCTTGATTAGTGTGACTAATTTTCCAGGGATGAAAAGATTTGATTTTATAAACATAACCCAAAGGATTATAGAAATGGGCTCATTAAGGACGAAGGCTTGTTTTTATTGTCCGAAGAGGGGGAATTATTTATCGGGAGAAGAAAAAAGTATTCTGCAGCAATATCAAATCAGGTTATTTTGAACTTCTAATTAGCGTATGCATGATGCTTTCATAAAAATAGGAATCCGTGTTATTTATTGGTTTACTGGAGTATTGTAGATTATTTAAGTGTAAATCAGGAGGACGCTAAGCCAACTGATTTATTTTAAAATCAAAGAAAACACTGTTTCTTTATTTATTGAGTAAAATGGTATAAGAATTAAAAGTATTTTTGAGAAATAGAGTAATAAAAATGACAACCTTTTTTAAATTCCTTTCCGAAGACGTTCTTACTAAAAAGATTGAGAAAGGAGATTTCCCTTTTTCGCAATATTTATTCTGGGATACTCCTCTTGAAAAAATAGATATTACAAAGCATAAAAACTACATCATAGAAAGGGTTTTAAATCGTGGCTTGTTAAAGGATTTTTATTATCTATTGCAAATTTATACAACAGAAGAAATAACCATAGCGGTAAAGAAAAGCAGAGTGCTGGACAAAAAAACAATTAATTTCTGTAGCCACTATTTTAAGATCCCTTTAAATGAACTACATGCTTCATCTTATTACAATTGATTCAAATACCTATTCGCTGCTACAGGAAATTTTTACGATAGAAATAGTAAAAAATAATTTTGCTTTGGCGGGAGGCACTTCGCTGGCATTGCAGATAGGACATCGTAAATCTATTGACCTTGATATATTCTCCCTGAAGCCCTTTGATGTGAAAGAGTTAGAAATTATTTTGACAACAAGCACAAAATTTTCTTTTAAATACACCGGAAGTAACAGCCGAATGTTGTTTGGTAATATCAATAATATTAAATCCGATTTTGTACAAGAACCTGCCAATTTATTAGAACCATTTATTGTCACAGATGGAGTAACCTATTTCAGTGTAAAAGATATAGCGGCTATGAAATTGCATACTATTTGCGGCAGAGGCAAAAAGAAAGATTTTTTTGATGTGTATGCACTGCTCCAACTATATAGCAAGGAAACATTACTTGAATGGTTTACTCAAAAATATGATGATAATCAACTCTTCTTTTTCTGGCGCAGTATTTTATATTTTGATGATGCGGAAAATGATCCTGATATTGAAGGATTCCCACCGTTCACATATAATTGGAATGAAATAAAGAAATTTATTACTGTCACCTTTTCATAAATAAAGCGCTTTATATTATCACGCCACCTTATCCAATTTGAAATCAAAGAAAACACTGGTACCATTTTTTATTTCCTCTCTCATTTTACCATTCAATTGAGTAGTAAGAAGTGAAATTAATTGTGAGCCAAAGCCACTGCCTTGAATTACATCCGTTTTGCCGATTCCATTATCAGAAACTGCCAGGTGAAGAATATTGTCGTTTCTTTTTTCGAGTTGAATGGATATTTTTCCTTTCTCTCCATTAGGAAAAGCATACTTAAGCGTATTGGTCAATAATTCATTTACAATTAATCCAAGCGGCACGGCGGTATCAATATCTACGTCTAATTTGTCCATAGCCAGTTCAATTTTTACTCTTTCTTCGGCACCAAAAGAGTCTAAAATACTTTCACTAAGGTTTAAAAAATAATCTTTCATTTCTATAGCACCCAGGTTTTCTCCCTGATATAATTTTTGGTGTATAATACCAATAGAATGAACCCTGTTTTGTCCTTCAAGCATGGCTTCTTTTGTATTCGGGTCATCCATTTGTGCTGATTGTAAAGCCAGTAAGCTACTTACCACTTCCAGATTGTTTTTTACCCGGTGATGAATTTCTTTGAACAATAATTCATTTTCAGCATTTTTTTCTCTGAGTAACTGGTTTCTTTTAACGCGGATACGATAACTGAGAAATCCAAAAATAATAAATCCTGCCATCAGAAAAACCACACCTGCTCCCAACCATTGGATCTTTCGCTGCTCCGAAATTTCTTTTTTTTGTGACAGGATGGTGGCTTCCTTCTTTTTTGTTTCATAAAGAGTAAGCATTTTAGACATGGCTTCATCGCTTTTAACCGATGCGGTACTATCTCTTATCAACAATGCTTTTTTGTGAAAGGCCAATGCTGATTGATAATCTTTCAGGTGTTCATAAATATTACTTACATGTAGATAGTTTTCTGTAAGATTAGAAAGGTCGTTATCTTTTTCCTGCAGTCTTACGGTTTCTAATTGATAGGGCAATGCTTCTTTGTAATTTCCCATCAAAAGGTTTACTTCTCCAAGGTTGGCTATCGTTGCAGAAATGGCAGAGGGGTAATTGGATTTCCTACCTATCGCTAAAGCAGCCTGGTAATCTTTAATAGCTTCAGGATATCGACCCAAACGCTTCAGCGCATTTCCCCGGTTGTTTAAAAAATCTGACATAGATATTTCACCAAAATCTTGTGCCTGTGCCAATTTTAAAGCACGGTCAAAATAAGTAAATGCCTCTTTATTGTTCTTGCCGGCAATCTTTACCTCTCCCGCAATAGTGAAAGCATATACCAGTTCGGATTGCAGATTATTTATTTTACAAATATCAATAGCCTTCTGCGCGTAATCCATTGCTTCGATTAGCCTTCCCTGTCGGGTAAGATCTTCAGAAACCCGTTCGTAAGCTGCTGCCATTCCGGCTTTATCATCTAAGGATTCCATTAAATGCGAAGCCTTTAAATCTGCCGCCATGGCTTTATCAAGTTCGCCTTTCTTTTTGTAAACCCAGGCAATTTTAAATGCAGTGGTGGCCTGCCCTCTTTTGTTGTCTATTGAAATATAACCTGCCATCGCTTTATCAAAAAAGATGGCAGCAGAATCTAATTGAAGCAGGTTGGCGAGCATTCTTCCTTCCATTTCATAAAATTGAGGCTGCCGGTCTTTGTCGCCGATCTTATCAGATAACTGAACGCCTTTTTTTGCATACTCTAAGGCTTTTTCCATGTCATTGCCAAAAGCCACATCCACCAATTGTTTCAACAGATTCAGTTTTTGGGTATCAACTTTTGTCTCAGAAAGTTTTTTCTCAAGACTGTCATAAGCATTCTTCTGGGCATTCGCGAATTGAAATGAAAAAAATAAAAGTAAAAAAAATATTTTCATACAATCCAATTATCAGTTAAATATTATTGCTAAAAAATATTTATTAAAATGTCTGAATTCTTTGAAATAAATTTTCTTTTAATCCAGAGCTCAATGGAATAGGATGATGTCTAATGACCACGTGGCTTTCCGCCATTTCTTCTATTTGGTTTATATTGATAATATAAGAGCGATGGATTCTCACAAAAATATTCTTCGAAAGTTTTTCCTCAATAGTTTTAAGAGTTACGGATAGCAGGTATTCTTTATGATCGGTAAGTATCCGGGAATAATTTCGGTCAGCTTCGATGTACATAATGTCCGATATCATTATTTTTATCATTTTTTCTTTGCATCGCACAAATATGCGATCGCTCAAAATAAAATGCTGTTCCTCATTATTATTAGCCGGAACCAATGGGCCTGTGTCCTTCTCGGCCATTCGGCAAATGGCAAGTTCAATGGCTCTTTGTAAATCTAATTGTTTGAAAGGTTTGGAAATAAAGCCCGCAGGTTTGGTAGTTTTGGCCCTGTTAAATGTAGCTTCGTCTCCATTGGCAGTAAGATAAATGATGGGAACATTGGAAAATTGTTGAATTTGCCGGGCTGTTTCAATACCATCCAATTTCCCTTTCAGATTAATGTCTAATAAGATAATATCTACATTATTTTCCTTCACATGCATGATCGCCTCTTCGCCACGCGGTAAAATTCCATCTACTTCATAACCAAGATTGGTCAATAGCAAAGACATTTTGGCGGCAATGACCATTTCATCTTCTACGACAAGTATTTTTATTAAATTATCCATAAATGCAGACAGTAGTTATTTCCTAAAAGGGGTATAAGATAATAAAAAAACTTGAAAATATTTTATTTATTATTAAAGTGTTTTCATATTTACCATATTTAAAAATCCGTTCCTGTTTTAATTGTTTTTACAAGTTTTCAGGGAATTACTTTTTAATAAAAAATCAAATACATTTTTGTAAAATAAAAATCTAAAATATTTATTGGTTTACTGGCTTTAGAATGGCATTGAGCATCAAATTTTTCTTAAATAGCGGAAAACTTCGATTTTGTTATTCGTTGCTATTAATTTTTCCTGAGCTTTGAACAGATGCTTTTTAAAAGGATGAAATGAAATATCTTTTCTATAAAACAAAACAACGACTTCTTTAAGCCCGATGAGCTGCAAGACAAATTCTTAATTATGGAAGAATCATATAAAAAAAATGAAGTTCCCTTGAACCAACCAGCCATTAGCCTGAACCGCGTCCTGGGCGTGTTTACCGCCGTTTTGCTTGTATCAGGAAATATGATCGGAACCGGCATTTTTAAGAAAGTAGTTCCTATGGCCCAGACCGGGATGAGCCATAATTTTATTTTACTTGCCTGGCTCGTCGCCGGCCTTATTGTACTTTTTGGCGCATTTACGTTTGCAGGTTTGGCAAAGCTTACTACAGAATCAGGAGGCAATTATGAATACCTGAGAGTTTCTTTTGGCAATTTCATTTCATTTCTGAATGGCTGGGGATTGTTTATTATCATCGGCAGTGGCTCCGTGGCGGCGATAGCTTTTATTTTTGCTCAATCTGTAAACTCACTCATCGCGATTCCAAACCCATTTCAGCAATGGAACCACCATTCTATTGCACATTCTATTTATCCGTTCGACAGTTCGGGAATCAAAATTTTTTCTGTGATAACGGTAATGGTCCTAACCTGGTTCAATTACCGCGGAGTTAGAAACAGCGCCTTTCTCAATAACATCCTTACGTCAGCAAAAATCCTGGGGATTTTATTTTTAATTCTTGCCGGTTTAATCCTTGCAACTCCCCCCTCTACGGTTGAGGTTATTTCCACTCCTTCAATTATTCATCACACTCCTTCTCTTTCCATTTTTATGGCAGCGATGCTGAGTGCTTTCTGGGCTTATGATGGCTTTACAAATGTTACCGCCATCGCGGGAGAAATAAAAAATCCAAAGCGAAATATTCCGATTGCTATTATTACCGCCGTAAGTCTTGTGATGATTCTTTACGTTTTGATAAATTATGCTTTCATGAAAGCGATGCCTTTGGAGCAACTGGCTGCGCTGGATAAAAATAAAATAGCCGCAACTGAAATAGCCGGAAAGCTTTTAGGAAACGGAGGTTCTATGCTAATTTCTATTCTTATTATGCTTAGTTCTTTTGGAACACTCAACATTATTCTTCTTTTTTATTCGCGTGTTTATTTTCGAATGTCGCAGGAAGGAGTATTTTTTAAAGGCGCTGCAAAAATTCATCCCTTTTACAGAACGCCTTACAATGCTTTGTTGTATTCGATGATATGGAGTTGCATTCTTATTATTTCAGGAACATTTGATGTATTAACGAATATGGTAATTTTCACAGGCTTTGCTTTTTATATGCTTACAGCAATCGGGTTAATAATATTGAAAAAAAGAAAAAAAATCACTGATAAAATCCCCGGCTATCCTCTTGCTCCAATTTTATTTATTGTATTTATCGCCATTTTTCTAACAGGAATATTAATAAGTAATCCAAGGCAAAGTCTCGCGGGGACAGCCTTGTTATTTACGGGTGTTCCTTTCTATTATTTTTTCAGAAGAAATAAAAGAATATGAGTGATGTTTTACCAAAATTAAAAAATACGCTTATTTATCGGTTTACTGGCCGGTGAGTTTTGTTTATTAATTTTACACAATGAACCTTCATGATTTTAAAGAAACATTATTAGGAAATTCGCCACCACAAAATCTTTCTGATTATTTAAAAGCATTGTGGTATGATGCAAAAGACGATTGGGAAAAAGCACATCTTTTAATACAAGACCTGAACGATAAAAATGCAGCATGGATACATGCCCATCTTCACAGAAAAGAAGCCGATATTTCCAACGCAGAATACTGGTATAGACGCGCCGGGAAAAAACGCCCGGATATTTCATTAGAAAAAGAATGGGAACAAATAGCAGGGGAATTACTTTAATTTGAAAATGGATTTTAAGATTTACGAAGTCTTTTATATACTTTGATGGCCGCGAAAAGTAAAAAAGCAAAGGCCACCAAAACGCCTATTCCCCAGACAAAACTGATTAGTTGTTTTACCACCGCCAGCATCACAATTGCTACTAAAAAAAGAGTGGCTACTTCATTCCAGATTCTTAATTGTTGCGATGTCCACCGGAAATCTTCTTTTTGTTGCTGGCGAAAAATGGAATGCAAAAAAATGTGGTAAGCAAATAATCCTGCTACAAAGAAAATTTTTACCAAAAGCCATTCAGGAAGGCTTCCATACAATAATCCCATCCACGTCCCGAATAGTAAAGTAAGAATAGCCGATGGCCACGTAATACCGTACCACAAACGCTTTTGCATAATGGCAAACTGTTTCAACAGAATTAATCTTTCCAGCTCAGGTTTTTCATTGGCTTCTGCGCTATACACAAATAACCTGACGATATAAAACAACCCGGCAAACCAGGTAACCACAAATATGATATGAAGCGCTTTAATGTAGAAATACATGAATCTTAATAAAATATTTTTGTGAAAAACTAAGTGAAATTATGAGAAGACAAAGATCTGTAACCACCTACTTCCGTTACGCCACCTTAGCATTTAAAGATTTAATGGATTTGAGAATTGATTCTTTCCCTGACATTTCTTCTTCAATATCAAAGTCATTTTGCAGCCCCAGCCAAAATTTAGCGGAATTACCAAAGTATTTACTCAGCCTTAAAGCTGTGTCTGCTGTAATTCTGCGATTGCCTTTGATAATTGCTGAAACTCTTGTTTGGGGGATTTCAATGTCTTTTGCGAGTTTGTAGGCTGAAATATTTAACGGGATAAGAAATTCTTCTAAAAGAATTTCGCCGGGATGAATGTTTTTAAGTTTTGCCATTTTAATAAGTTTTAGTGATAATCGATTATTTCAATTTCAGAAGCATTTCCAGAGTTCCATTTGAAAATAATTCGCCATTGATCATTAATCCGGATACTATAAAAATTATTTAATTTTCCGGCAAGCTTTTCCAATCTGTTTGCAGGTGGTATTCTTAAATCTGCAATGTTAACCGCATTGTTAAGCATTCTAAGTTTTCTTCTACCAATATTTTGAATCTCAATTGGTATTTTTTTTACCCGGTTGCCTAACCATACTTGTTCCGTTTCTGAATTACCAAAGGAAATAATCATACT
>JBDTKU010000058.1:0-8810 GCA_039935135.1 Ginsengibacter sp. | reverse complement strand
ATCACCAGCACCACGCTGTCAACAGCAGTCAACGTACGGTAAGTATCTTCCGCAAAGTCTTTGTGGCCGGGCGTATCCAGCAAATTGATCAAAATATCTTTGTATTCAAAACTCATCACCGAAGTAGCTACCGAAATACCACGCTGCCTTTCTATATCCATAAAATCGGAAGTGGCGTGCTTTTTTATTTTATTGCTCTTCACGGCGCCTGCAGTTTGAATAGCCCCGCCAAAAAGCAAAAACTTTTCGGTAAGTGTAGTCTTTCCGGCATCAGGGTGAGAAATAATCGCAAATGTCCTGCGCTTCTTGATTTCGTTGATTTGTTTGGTGTTTGATTCCGACTGCATTCTTCTCAAAAAAAATTTGGCTGCGAAGGTAAGTTAATTCGCTAATGTGCTGATGTGCTAATGTGCTAATTTGCTGATGACATTTCAGACCAAATTATTTTGTAAGCCATTTCCGAGAAAGTTTTATAACCTCTTCATGAGGAATTACTTTTCCCTCATCAACTTGCTTAATAGCTTGCTTTAATTTTTTCAACTGGTCAGATGTCAGTAAATCAAGGATATCTGTTTGGTTATTTGTAGCATAAACTTCGGCGGCATCATTTAACATTTGGAGCTGAGATTCATCCTCAATCAGATCAATATAATTATGAAGTTGCTTTTTAATATCAGGTTTATCCATATTTTTTGTTTGCTTAAAATTACTAAATCTTTTAAATCAGCCAAAGGATGGTTAGCGAATATTAAAATTTTAGAATTCTACAATTTGAAATTCCTCAAAAACAAATAGTATACTTCCATCTTCTTTTAACATTCAAGTTAACAAAAACACACTCATTTAGGATTGAAACCATGTACCCAGTAAACCAACAAATATCACAAATTTTTATTTTCAATAGTCACCATCATTTTAATGAACCATACGACCTTGGCGAATTACCTTACTTTTGCATCACTAAAAAATAGTTATGGATTTTACTTTATCAGAGGAGCAGTTAATGATTCGCCAGGCAGCAAGGGATTTTGCAAATACCGAATGTTTGCCGGGAGTTATTGAACGTGATGAACACCAAAAATTCCCCAAAGAACAGGTGATAAAATTAGCAGCATTAGGTTTTATGGGAATGATGGTTTCTCAGAAATACGGAGGGGCGGGTTTGGATACCGTTAGTTATGTTTTGGCCATAGAAGAAATCAGCAAAGTCGATGCAAGTGTGAGTGTTTGCATGAGTGTGAATAATAGTTTGGTGTGTTATGGTTTGGAAGCTTTTGGTACGGAAGAGCAAAAGAAAAAATATTTAACTCCATTGGCCCAGGGTAAAAAAGATGGGGAATTATATATCGGCGCGTTTTTATTGAGCGAGCCGGAAGCTGGTAGCGACGCCACTTCACAAAGAACTACCGCCGAAGAAAAAGACGATCATTATCTTATCAATGGCGTCAAAAACTGGATTACCAATGGAAATTCTGCTTGTGTATATTTGGTGATGGCACAAACTCACCCTGAAAAAGGAAGCCATGGTATCAATACTTTTATTGTAGAGAAAAACTGGCCGGGCGTAAAAGTAGGTGCCAAAGAAAATAAGTTGGGAATCCGAGGAAGCGATACGCACAGCATTTCATTTACGGATGTCAAAGTGCCCAAAGAGAACAGGATTGGCGCAGATGGATTTGGTTTTAAATTCGCCATGGAAACACTTTCCGGCGGGCGAATTGGAATTGCATCCCAGGCTTTGGGTCTCGCATCAGGGGCAATGGAAAGAGCTATTGCTTATTCAAAAGAAAGAAAAGCTTTTGGAACTGAAATAAAAAATCATCAAATCGTACAATTTAAGATCGCCGATATGGCAACCAGGATTGCCGCAGCAAGATTGCTTTGTTTGCGGGCTGCCTGGCAAAAAGATAATAAACAGAATTATACAAAAAGTGCGGCAATGGCAAAAGTTTTCGCGAGCGAAACTGCAATGTGGGTAACTACAGAAGCAGTCCAGATTCTTGGTGGCTACGGATATGTAAAAGAATATCATGTTGAAAGAATGATGCGTGACGCAAAGATTACCCAGATCTATGAAGGCACGAGTGAAATGCAGCGGATTGTGATTAGCCGGCGGATTTTGAGATAGCAAATTGATTATCCAATTAGCCAATGTTATAATAAAAAGAAAATAAATTGCCTGCACATTCAGAATTATACAAAGAGGTTTCTTCAGAACTAAAAGAAAAAAATGTAACGTTAATTGCCGTTTCCAAAACCAAACCCGTTGAAGATATTTTAGAATTTTATGAACTGGGCCAAAGGGATTTTGGAGAAAATTATGTACAGGAATTGGTTGAAAAACAGAAACTGCTTCCCAAAGATATCCGCTGGCATTTCATCGGCCATCTTCAATCCAATAAAGTAAAATTAATAGCCCCGTTTGTGTCTTTGATCCAAAGTGTGGACAGCGAAAAGCTATTAAAAGAAATTAACAAACAGGCAAAAAAAAATAACCGGGTTATTGATTGTCTTTTGCAAGTGCATATCGCGAAAGAAGAAACAAAATTTGGTTTGGATGAAAAGGAATTGAAAGAAATAATACAAGCCACAAATGAGGAAAAAGAAAAATCATTTTCGAATATTTCAGTAAAAGGTTTAATGGGAATGGCTTCTTTTACCAATGACGAAAAAATCATTAGAGGCGAATTCCAATCATTGAAATCTTTGTTTGATACATTTCTCCCATTCACCATTCACCATTCACCATTTTAAGCATGGGAATGAGCAGCGATTATAAAATGGCCATCGAAGAAGGAAGCAATATGGTGAGAATAGGGAGTTTGCTTTTTGGAGAAAGAAGTAAGAGATAAGAGATGAGGTATATGTTATGAGCTATTAATTGAATCTTTGGCTCAAAAAAAAATTTTCTTTTAACATTTTCAGTCATGAATATTTTTATGCATTCATTAAATTTGAACTGATAAAAACTAAACCCATTGGACGCAGCTTTAATCAATCATTCTTTTGAAGGAGAAAAAAACCGCAAAGCCTTATTTTATACGGCTATTATTTGTGCAATATTTTTAATATTCGCCATTTTTTATACCTGGCAAATGCAGGTGCCCCCTACTCCCGTTGTTATGGATCTTATTGATGTAAATCTTGGAAATGAAGTGGAAGGAATGGGAAATGTTCAGCCCCTGGTGAAAGGCGAGCGCGCGCCAGACAATCAAAGTGTGGCTTCTCATCAATCTGCAAGAAAAGTGAAGGAAGAACCTTCTCAAAATATACCCGCAGATGAAAGTGACGATAAAGATGCTGCGCCTGTGGTAAAGACTGAAAAGAAAAACGAAACGGCAAAAATTGTAAATAAAGAAAGCTCCACAAAGGCATCCAAAAATATTCATCCTTCACCGGTTGTAAATCCAAACCCCGCTCCTCCTAAACCAAAAATCCCATTATACAAAGGCGGTACAGGAACCGGCGGAAATGGTGCTACTGAAGACAATGGTTATCGCAACCAGGGTTATAAGCCTGGCAATGGCGATGCAGGAAGTCCTGACGGAAGCCCTGATGCTTATGGAAATTCTCCCGGCGGAAGAAGTGGGTTCAGCGTAGTTCGCGGACTCTCTGGTCGCAGGCCCATCCACTTTCCCAACATGCAGGGCGATTTTAATGAAAACGCGAAAGTATATGTAGATATAAAAGTGAGCGCCTCAGGAACTGTAACCAGCGCGGTAGTGGCTAAAGGAACCACTACTTCCAATTCTCAATTGCGCAACATTGCCATTGATAAAGCCAAACAATTAAAATTCCCTCCTGCCCAAAGTGACATCGAAAGTGGTACGATACTTTTTAATTTTGTATTGAAGAGTTAGACGTTTCCATTTTACAAAACCAAAATACAAATTCACATTATTTGTTGGTTTACTGTTAGGTTGGTTTGTTTACTACGTTAGTGTAAATTGTGCCTGATTATATGACACAATATATTCCCGAAATCAGGATCGTAAATGTAATAAGATACATAACGCCGTTGCGCGAAGGTGGCTCGCTGCCTGCTATTGCAGAAGCGGACGATGAATTCATGTATGTTATAAAATTTCTCGGTGCCGGACAAGGAAAGAAAGCTTTGGTGGCCGAATTCATAGGCGCTGAGATTGCACGTGCTTTAGGTTTGAAAGTTCCTGAAATTGTTTTTGCCAAACTGGATGCCGCTTTTGGCCGCACAGAACCGGATGAAGAAATACAGGATTTGCTGAAAGCCAGCGTAGGAGTGAATTTGGGGCTTCATTATTTGTCAGGCTCTATCACTTACGATCCGGCAGTTTCTACCATTGATCCTAAAATGGCCTCGCAAATTGTATGGCTTGATTGTCTTCTTACCAATGTGGATCGAACTCCTAAAAATACCAATATGCTTATCTGGTATAAAGAATTGTGGCTGATCGATTTTGGCGCTTCATTATATTTTCATCATTCATGGAAAAACTGGAAAGCGCAAGCTGAAAAACCCTTTGTGCTGGTGAAAGATCATGTGCTGCTGCCACAGGCTTCCCAATTGGATTTGGCAAATGCTGAATACAAAGAAATTCTTTCTAAAGAATTAATCGAAAATATAATCGCTGCCATTCCGGAAGAATGGTTAAAGGATGAAACCACTTTTCACTCTATCGAAGAACACAGGCAGGCCTACATAGATTATTTAATGATAAGAATTGCACATTCAGAAACTTTTGTAAACGAAGCGAAGCATGCAACAGAAGCTATTATTTGAATACGCGGTTATCAGGGTAGTGCCGAGAGTGGAGCGGGAAGAATTCCTGAATGTCGGCGTGATCCTGTTTTGCTCTTCTCAAAAATTTCTTAAAACCAAATACCATCTTAACCAAAAAAGAATTGCTTATTTCTGTGATCAGGTTGACATCAATATTTTGGAAGAACATCTGAAAATTTTTGACCTGATCAGCCGTGGTGACAAAGACTCCGGACCGATTGCAAAGCTGCCCATCGCTGAAAGATTTCGGTGGCTGACTGCTACAAGAAGTACTATCATTCAAACCTCAAAAGTTCATCCGGGTTTTTGCAATGATCCGGAAAAAACTCTTGATAAACTTTTTGATCAATTGGTATTATAATTTTAGCCAGGCGAAAATAAAAAATTGAGCTATTTGTTTGTTTACTGAAAAAAAGTGTGTCTCTATATCAAAAAATCATCTACCCTCCGCGAGCCGCAGCTCTTGCTTTCATGAAACGAAATGGTGATGTGATGGACAGAAAATGAACAAGCGTTGACGATTTAATTTTCTTCCCTGAAATAAACTTTATAATAATTCATGTTCAGTTTTTCATCGTAGCCTTTTTCTATCAATTCTTTATTGCCATGGATATAAATGTGGAAGTTTTTATCAAGTTTTAAAACGCTTTTAAAAACTCTTGCCTGCTTTTTCACTGCTGCATTGGATATTAAAAAGGAGTCGTCAATTGAAGTATCAAATTCTTTTTCATAGTTTTCTTTATAATTTTTAAACGATTCTATTCCCTGCTCATTCGCCAACACTTCGTTTGAAAATTCATTGATATCAAACTGATCTCTTTCTTTAAAATAGTTGATCGACCTGTTGAGTAAATCTATTTTATCAGTTTTTGAAATTTCAAAATCCTTATCAATTTGGTGACTCACAAAATCTTTATAAACTTTCAACACCGTGTTTGTCTGGTTATAATTGTCATTCCTTATTTTGAGTTTTAAAAATTCATCGATCCAGTAAACCGCTTCAGAACGATTGGTTTGGTCAATTACGGCAACCTTATAACCTTCTTCTTTTTCGGTATTAAATATTAAGCATCCTTTGTCAAGTTTATTAATATTAATCGCCTCCGGTTCATAGCCGAGTTGAAATTCTTTTCCTTCCTGCTGAATGGTTATGTACGGTTCTTTTGATTCGGATTTAAAAATGCCAATCGCCTCCAGCAGCTCACCTTCTATTTGCAAACCGGTAAAATATCCCAGATACAATTCCCCCGATTTTATTTTAGGATGGTTAGAAATATCGTATAAGTGTTTCGCTATTTGTTGGGTGCAGGTATGGAATGTAGAAGGATTTTGAAAAATCAGTTGGGCGAAATGAAATACTTCATTGAGATTTAAGTCTTCGGTAGGATGAAAAAAGCGAAACACTTCATTTTGCTTTTCAAAAGGCTTCACAAAATATTGCATTAATAATTCGCCTAAAACTTCATCTTCCACCTTTGAAGATTGTTCAGATAAGATCAGTGGCTCGTCTGATAATTTGTTACCTACTTTATGAATTGAAAGTTCGGAAAGCGATGCCTCAAAAAATGAAATCATAAAACAGTATTGTATTTATTTGCGCAATGATAAAATAAAAATTTTAAACCCGGTGCAGATGTTATCGCTCATCCCCGGTTGGTGAAAAGGCTGTATTGCAACAATTAGTAACGGACCGTCACAGGTCTGCAGAGCTGCGCCCGTTGGCACTGTAAATCTTTCATTGTTTCGTGTGCCACTTACCAGGACGTTAGCCTTTAACCTTTAGCCTTCAGCAACAATCCATAACACTGGGTTGCAATTTCCAGTTCTTCATTCGTGGGGATTACCAATATTTTTACGCGTGATTCCCGGGTGTTAATTTCATGAAGGCCTTTTAATCGGCGGTTATTGGTTTCTTCATCCAGTTGGATGCCGAGGTATTCAAGATTGGAAGAACAAAGTTGGCGCATCATGCGGTCGTTTTCCCCGACGCCACCTGTAAAAACAATAGCATCCAAACCATTGAGCACGGCAGTATATGCGCCAATATATTTCCTGATCCGGTACGCATACATGTGATAAGCCAGCAGCGCCTGCTTGTCGCCATTCTCTATTTTCGCCGTGATGTCGCGCATATCGTTCAGGCCCGTCAGCCCGATCATTCCGCTGTTATAGTTCAATATCTCTTTCACTTTTTCCACTTCATACCCCAATTGGTTTACTAGATAAAAAATAACGGATTGATCTATATCACCGGCGCGGGTTCCCATTATCAAACCATTCATTGGCCCAAAGCCCATGCTGGTGTCCACAGATTTTCCCTCTTTAACCGCCGTCATGCTGCAGCCGTTTCCCAAATGAATGGTGATGATCTTAGAATCCTTTTTGTGAAGATATTCAGCCGCTTTTTCACTAACATATTTATGACTCGTACCATGAAAACCATACACACGGATGCCAAAATCATAATAAAATTTGGAGGGAATAGCATAACGAAAAGCTTCTTCAGGAATGGTTTGATGAAAGGCGGTGTCAAAAACGGCGATCTGTGTGGCGTTGATGAATAATTTTTCGGCCACTTCAATTCCCAGGTAATTAGGCGGATTGTGAAGCGAAGCAAGCGGAAATAATTTTTTGATCTTATCTTTTACTTCCTTCGTGATCACAGTGGTTGCTGCAAAACTTTCGCCTCCGTGTACCACGCGATGGCCTACCATGTGTATTTCTGAAGGATGTTTGATAACGCCAATCCGTGGATCAGTCAGCAGCGAAGCCACTTCCTTCAGCCCTTGCTCATGATCCGACAGGTTCATCACTACTCTCTTCACCTGTTCCTTATCTTCCTTAAAAGTTTTATGAATAATGGCTGCGTCCTCCTTCCCTATTCTTTCAACAATGCCCGTGCACACTACCTTGGTGGAAGGCATTTCGATAAGCTGGTATTTTATAGAACTGCTTCCGGAATTGATAACAAAAATATTCATGTTGAATTTTCAAATTTAAGATTTCGATTGCTGCGCCTGTATGGCGGTGATGACTACCGTATTAAAAATATCATCCACAGTGCATCCCCTGCTTAGGTCATTCACCGGTTTGTTCAACCCCTGCAACATTGGGCCAATGGCCACTGCACCGGTTTCGCGCTGAACGGCTTTGTAAGTATTGTTGCCGGTATTCAGATCAGGAAAAATAAGAACCGAAGCCTGCCCCGCCACTTTAGAATTGGGCAGTTTTTGTTTGCCAACAATCGGGTCCACCGCTGCATCATATTGAATCGGGCCTTCAACGGGCAGATCAGGCCTGCGATGTTTTACCAGTTCGGTGGCGCTCCGCACTTTTTCCACTTCCTCTCCTGTTCCCGAAGCTCCGGAAGAATAAGAAAGCATGGCAATTCTCGGTTCAATGCCAAACATAATGCTGCTTTCGGCAGAAGAGATCGCAATATCTGCCAACTGCTCAAAAGTAGGTTTAGGAATCACGGCGCAATCACCAAACACAATGACGCGATCTTCCAGGCACATAAAAAACACCGAAGAAACCGTAGAAACGCCGGGTTTGGTTTTGATGAATTGTAGTGCCGGGCGAATGGTATGTTGCGTGGTGTTGATGGCTCCGGAAACCATTCCATCGGCATCGCCTTTATACACCATCATCGTTCCGAAATAGGCGCCGTCTTTCATAAAGTCGGTAGCCATATCCATATTCACATTTTTTTCTTTCCGCAACTCATACAAAGTAGCAATATAATCAGGCAGCAGCGGCGAATCTGCAGGATTAATAATATTGACATTTTTTTCATCCAGCTCAATATTCAACTTTATAAGTGAGGCTTCAATTTCCTCTCTTTTTCCAAGGATGGTCAACCGTACCACTTCCTGTTTCAGCAATTTTCCAGCGGCTTCAAGAATGCGCGGGTCGCTGCCTTCAGGCAATACAATGTGTTTCTTTTTAAGCTTTGCCCTTTTAACCAACTGGTATTGAAACATGCGGGGGGTAATTCCTTTGGACTGCGAAGTAACAATCCGATCTACGAGCGCAACTGTATCCGTATTTT
>JBDTKU010000057.1:0-7011 GCA_039935135.1 Ginsengibacter sp. | reverse complement strand
AGTTCAGAAAAAGCCGATGAATGAATCTTGATGTGCTGATGAATATGTATTCTAATGATCCCCGCATTTTTTCAATTGCGAACGAGATCGTATTGCCTGAACCACAGCACCTCCATCTTTCCGGCCTTGCAGGCAGCGCTTCCCAGTTTGTTTTTTCAGCAGTTTTTAACCATCCCGATTCTTCCAAAATAAATCACCTGGTTATTTTAAGAGATGCGGAAGAAGCGGCTTATTTTCATAATACCATTGAAAATTTAACCGGCGCTCTCGACGTTTTTTATTTCCCTTCTTCCTTTAAAAGCAAAAAAAACTTTCACCAGTTGAACAGCAGCCACGTGATGCTGAGAACGGAAGCATTGACGAAGTTAAGCGCAGGCGGAAACAAAAAAGTGCTCGTAACTTATGGCGAAGCTCTTTTTGAAAAAGTGGTTTTATCTAAATCACTTTCAGAAAATATTATCTCATTCAAACAGGGACAGGAAATAAAAACCGATGAATTGCTTTCCCGCTTTGTAGATTGTGGATTCAGCCGCACCGATTTTGTATATGAGCCCGGCCAGTTTGCCGTGCGTGGAGGGATTCTTGATATTTATTCATACGGAAACGAAAAACCTTATCGCATTGAACTGTTTGG
Source organism: Ginsengibacter sp. (assembly GCA_039935135.1). Classification (GTDB taxonomy): domain Bacteria; phylum Bacteroidota; class Bacteroidia; order Chitinophagales; family Chitinophagaceae; genus Ginsengibacter. The sequence goes on along the minus strand of JBDTKU010000057.1, from coordinate 6,377 downwards.
CAACGAGATTGACAGCATTCGCCTCTTCGATCCGGAAACACAATTGAGTGAGCGAAAGCTACTGCAGGTAAATATTATTCCCAATGTAGAAACCCAGTTTTCAAGCGGAGAAAAGGTTTCCTTATTAAATTTTTTACCTGAAAATACGGTGGTTTGGAGCGAAGACTGGGAATTTATAAAACAAATTATCGAACAACAGGAACAAGACCTGGAAGAATCAATCATCAATCCGCCAAAAAGCACAGCCAATGAAGAAACCGATCCGAACGAGATAAAGGAAGTTTCAGAAAAAGATTTTGTTCATGCTGACGTTTTGGAAAAACAAATTGGAGAAAGACATACGATTGAATTTGGCCATAGGTTCTTTTTTTCTAAAAACAATACGATTCATTTTTCTGTTAAACAACAACCGGCATTTAACCGGCGATTTAATTTATTAATTGAAAACCTGAAATCTTTTGAATCTCAAAAATATAATCTTTTCATTTTCGCTGAAAATCCAAAGCAACTGGAAAGATTGCATTCCATTTTCAGGGACCAGAATGCAGAAATAAATTTTGTTCCCATTCCTGTTTCTTTTCATGAAGGTTTCGTGGACAATGATCTGAAAATTGTCTGCTACACCGATCATGAAATTTTTCAACGTTATCACAAATACAAAATAAAGCAGGCTTTCAATAAGAATAAAGCGCTTACTCTAAAGATGCTTCGCGAATTGCAACCTGGAGATTATGTAACTCATATTGATCACGGAGTGGGCGTGTTTAGTGGCTTGCAAAAGATTGAGACCAATGGCATAGTACAGGAAACTGTTCGGATTCTTTATAAAGACAGGGATCTTTTGTATGTGAATATTTCTTCACTGCACAAGATCAGCAAATACAGCGGTAAGGAAGGAACAGTTCCGAAGATGAACAAATTAGGGAGCGATGTTTGGAATAAATTAAAAGACAAAACCAAAAAACAAGTAAAAGATATCGCTACTGATCTGATAAAATTATATGCTGAAAGGAAGAGCCACAAAGGCTTTTCACATTCGCCGGACAATTATATGCAAACGGAATTGGAAGCATCTTTTCTTTTTGAAGACACTCCTGACCAGAGCAAAGCAGTTATGGATGTGAAAGCAGACATGGAAAAAGAATCGCCAATGGATCGCCTGGTTTGTGGTGATGTTGGTTTTGGAAAAACTGAAGTGGCTATCCGAGCTGCATTCAAAACTAATCTCGACGGGAAACAGGCTGCGGTATTGGTTCCTACCACTATTTTAGCTTACCAGCATTTCAAAACTTTCACCGACAGGCTAAGTGATTTTCCTGTTACAGTTGACTACCTGAATCGTTTCAAATCATCAAAACAAAAAAAGGAAACGCTTCAAAAATTACAGGAAGGGAAAATTGATATTATTATCGGTACCCACTCTTTGCTAGGAAAAGAAGTGAAGTTTAAAGACCTGGGATTAATGGTGATTGATGAAGAACAAAAATTTGGAGTATCGGCCAAAGAAAAATTAAAACAGCTTCGCACCACGGTAGATTCCCTGACACTAACGGCAACGCCTATCCCAAGAACATTGCAATTCAGCCTGATGGGCGCCCGGGACCTTAGCATCATTAATACGCCGCCGCCAAACAGGCAGCCGATTCAAACGGAAGTACACGTTTTTGACCAGGATTTTATCAGGGATGCCATTTATTATGAAGTGGAAAGAGGTGGCCAGGTTTTCTTTATTCACAACAGGGTTAATGGATTGCAGGAGATAAAAACTTTGATCCAGGGATTGTGTCCCGATCTTAACATTGCTTATGCACATGGCCAGTTGGAAGGCGCCAAACTTGAAGAAACCATTCTCGATTTTATTGATCACAAATACGACGTTTTAATTTGCACCAACATCATCGAAAGCGGGGTGGATATTCCAAATGTAAATACCATCATCGTCAATAACGCGCATCATTTTGGACTTAGCGATTTGCACCAGCTCAGGGGAAGAGTAGGAAGAAGCAATAAGAAGGCTTTTTGTTATTTGCTTGCGCCGCCAATGAGTACTTTAACTACAGACAGTCGCAAACGGTTAACTACTTTAGAACAATACAGCGACCTTGGAAGTGGCTTCCAGATTGCGATGCGCGATCTGGACATTCGTGGTGCAGGAAATATGCTGGGTGGCGAGCAAAGTGGCTTCATCGCGGAGATTGGGTTTGATATGTATCAGAAAATATTGGATGAAGCCATTCGTGAATTAAAACGGAATGAATTTAAAGAAGTATTCAAGGAAGAAATTCAAAAGGAAGATGATTTTGTTTCAGATTGTTCCATTGATACTGACCTTGAAATTCTTATTCCTGATAATTACGTTGAAAGTACTACTGAAAGATTAAGCCTTTATTCCCGACTTGACAATTGTGAAAACGAGAAAGAACTTGAAGCATTACATAAAGAAATGGCAGATCGCTTTGGCGCGGTTCCAAATGAAGTCGAAGATCTTTTTACTACAGTCCGGTGCCGTAGAATTGCCTTGGGGCTTGGTTTTGAGAAACTGATCCTAAAAAACCATACCCTAAAATGTTTCTTTATCGCCAATCCCGAATCGCCTTATTTTACCAGCAAAACTTTTGAAAGGATTCTTATTTTTATTCAAACTAAAACCAACAAAGCTAAATTGAAGCAAGTAGGAAGAAATGGAATATTGGTAGTCCAGGACATTCGTACCATGAAAGGGCTTTTCAGATTTTTACAACAAATGGAATTAAATTTAGCAGAAGAGGTTCTTAGCTAAATTTTATCACTTGTTACCAAAGAGTTTAAAAACGATTCTTCATTAAAAAAATATCCTGGAGCATGTGGTTTCTATTACTCCGGAACTTCTATTCTTACTGAATTTCCTATTTTCATACATATTTTATTATTCTATATAAATACAATAAATAAGATTACTTTTAGGTCAACAAGAATAATTGTCGCATGAAATCAATTTCATTTTGGGCAAATAATCATAAAGTCGCTGCACGTATCAGCATTATTCTTATTTATTTTTTATTAAATGTAATTGGAATTTTTTTAGGCGATATCCTCTTTTCAATGAATGTTTTTTTGTCCCCGGTTTTTTATATCATTGCAATTTTAATAGGTCTTTTGGGGCTATTTTTTTATCCATCCTCAGGATTAAAACCAAGACGAAAGAATTATTATTACCAACAAAAATCCTCGGATTTTCTTTTAATTCTTTCGACATTCCTTTTTATAATTTACACAGGCAATTCTGTTTATAATTCTGATTTTAAAGTTGCTGATAAAGTAAAGGCGGGTACAACGATTTATTTAAATTCCAACGTTTTTTCTTTGGCGGTTAATAAAAAGGCTGTTTCTGTAAAAAAGGCAACAGGCAAAAAATGGAGAAATATTATCAGGGAGATAAGAAAAAAATATAAGTCATCCACTCAGGGACAAAAAACACTCTATATCATTATTGCTGTTCTTGTCGCAGTCCTGTTAGTATATGTTTTGGCTGGATTATCCTGTAGTATCGCATGTTCCGGTTCAGAAGCTATTGCCTATATCATTTTATTTTTAGGTCTTGGAGGCATTATTTTTGGGCTGGTTAAAATCATCCAACGAATTAACCGGGGAAAACCTAAAAAAGAAACTTTAAAAACTGTACAATAATTTTTTACTCAGTCATCTTCAGAAAAAGCAAGCTCACCAGACGCGTTTAGTAGGCAAGCGGGAGATTCACCCCCTTTCACAAGGCTTGCCCCGATTATTTCGGGGACTCTTGTCATTCAGTATTTGAAGAATCAATTACCCGATTTTCCTAAACTTAATCATTCCTCCTTTCGGAGATTGCCTCTCTTAGTTCAATTGAACAACCGAAGTTCTTCGCTCCGTTTCCATTACAGAAATTTCTTCACAGCTATGGTTTCGTCTGGCTTCCCGGATCTCCCATGTTTCCTTTCAAAGCCTGTGTATGGTTCCCGGCTTAGGCGGTGCAGGCTATGCTGTCTGTATAAGGGTGTGCAAATGGCCAATAAACAGGTCATCGCCATTCTTGTCCCAACCTCTTCATCAAAAAGGTGGTTTTGCAGCAGATTATTTATTTCGTTACTTCATCAACAGTCCTCTTGCATTCATCTCCCTGACACTCACCCGCCTTTTTATTAAAGACTTTTCTCTGTCCGTTCTCTCCATTCTTTTACAGTTACAGGAGAGCAGAGCAGTCTGGTAACTCCACCTATTCAGCGTTACCGTTGGGCCGGGAACAATCTTGATTCTCTTCTCCATCTTTGAAAGAACTTGCATGTCACACAGTAAACAAACAAATAATCAACATTTCCCTTCATCCAATTGTTTTTTGGTATTTTAATTATTTTTCGTTCAGGCAGTCTTTGCATGGAACCAGCTAACGATGATATAACTAACATTAGAGATCAGCTAACTTATTATTACTTTTAAGTAGTGAAAGCGCTCATTTTTTTACTGCTTCGATTGTTTTGCCCACATCATTTTTGGGCCAATCTCTAAATGCTCCCTTACGTTTCACTAATTACACTGTGGCAAATGGCCTTCCTAGTAACAAGGTAAATGATATCATCCAGGACAGCAGAGGTTTTGTATGGATGGGGACAGCGCAGGGATTGGCGCGGTTTGATGGCCATAAATTTACAGTTTATAATCATAGCCGGGCCGATAGCAACAGCATGCCTTATGATGATGTTCAAAACTGTATAGAACTAAATAGCCATGAATTAGTTTTTGGGTGTAACGGCAAAATGTGGATGGTTAATTCCATGAACGGAAAGCAACATCCCCGCCCTTCTTTTTGGAATAGCAAAACGGAAGCCTGGCCAAGAAAAATAAGCAACCATCTACTTGTCGTAAAATCCCTGGATAAATTTTATTTCACAGATAATAATTTGCAGGTAATTGACTCCCTTTATATGCCTGTATTAAAAGACATTTTTAATTCTTTTTATCTCGGCGATAACATAGTTTTATTCAGTGACAATTACCGTATGTTTTGCTATTCAATCAACAGCAAAAAAATGGAAGAGTGGAAATTTGATAAAGAATCTTTTTCTCTTCTTGCAAATATTTTTGTAAAGGATGTCGATACAATTAACAAAAGAATTTATATTGGTGGATATGGCTCTGGTGTTTATACAATGAGCTATAATAGTTCAGCTCGTGACTATCTAAAAGGAATTAAAGTACCTCTTAGCTACATCAGCGCAGTTACAGATATATCTTATAAAGATGAAACTATTGTTGTACCCGGTATTTATGGCCTTACTATACAACAGGCCGGGAAGCCGGAAATAGTTCTCGAAAATATTGATGGCAAATCTGCCAGCATTTTACCCGGTGTCTTACTTAAGGTATTTGCCGGCAACAAAGGTCAATACTGGATTACCGGAGAGAATGGGGTCAGCCATTTCAGGCCAGAATTCAAAAGAGATTTGTATATTTAATAAATTGAATTTTTGATGCCTGAAAAAGAATATGCCGATATTATTCCTGTTTTAAAAAATCTATGCCTTGCATTACAACCATTCGCCGGCACCAAGCATATTACGATAAACTTTAACTCTGTCGAAGAAAAAATACAGTTCTTTCTACCATTGAATGATTTTATAAGTGGCTTTTCTAAATTGATCAGTGCTATTATTGATTATGTGCCTGATAACAATACGATTACTTTAACGGCTGCAATAATTGAAGAGAATGCAACGAAATATGTATCTATAAAAATACACAACACAGGTATTAATCTTAGAATGATTTCCTCTTTGATAAATAACAGCCATCTGCCTGTTACTTTATGTTGCTCTTCAGCCTATGATACCACTTTTGAAGTGTGTTATTCCTTGTCGTCTCCAATTATGACAGATGTGCACAAACAGGAATCCTTGAATAGACCATTATGGAATTACTTAAGTGTAGTTAATGGAATAAAATCGCATTTTGCTAAATTAAATAATCCTGTTACCCGGCTGGCCGAAACAATGCCAAAAGAAGCGGCTTTTCTTACCAATATTAATAAATGCATTTTAGAAAACATGGAGAATGACCAATTTGATGCGAACGCCCTCAGCACGGCTATGTTTATGAGCCGGGCACAATTATTAAGAAGGTTGAAATCATTAACCGGAAACTCTCCGGCATATTATATTAAAACTATGCGGCTTGAAAAAGCAAAAGAATTATTAGAAACTTCAGATGTATGCATAAGTGAAGCAGCTTTCCAAACAGGTTTCAACTCTCCCAGCCATTTCACCAAAGTATTTATTGAAAAATACGGCCTTACCCCTTCCCAGTTTCGTCGCCCAAGGCGAAATGCAACAAATGAATAAGAATTTGCAACAAATGCGATAACACAG
>JBDTKU010000056.1:0-5918 GCA_039935135.1 Ginsengibacter sp. | reverse complement strand
TTATTATGACGATCCAGACAAACCGGAACAGTCATTTATGTATTTAGAAAATAAAGGGGGGTTGAAATTTACTGCATCCACCACAAAATTAGCCGGGAAAGGTAAATGGCTGACAATGGGTATTGGTGATATTGATAAGGATGGCGACACTGATATATTTCTCGGATCTTACATTTACAGCATGGCAGAACTTACTAAACTTCTTTATAAAGGGGTGGAATCATTTCCGCAAATACTTATTTTATGGAACGATAAAAATAAGAAGTAAATTAAAATGCTCACTTATCCGCCAGAAAATCAAATATTTTTAATTCATCTTTCCATCTTATGCTTTTTCGATTTTTAAAAATTGCAAATGAGCAAATAAAAAAAAGGAGAATTCTCTTCTACCAACGAACTCTTTTGGTGAAGATATCTCCTCAAAAACCGTACATGATATTACGAAGATGGCGCTTCTTATTTCATTGGGAAGATACCACAATAGTCCAGTCGGAAAACTAATTGGCCGGCAAAATATTTTGATTTACCCTGAAAAAATTATCCGGATCGTATTTGTTTTTAATTTTTGTTAACCGATCATAATTGTGCCTGTAACTTGCCTTTACACGATCCTGGCCTTCATCCATCAAGAAATTTGAATAGGCACCTCCTGAAGAAAATGGATGCAACGCTCCCCAATAATCTTTACACCATTTTGTAATTTTATTGGCATTGGCAGGATCGGGATCTACACCCACAATTACACCGGCATATTTTGCATCTCTATATGCCCATGGTGTTTTGTCTTTAGCTACTCTGCCTGCAGCCCCGCTTATCGGATACAAATGCATTTGGGAAAGTGGTGTGGGCGGTTTTGATCCAAATTCTTTATGCTTTGCGCTTACCTCTTTTCCCAATTCATTGAAAAAATCGGCTCTCCAATACCATTGAAGGCCCGGTGGAAATAACCCGTCAAACATTGTCTGAATAGATGGATACGGCATTTCACCTACATGGGCAAACAGCGGATTCATAGCATGGATTGGCTCGAAAACTTTCTCTGCTTTTTTTAAATCACCAACGTAGCACCATACAATTCCGCAGAACTGTTTGTTGTGAAGATGTTCAGGAAAAGGTGGTCCGGGAATGGTCATGGTAGCAATAAAACCATTTAATTCGTCAGGAGCTTTATTGATAAAACCATGGTACCATTCCATTATTTCATTTGTTTTCTCTATCGGCCACAATGTGGGTCCTCCGTACACATTCATTACGGGATGGGCCTGGAATTTAAATGAAGTTACTATCCCAAAGTTTCCACCGCCGCCACGGATTGCCCAATAGAGATCAGTATTTTGATCGCCGTTTACGGTAACAAATGTCCCATCGGCCAATACCATATCTGCTTCTAATAAATTATCAATAGTAAGTCCGTATTTTCTTGATAAATGGCCAACTCCTCCTCCAAGGGTTAAACCACCTACACCTGTGGTAGATATTATTCCTGCTGGTACAGCAAGCCCGAATGGATGCGTGGCATGATCCACTTCACCCCAGAGATTTCCTCCTCCAACACTTACGGTCTTTTCAGCGGGGTTTACCTTTACAAATTTGATCCCGCTCAGGTCAATCACCATACCGGCATCGCACAGACCAAGACCGCCGCCATTATGCCCACCTCCTCTCGCTGCAACTAATAGATCATTTTCTCTCCCAAATTTTACTGCATAAATGACATCAGCCACATCTACACACATTACAAACATACCCGGATGTTTATCTATCATACCATTATAAACTACGCAGGCGTCATCATAAGTTTTGTCATTGGGAAGAATTATTATTCCCCTGACTTTAGATGCAAATTCAGTGATAATTGATTCGTCTAAATCTTTTACTTTTTTTGACATTTTAGTTTAGTTTAAAAATTTGAAAAAATTATTTATTTGGAAAATGAACATTCGTTTCAATGACTATAGAATTGCTAGTCAATCTTTTGGGATTCGTCTTCAATTTTTGACATAAGTAACGGGCCTCCGCTTGCACCGATGAAAAATCAATTGAATGGTTTTTGACGACTAATGGATTTCCTTTACGTGGATCTATACAGCTAATTCGGCCATTTTTTTGGCTACATGCGTCATAACCTCGGTAAGTTCTTTTGTGGGGCTGAATTCCAAAAGTTTAACGTCCTCCTGAACAATTGCTGTGTGTCCTACAGGCCAGTAATAGACCTCTCCCGGACCAACTTCTTCCTGTGTTCCGTCATCATATATAATCAATATCCTGCCTTCAAATACATAGCCCCAATGCGGACTATGGCAACTGTCATTGTTCAACCCTTTTAAAAGAGGCGTAAAATCTGTGCCCTTTGGCAGTTCGTTAAAACCTAAAGTGATACCTCCACAATTTGGTAATGCATGCATCATGGTGCCGGGAGCCTGCATAATTACAGGAATTTCTTCTTTCTTGATTTTCATAATTATAGTTTTAAAATTTGTCAATTATTTATTTGGAAATGATCATTCCCTTTAAAGACCAAAGGATGGCCAAGACATCTTTTTTAGAATCTTCATCTATTTTGTATTTCTCCAATACCTGCATAATATCGTCAATCACATACATGTATTCTGCCGGGCTTATATTCATTCCCTTGTGGGTTGCAGGCATGTCGCGACCCGTGTAGGTAACGGGCCCTCCACTTCCGTCGCTGAAAAAATCAACGGTATGTTTCTTTATAACCACTAATCTTTCCGGTTGGTCTCTATAGGGTAAAAACCTGGCACTCACCGAGGGGTTATTCATGTGTGCTTCGACAACATCATCTACAATTGATGAGATACCGTTAGTGCCTCCAAGCCGATCAAAAAGAATTTTTTCCATGGTTTAATTTTAAAAATGGTTAGATAAAAACTCGCAAATGGTTAGAAAAAGGATACGTGGATAGTAGCAATCGTATATCGAAATTGGCGGATGATGAACATGGAAAATTCCGTGTTTTACCTGTTACAAATCTAAACAATGATAAAAGAGAGGGCTGTAATTTTTAATTCAATTACATGTAATTTTAGTTCAAATTATTCAAAAATTTGAACACGGTTTTGTAAAACAAGTTAGGATGGAAAATAACCAGAAGGCATTTGTCCAAATCTTTTTTGAAAGCATTTGGAAAAATAAGAAGCGCTGCTAAATCCGGTCTTAAAGGCGATTTCAGAGATGTTGTCTGAATTTTTATTTAATAATTGTAAAGCTTCATTTAGCCGGTAATTCTTAATAAAAGTATTGGGAGATTTACCGGTGAGCGCCATCAATTTACGATACAGTTGAGATTTGCTGCAACCGACTGGCTTACTAAAATCATCCACTCTTATATTTATATTGTCCCAGGCAGTTTCTGTATAATCTATCAAAAGTGTTAGGAAGTTTTCATCTGATTTGGAAAGAGAAACCACATTTCCATCTTCACTTATTGATAGAGCGTTTTCGCTATTGTATAATTCTTCTACCTCTGAAGAAACAATAATATCTCCTTTAATAAATTCACACAATCGTTTCGCCAATTTGATTGAATCTTCGAAAAATGATTTCTTTTCGGTGACCGGCACTCCTGCGCTCAATCCAATTCTTAAGAAGAAATTATCTTCCTTAATTTCTTTTGTAAGATCTTTAAAAAATAATTGGATTTCACTGGCAGCGTTTACTGCATTTGAAACCGATTTAAAAGAAACCAGATAATTATTTTTGGTTTGTTTCACTGTCGCACCCTCATGATCCTTCAACAGTTTAAGTAGGGAATCGTTTAAACTATGTATTAAAGACTTGAGTGAGGAAGAATCTTTTTGAAACAGCGTTGATTGCTTTAAAGCTATTACCATTATGGTTCTGAAGGCAGGATCATTAATAATATTTAATTCTGTGTTTTGTGATTTTTTGGGATCTTCTATTCTCCCTAAAAATGATTCGACTATTCCTGCCTCAACTTCGATAATCTGATTGGGCACTTCTCCATGTGCTTTGGCATGCATCTCTTGTAAGGCTTTCTCATCCGGAGCCTCAACTAAACAGAAAGCGGTTTTCCGTTTCTCATCAAACCAATAAGTCAATCCTCTGCAACCAAACTGATCCTGTATCTTCAGATCAGCCTGGTGCAATTGCGCTACATTTTCCGCAGTTACTATTTCAGAAACATCATGACGGTCCATGTAAATGGGCATATAAGTATTTTTTAAACATTTTTCTCAAAATTAATATCTTATCTGCTAAAAAGGTATGAAAAATAATTTACATAATACGTATTTAATTGAGAAGATTGTATTAAAAGTATTTTTAGAAGAAAACTAGAATAATGAAAAAGCTGACTAAAAAAGCACTTCGAATATTTAATCAGATCTAATTTCGACAATGGAACAAATCATCAAAGATTACGCAGGCTTTCTTGCTACAGTTTAAAGTTAGAGTTGGTTCTTGTTAGTAAGCTTTTGACAATCGGAGTAAAATAAAAATCTCAACTATTTGTTGTTTTACTGATCTATAAAGAAAAATAAATTGATTTGAAGATGAAGCAACTTGCGCTGCTGACAAATAATTTTATCGTAGAGATTTTATTTAACTCTTACAGTAATTGCTTCTTTTTTGAGAATGTTCCAAATTTGAGGGTCCTCAGTGCCTATTACCCACACAGAAATGCCTCGTAAATGATTATCAGCCGCCAGATTAAATTTTGGTAAAAAAGATTTTGCGTCTTCTATGAATAGCCAGTTGAAGATGCCTCCTGCTTCCCAGTGAGTAAAATATACCTGCTGGTCTTTCATCCACTCAGACGAAACTTCGTACCTATCCATCAAATCATTTGCGGCAGCATAACTAATTTCGTTACGTGTGGAATGTGGTCCGCTTCCATCAACTGTGGGAAACCAATGATCCGAATAGCTGGGTATGCCTAACGAAATCTTTTCGGCGGGTATCCCTGAAGCGAGTAAATAAGTTACGATTCTTTTCATCCATGGAAGCCCTGCCACGGGCCCTGGCGGAGTGTACGCCGTGTGTTGGTCATAAGTCATTATTGAAATAAAATCACTTGCTGCAGCAATCGCGGGTATATCAAATGCCCCACGCCAGTTTTCATATAAAAAATGCTGATAGGGCGGGTTAGCGCTTTCAGGAGCTGGCTGTTCAGATTTTACAACCGCGCTGGATATCGCAAAACCATATTTATGAAGGCTGTCCGCTGTTTGTTTAAAAAAGGAAGTATAAGAATCTTTGTCGCCATAGTTTATGTTTTCAATGTCAAACTGCCATCCATAAAAATGGGACTGGCGCGCATAAAAAAGCATTAGTCTTATGGCCTCTTTTTTTGCTGATTCACTGTTTAATAAATTATGAATTGCCTTTTGATCAAAGGAAGCAAAAAGGGGCATTACTTTAATTCCTTTTTTTTGCGAAAGTTCCAATACCCGGCGATCCACTTCGCCGGTTATCACACCCCCGCTATCGATCTGGTAAACCTGGGGACAGATGATAGAAATTTCATCAGCATGTTGCACAAAAGACTGGTAACCTCCAAGAGAATTCACCATATAAAACAGGTTTTCTGACCGGTAAGATTGAGCAAAACTTTTAGTGGTATTTGCGCCAATTAAAATCAATAATTGAAATGCAAAAATGCAGTACGTCTTTAGTTTATTCATACGCCAAATTAATTTAGATAAATCGCAATTCCAAAATATGAATTTATTTATAGAATTAGGTATTTTAATCGCAAATCCTTTAAAGAAACTATGTAAGAAGAATGTACGACTGTTGTTTTAATTTTCCACTGTTGTTTTAATTTGCCACTTGCTTTAGCAAGTGGTTCATAAAATAAGATGTAAGGCTTTAGCCAAACCTTTTTTGGAATTTTGGCTAAAGCCGATTGAGTTTTTTTAATTTATCCACAGGTT
>JBDTKU010000055.1:0-15492 GCA_039935135.1 Ginsengibacter sp. | reverse complement strand
ATAAAAAATGTTCGCCAAACAGGGACAATTATTGCTTTTGAAATTTGCACTCCGGATAAGGATGATTATTTGAATAAGGTCAGTCAAACTTTTACACCCTTCTGCATGAAACATGGTGTTTACCTGCGTTCTATGGGAAATACGATTTATATTCTACCTCCTTATTGTATCACCTCCAAAGAATTGAAAAAAATATATTCAGTGATTGTTAATTTTATTAATAGCCAGGCGAAGGATAATGGTTTTTAATTTTCTGCTGCTTTTTTCAGATTTTCTAAGGCAACCTCATATTGTGAACCTGAAAATTTATCAAAAAGAATTCCTTCAATTCTCTTCCACGGATACCAACCTAAATTGATGTTGATATTCCAGGTGAGTTGGGTTTGGTTGTTTAATTTGGGAATAAGAAGAAACTCATATTGCACTTGTGTTGAAGAACCGGACTGAACTTCAATGTCTATCCTGTTATTAGCAGTATCAATCAGGTTCAAATGAATAGTCTTTCCCTTTTTATCTTTTAAGGTGACTGAAGAAATAAAATTGGAGGATTCAGAATTTTTTAAAGTGGAAATGTTTTCATCTTTGAATGCCGGATACCAGTTTCCCCAATTGTCAAAATTTACTACTTGATCTTTAACCTTTTCCCGCGAAGCAATGATATCAACTGATTTGGCAACAGTTACCCTCGACGGCAGAAGTAATGCCAGCAGGAATATAATGATGAAAACTCCCAGTATGAATATTATAAATTTTACAAATCCCATATTATTCCCATTTAAAAACTTTTATAGCTATAACATAGACAACAATTCCCCACAACAGAAGAATACCTATTTCCCATCTTTCATCCCATAAATTATTTCCTTCAAAAGCCACGTCACGCAACGCATTGTTCAGATGTGTAAGTGGCATTGCCTGCGCAATCCATCTTAACCATTTAGGAAAAACATCAATAGAAAAAAAAGTGCCCCCGATCAAAAACTGGGGCAAAGTGATGATGTTGGCAAAAGGCGGAATGGTACTATCGTTTTTTGCAAGCCCGCTTACAATGAATCCCATCCCCATAAAAACCACGAGGCCGATAAAACTTAAGATCAGCAATTCAACAAAGGTCTCAAATCCTTTTATCAAAGTGAAATCAAACAGGTATCGCCCTGCAAGAATGATTACCACTGCAGTCAGCATCTGGAATAAAACCCGGCTGAGCATTTCACCCATGATAATATAGGTTCTGCTAATGGGCGTTGCAAAAAACCTTTTTAATACCAAGGTATTTCTCAAATTGAAAAACATAAATGCCACGCCGAAAACTCCCGAAGCCAATAATGAAAAGCCTAATTGTCCCGGCAAAATAAAGTCAATGGTTTTGTATTTCCTGATTACCGCGATATCCCTTGGGAAATCAAAGTCAAATGTGGCGACAGCAGGCCTTCCGGGATATTTCTCATTGCTGAGTTTATTGATAATACTTTCAACAAGAGTTTTAAATTGTGGCCATTGATCATTACTTGAAGTGGTACTTTTTATGGTGAAAACGTATGGTGGATTTTTATCCGGATTTTTTTGAATATTAACTACCCCTGCTATTTTCCCACTTTCGAGGTCTTTTTCCAGTGAATGATGATCCGGGTATTTTTTTATGATAACTCCGCGGGAATTTTCCAATGCTTTGAATAATTCATTGGTAGTATCAGCCGAATTGTCAACTGCAATTTTATAACTTCTGAACGTACCACCGTTACCCATAAAACCAAAAACGAGAATAAAAATAAAAGGAAAAGCAAAACCAAAAACAACGGCGGAGGGACTCCTGAAAATAGCGTGTAAACTGGCCCTTGTAATCGCAAGCATTGCCCTGATCTGACTATACGGTTTCATTAATAACTTGAATTTTGTGGCGCAAAACTAACCGTGAAAAAATAAAATGGGCAAATAATTTTAAAATAAAAGACAAATGACGTATATTCGTATGACAAAAGACGCGTTATGAAAAGAGAAAATAAATACAGTGAACATGAATCAAAATCTAATATGGCCGAAGAAGTAATGGCAATTTATGGTTTAAAGAAAAAAGATTCTACGCTCAATGAGTTCACTTTTGATGTATTTAAAAAAATCGCTGACAAAGTTGATTTCACTCAAAAAGAATGGTCAGATATTCTTCATATTTCAGAAAGAACTTTACAAAGATACGCACATGATAATGGTTCTTTTAGCACTGGTGTGATGGATCGCATTCTTCAAATCAATAAAGTTTTTGAACGCGGTAAGGAAGTTTTTGGAAGTTATGAAAAATTTAATCTTTGGCTTCGTGGCGATCCTAATATGCTTGAAGGTCAATTATCATTACATTCGCTCGCAAGTTTTGAGGGCATTAATAATGTATTTGCTCAAATTGGAAGAATAGAACATGGAATTTTAGCATGATAGTTTACAGATTAACTACGGGAAAGTTTAAAAGTGACATCTCAGGCACGGGTGCAAAAATTTATGGAGGAAGGTGGAATCCTGTTGGCTTGTCAGCTTTATATACCGCCCAATTTATTTCGCTGGCAATATTAGAAATTCTTGTAAGAGCTTCAAGATACTCCTCTCCAGATTCATATACGTTATCCTCATTTGAAATTCCTGAAAAAACTATTTACGAGGTGGAATTTAAAAAATTAAAAAAGGACTGGAAGTCTGATCTTGAATATTCACAAGAAATCGGTAAAGATTTTATAATGGAAAAACAATTTCTTTGCCTAAAAGTACCTTCAGCCATTGTGACCCAGGAAAACAATTTTTTAATTAACCCACTTCATCCGGATTTTGTTAAAATTAAAATTCTTGGCTCTGAACTATTAGAGTTGGATAGGAGATTGACAATACAATAAATATGAACCAACTATTTTTAATAACCGGGGGAAATATCGGCGATAGAAAACGAAACCTGGAAAGGGCTGCTACACTCATACAAAAGCGCGTTGGTAAAATTATGACTTGTTCAAAAATGTATGAAACAGAAGCCTGGGGAATCACTGATCAGCCTTCTTTTTATAACCAGGTTTTAATTATTGAAAGTAAATTGTCGGCGAGAGAAGTTCTTCATATTATTTTAAATATTGAAGAGGAAATGGGCAGAAAAAGAACGGTGAAAAATGCAGCACGAATTATTGATATTGATATTTTATTTTTTAATGATGAAATAGTGAACGAAGAAAATTTGTCGATTCCTCATCCTGAAATTGGTAACAGGCGATTTGTTTTATCGCCTTTAAATGAAATTGCACCCGGAATGCTTCACCCGGTTTTCAAAAAAACAATCAAAGAACTACTTTCGGAAACTAAGGACTTATTAAAAGCAGTTCCTGTTTAATCCTAAGAAAAAAATAAAAAGCTTCTTCTGGCAGTAAACAAACAAAAAATACAGAATCCTGTTTTCAGAAGAAAGTGCTTCCTGATTATTACTCTTTCACCAATGAAAAATTCTTTAATTCAGGTATTCCCAATCAACTGCCTTAATTGGTAGCATTTGAATTCGGTCACGAATATGTTGACTATGGCACTTGCCAGATATTCAAAATGCTCATATTAAAAATGGGGTTTGATTTATCTGCGATAAAGCAAAGCTATTGAAGAATCAATTTTCAAAAGCATCAGCGATCATTTTGGTGTCCATAAAAACCTGCACACTAATTATCTTTTCATTTTCAAGAGTAAAAGCCTGCACCCAATCTGCTGCATAGCTTTTTCCTGTGGGCTTCACTTCTGCCTCGTCATGACCGATTACTACGACCATGTTTTCGCTGGAGAAAAATGTTTTAGGAACGAATGATTTCATTGTAAGGTTTTCGTGTTGGATTGAAAACATTTTCATGACTTCATCTATTCCGCTAAAAGCTCCTGAAAAAGGGATGAAAGGTGCACCAGCCCTTGTCCAGGTAATATTTTTATCAAGGACTGAAAGTACGGCAGGAATATTTCCCGCGCCATAATCACTATACATCTGCTGGATGATTTGTTGATTGTTGTTATGCATTTGTGTTCAAATTTATATCATTAAAAAAATCTTTATTTGCCTCTGGTTCTATTTGTTCAATCTTATTTTGTTGATGCCTGAATTTATACATTGTTTCATAGATTATTTTCCTTGCCCTGTTGAAATTTCCTAGGGGCCTGTGTTCAGGAAGCGAATGCCACACATTAAAAGAAAGATCATCTCCAAATTCTCTTTGTTCGGGAGTGTCAAAGGTCTGTATTGGAATTCGTATCGTTGCTAATTTTTTAAAAGGAGATGTCCATTCAATTGTTGGATTTTCTACAGGCATTTTTTCCGCGTCTGTCTGAAACTGAACCGAGAAATCAAAATTGACCTCATTTTTTGATAATGTTTCCTGCATTCTTAAACGCAAAAAATCAGGATCTTTATTGTCTTGACGGCAGGTAAGGTCATTTTCGGGGGAAGGAAAAATACCGTATTTGACGGCTCTTGTTTCGTCTCCAAACATATAGGGAACCGTGCTGAAGTAATCCAGTTCAAATGGATGATTGCAGTGTATTTTTGATTTTGCGCCATTGATAAAAATGGAGGCATTTTTAAAAATGTAAGGAATTTTTTTTAATACCGGCCCTTGTAAAGGCAGCATGGTAACCACTTGCAGCACATGATAAAAATCTTTGACATTCTTTGCGACAAATGATTTTGTATTCATTAAGATAAAATCCTGGTTTGCTCCCTTCTCATTTCCGAGCATTATCTTTTCTCCGGGTACATTCATGATCTTGATCGCTATTCCGCGCAAATCCTTTTTATAATCAGGCAATGGTTTAGTGTTGCCATTGCTGAATCTTATCCATGCGGGAAAAGAAATTTCATTCTTAAATATTCCAACTTTTAGTTCGGAATCTAAATTTTTTTCAATGATAAATTCTGCTTTTACGCAGCCATTCATCTTGGGATGGATTTGGCGCTCAACTCTTTTATTCTTATAAATCCTTAACATCTGCAACTTTAATAGTTCGGCTATATTGTGGGCTATTTTTTCTTCGCCTGGTTTTGGATATTCCTTTCCGATAAGGAGTTTTTCTTTTGAATCATTGCTGCTCATGTAAATTTTTTAATCTGTAAAAAAGAAACAAACTTTTAGTATTCACCGGCCAGGCGTGATTTTTAGAGAGGAAAAGAGGATTTCGAAAACAGTTGACAGAACTTAGTCTGCGGTAATATTTATATGAATTTAGTAAATTTTATTATCTTTAGTTATATCCTGCCAATCCTCGACAAAACCTCCCGCGATACAAACCTATTCATTTTATACGATTTATTTTTATGAATAAGATCTTTTCAGAGCAAAGCGATTGGGATGAACTTTTAGATTACATATCCGACAAGCAAGTGACACCTATTCTCGGTAAGGAAATGTTTAAGTTTAAAAAGGACGATTTACTTATTCCGATTGATCAATATTTATCAGGCCAAATACTCAATTCTTACCAGGTAACTGATCAGAATGATTTGACACTTTCAAAAGCAGTGGATTATCTCGTAATTCAGAAAGGAGCCAAATTGATGGATATTATCAGGAAATTAAAATTAATAGTAAAGGAAATCAATTTTGAATTTCCATTACTTACTGAATTTCTTGGCATCTCCGATTTGAATTATTTTATCAGCACAGTAGTTTATAATAATGTGCTGGAAAATAATCTTGCCAAAGAGAAAAGTGTAACACCTACTTCCATTAACTTTTCGCTCAATGAACCCTTTTCAGACAGTGATGATTTGGAAAAATTGCAAGTTCCTTTTGTCTTTAATGTTTTCGGGTCTCTTCTGAATACAGTGGATCCTGCACTAAGAGATGAAGATATGCTTGAATTTACCACGGGATTTAGGGAGAAAATGGATAATGCCAAGGCCATAAATCTTATCAATGCATTGACAAATAAAAATCTTTTGTTTTTGGGTTGCTCTTTTCCTGGCTGGATGGTTCGATTTATTTTGCGCCTTTTGTCTAATCAACCCTATCACTCGTGGGGAACTACACAAAGAAATATAGTGGTAGTAAATGATCCTTCTGAAATTCGAAATGCTCAATTTGATTTTTTGGAAAATTATGAGGTAAGCACTTACGAAGGAAGTACAGAGGAATTTACGAGTGAACTGGCGCGTCAGTGGAAACAACGAACGCCTTCAGCAGGTAAAAATAAAATGGTTTTTCTTAGCTACACTGTATCAGATAAAGAAGCTGTAGAAAATTTAAAAAAAGCAATTGAAGGAATTAATAATGTTACCTGCTGGTATGACAATGTGAAATTAGCAGCAGGCGATGATTTCAAAACAGAAATCGCTAAAAATATAAAATCTGCGGATCTTTTTATTCCATTAATTTCTGAAAATAGTCTGATGCACAAAGACGGATATGTACAAATAGAATGGTTCACGGCAGACAATGTAAATACATTTAGAAAAATAGACGGAAGAACCGATAAATACCTTATGCCAATAGTTATTGACAGTACCAATCCATACGATGCCAATGTACCTAAATATTTTTCTGAATTAAGTATTGGTAAAGTCCCCGAAGGCAATCCTGCACCCGAATTCCTAAACCAGATAAAAGAGACTCTCAATTTAATTTAATTTCTTTATGTCAACTGAAACTTTTGCGCCTTCATCAACATCTGATTCCTTATTTATAGGTCTTGAATCTTACACAGAAGCTCAATCGAATATTTTTTTTGGAAGAGACGGGGAAATTGATAGGCTTACTGGTCTCATAAAAGCGAATACGCTTACTATTGTTTTCGGAAAATCAGGGACAGGGAAAACATCTTTGTTGAACGCGGGAGTTTTTCCAAAATTGAGAAAAGATTATTTTCTTCCATTCAGAATAAGGCTTGAATTTAAAGAAGACAGCCCCGAACTGATAACGCAAATAAAAATTATTTTAAAATCGGAAATTGATAAATACGGGTTTAGAGTAGAATCTTACCCTGACAGTAAAACAACATTGTGGGAGTATTTTCATTCTGAGCCTTTGTGGAAAAGTGTAACTCCGATTTTGATATTTGATCAGTTTGAAGAAATTTTTACTTTGGCAAAAAAAAGTAATCATTTCGGAACGGCAGAATTGTCGGTGTTTTGGGAAGAGCTTGGCGACCTTATTGAAAACTCTATTCCTGAAAAGCTTAAAGCAGAATTCCTGAATGAAAAAGAAAAAATCAATTATAGTTATAAGAACCAAAAAGTAAAAATCGTTTTTGCTTTCAGAGAAGAATTCCTTCCTGAATTTGAAAGCATTACTGCCAAAATTCCTTCTTTAAAAACCTCCCGCTTCAGGTTGATGCCTATGAATGGCAACCAGGCTTATGAAGTAATTACCAAAACCTGGAAAAATAAAATCGATAAGAATGAAGCGGATAAGATTGTCGGTTTTTTTACAAATGAAGAATACTCAAATAAAAGTTTCGAATTGATGGAGATTGAACCATCACTTTTAAGCCAGGTTTGTACTTACATTGATAAAGAAAGAATTAGTGAAGGCCAAAGTAAGATATCTTCAGATTTTCTCGAAAGGTACCCGAAAGAAAAAATTCTTCATTCTATTTACAATGAAGTTTTAAATGAAAGTAACCAGGCTGTCTTAGGAACGAATCCGGATTTGACCAAAAGCCAAAGGCCCGTTAATGAATTTTTGGAAGATAAATTAATTACGGATGAAGGTTATCGCACTAAATATTCTATAAGCGAAATTGAAAAAGCTTTATTGCCGGGCATCGAGGTTTTAAAAAGAAAATATTTTGTGAGAGATGATGGAAAATCTATTGAACTTACTCATGATGTTTTGGCACCAATAATAAAAGACGACAGGGAAACAAGAAGGAAAGGGATTGCAGTGGCTGATGCAAAAAAACGAGCCAACAAAAGAGCATTAATTATTGTGATATTTGCTTTGGTTGCAGCAGCCGCTATCTGGTATTTTATTGCAGGTAAAGCGGTATCTGATAAAAATGACGCCATAAAAAAACAGGCAGAGATTGAAAAACAAATAACAATTGATTCAGCTTCGCTTGCAATAATCAAGGATTCTATCATACAAAGTAGAAAAAACCATCGAGGTAATTTTCCCGGCAATGGTAACACGGGAAATAACATTGAAGACACTCCGTTATTGGGCATCAAACAAATCTCCACTGCGGATAGCCTTAAAATGGATTCGCTGCAACAACTGTTTGCTAAAATCGACAATCAGCGCTCACAACTAAAAAACGAACTTGCTTTGCAGGATGCGCAGATTACAGAATTGCTCGACAATAAAAATGCTTCTGCGCTTTTAAGCGATGATGCGAAAAGATCAATTCAGTTTTTGCAAAGACGAATTACTTTAGACAGTACAAAATTGACAGACCTGCAGGAAGCTTATGCGAAATTGAGCCGGGAATTTTACGATTATAAGATGAAGCATCCTGAACCGTATTCACCTGTAGGAAGAAGGGAAGATGATGTGGCGGATACCAATAGCCTTAAGCTAAATCTTCATTTTGAATTGAGTAAAACTCTTCCCAGAAATTTATTGATTTATTTGATTCCTGATAATTCCGGGAATGCAAAGATTATCCGTAAATCGCGTGTTTATGAAATAGGCTGCGATGTAGCCCTGGAAAATGCCATGGGCAAAAAGATAGCGAAATTTAAAGACGGCTTATATGTTTTTTATAATGTACCACCCGGAAAATATTTTATAAAAGTTTGTTCTTATTATGGCGGCTTCGAAGATTATACAAAAACTAAAACCGGCAACGTAACTATTAAATTTGATGCATCGCCACCAATCAGATAAAAAATGTATCACTAAAAGTTTGCGAAATGTTCTGGTTTAGTGGTCTCTGAGGCTTTTACTTCCTAATTTATTAAGTAACTCACGATTGGATGCACGGCTCATATCGTTAAACTTTTCACGTCATCATCGCAAGTATGTTTTGTCTTGCGCTGTTAATGAATTCAGATTGTCGCAGGTGATACAAAAATTATATGGCAATTAAGAAATTAAAAGATTGGTTTTCCGAAGATCATTGTTTAAATCACCAAATCCGATCGGGATGATTGATCCAGTCGAGTAAAGCAGACATAAATTATAGTTTAATGATTGTTTAAGTATTCAGCAATCTCATCAAAAGTTTTCAAATATTTTGCGCCATTTCCTATTATCATTTTCGCAGTTTGTTCTAATGACTTTTGCTGATGCTCAGAAAAAGTTGATCCGTCATCTTCATTAAGAAAAGAAAAAATTGTTTTTTCGGGGCGTTTGTTGCTGTCATCAACTACTTCAGCAACTGAATAAAATCCTGTCATTTTTGGAGTGATCACATAGAGACAAAAATCACATACTTTTCTTTGTTTTAGTTCTTCTTCCATCATTTCATGAGTCCATTCATCAGTTTGGGGTTGAAAATAGTCGATTTTTAATTTAGGAATAAGACTATCCCGCCATTTTGATCCGTTGCAGGTGCCTCCGAGGAAAACTTTTTTCATTACCTTTTTAATTTGTTGTAAAGTAAATTTTTAATCATTGATTATTAATATTTTTAACTCAATCGGGCGATGAATCAACGTTTGGGATAAAAATAGTTTTGGTCATTTTAAAAAAAAATTCCCGGCAGCGATTTTCTGAGGGCCACAAAAAAATAATTCTGTTTTTAGTTTAAGCAGTAAACGAACAAATAATACAGATTTTTATTTTCTGCACGAAGTTTGTATTTATCATATAAATAAAATATTGTAAATTATCCTCGAATATATCAGGAACTGATTAATCTAACATTTATTTTCAACCTCAAAAATTCATTGCAATGGTAGAATCACCCGTAACAGAAAAAACGAGTTTAAAACAGCCGGCGTGGCTTACTGTGGTCAGAATAATTTTAGGCCTCATTCTTTTTTGGAAAGGAATTGTTTTTATCAGGGATACTGAACTTCTAAAGTCATTGATTGAACAATCAGGCATTGGTGTTTTTTCGAAGAATTCTGAAACTATTACTTTTATTCTTGCCTATCTAACATTGTTGTGTGGATTATTTATTTTGACCGGGCTCTTTACACGAACTTCCTCCATTGTTCAAATTCCTATACTTTTTATTGCGATAGTTTTTGTGAATATTAAAAATATTGAACAAAGTTCCTCTGAGTTAATTTTGTCAATAGTGGTATTTATTTTGTTGATTCTTTTTGCCATCAAAGGGAGTGGGGCTTTATCTGCAGATGAATTTTTCAGAACTTATTATAAGACCGGCGCAGGAAGACGAATTGCGGACAGCCCAATGGAAAAACCCTGAATTGATTATTAAATTAATCCATTTTCTATAGCTACACGAACCAGGGAAGCTGTGTTGTTGGCATTCAGTTTAGTCAATAAATTTTTTCGATGGGAATCTACTGTAAGAGGACTAATAAATAATTTTTCTGCAATTTGATTATTGGTCAATCCTTCAGAAATGAGTGCCAAAATTTCTTTCTCTCTTTTTGTGAGAGAAGGAATATGGCCTGAAGACAAGATAGAAAGGGGTTTGGCGATATGCTCCATTGACACACTCAGATACATTTTATCTTTGAGAACCGTGTCAATCGCTTCTGCGATTTCTTCTTTTGAAGCGCTTTTTATCAGGTATCCTGATGCGCCATTCTCTATCATTCGCGAGATATAGCTCCTTTCGCTAAATGTGCTGATGCCGATTATTTTTATTTGAGGAAATTCTTTGTGGATTTTTTTGCAAAGATCTATCCCGCTAATGTCAGGAAGATTAATGTCTAATAAAATAACATCTATAGGATTTTGTTTTAAAAAAGGTATTGCATCAAAAGCATTTGACACTGATCCTGCTACTTCTAAATTCTCCAATTGATTTAGTAAAGAGTTTAATCCTTCCACTACCATTGGATGATCATCCACTATAAAAATTTGTGTAGCCATTTTTTTGTGTTTTTTGCTTTAGCTGTTTTGAAATTATCCATGCACCCTGTTATGCGCAATTCCCTTCAATATTCACAGACGTTCCTTCTCCCGGTGCGGAAATAATATCTACTGTTGCATTGAGGTATTCTGCACGCGCTTTGACATTGGCTAAACCTGCCCCGGTCCAATTTTGATTGGCTTTTACATCAAAACCTTTTCCATCATCTTCTACAGTAAGATTGAAACGGCCATTTGTCCGCGACAATTGTATTAAAACATTTTCTGCATCAGCATATTTTATCACATTATTCAGCAATTCCTGGATAATTCTATAGATCACAATTTCAGTGTTCTGCTCCATCCTGTTTTCCATTCCATAAGTTTGCAATTTCACGTTTATTTTCCCCGACACATTCAGGTTTTCACAATAGTTTTCCAGCGCTTCTTTTAATCCGTATTTTATCAGCGCTTCAGGCATCATGTTGTGCGAAACTCTTCGTAGTTCTGCAATAGATAGATCCAATTGAGAGATCACGGTGTTAAAAGATCGCGCATTCTCTTCTGATAAAAAGACGTTTCCTTTCATATTTGACATCGATAATTTTACACCTGATAATAATCCTCCCACACCATCGTGAAGGTCTCTCGCTAAACGGCTTCGTTCCTTTTCCTGCCCTTGCATCACCGATTCAGCAGCCTCTAATTTTCGTTCCTTTTCCAATTCGCTTAATTGTTGCTGATGAAGTTTTTCACTTTGAAGAAGAAGCCGGTTTTTATTTTTAAAATTTTTGTAGAACAGTAAAGCAACAAATAATAGCAAAATACATCCTGCAACCAGGGATACAATAAGTGTTCGTCTTTGTTGTAAAGTTGATTTTTGAAGAATATTGTCTTTCTGCAAAGAAATAATCTGCACTTGTTTACTGGCGGCCTGGTATTTATTTTCTATTTCATTTATCTTTTCTAAATTGGCTGATTTATCAAGGCTGTCATTGAGTTTTATGTAGGCCTGGTACATTTTAACTGCCTCATGATCATTTTTTAATAAAGTGAAAATTTCTGATAAATATTTTAAGGAAATTACCTCACGCTTTTTATCACCAATCTTTTGGCTTACCGCCAGTGATTGTTTCAGGAATTCACTGCTTTTTAAATACTCCTTATTTTCAAAATAAATAATTCCTATCTCCTGAAGCATATTAGTTTCCTGGAATTTATTAATTATTTTTCTTGCATAACTGAGCGACTTGTTATAATAAACTAAAGCGCTGTCATAATTTTTTTGTGCTTTATAATATCTTCCCACGATTCCGTATTGCGTAGAAAAAATAAATGGCGAATTGATCTTTTTGGAAAGTGATTCTGTTTTTTGTAATAGATCAAAAGCCTCGGGCAGTTGTTTTAGTTTTATGTAGGCAAGCGATGTGAGCAATTGAACCTGCGCTGTTTTTGCAATCGGGATGCTTTGTGTTTTACAAATTTTGAGCGCTTTCAAATCGTATTCGAGCATCTTAGGGAATTGGTTTATTGCATTATACACGTTCCCGATATTGGAATAGGCACTTACCAAAATGTTCCATTTGTTTGGGAAATCAGATTTTTCCAACGAATCAATCCCATCCAGGTAATATTGAATTGCTTCCAATTCATTTCCTTGCTCAACTTTAACTGCTGCAATCGCCATTTTATTGATACAAAGATTTAATCGCGATAACTCAGTATGTGCAATCACATAAAATGAATCAGCAAGGGAATAATAAAATATTGCACTGTCATAATCACTGGATCTTAAGAAATTCGTGCCGATATAATTGTATGCCTGGCCAATTTTATTTTTATCGTTAATCAATCTTGAGTAAGAGACTGCTTTATCCAGTAGCTGTCGGGCAGAATCTGTATTGACCAACGAATAATTCCAGCCAAGCTGTAACAACGTTTCAAGCCGGATGCTGTCAGGTAATTTTTGGTTTTTCAATTCCTTTTCCAAACTGTCATTAATTTTATTTTGCGCAAATAAACCGATTGGCAGATAAGCGCTCAATAAGAATATGAAAAGAAATTTTTGAAATCTTTGGATCATTATTATTTAATAAGATTCTTGAAGACAGTGATGAAACGAAAACGAATTTCTCTAAAAAAAACCATCTCTCCAACCTTTTCAAAAAAATCCCCTTTTTCCGGTAGAAGGAAAAATCCCGCTTTTGTGTGATTGTCTGAAACGCTTATGTAGCAGACATTTGCTGAGAATAAAAAACCTGGTTTTCCAGGAATTTTCACCATCTAAAAATATACATTATGAAAGCGTTTGTTATCTCATTACCCGCTACTTTTTGTTTCATGCTTTTGTTTTCTTTTCAAAATTCGCACGCACAATTTTTGAGAAAAATAAAAAATGAAGTGAAAAGCCGTGCTGAAAATAAAATAATCAACAAAGCAGGAAATACTACAGATAGGGCAATCGATAACACAACTGATGCTGCAACAGGGAAAAAAGGCAGTAACGAATCCGTAGCAGTTAATGCCCAAAGCACTTCAAATGACACGAATATGGCTGAAATCAAAAAATCTAAACCAACCATGAATTCTTATAAAAATTATGACTTTGTACCTGGCGATAAAATAATTTTTGAACCGGATCTAAGTTTAGAACCAGATGCGGAACTACCTGCACGTTTTACCATCAAAAAAGGATCCGCTGAAATACAAACTTACGAAGCAGAAAAAATCCTGCATCTTCAGCCGGATGCAAGCACTGCAGTAGAACCCCTGATGAATACAGAAAAGTATTTGCCCGAACAGTTCACTTTGGAATTTGATATGATGCTGGAAAATGATGAAGGAAATTATTTTCGATATGCCAGCGACTTTAATGTTGGATTCGCAAAAATGGATAATGAAAATTTCTATAATGGTGGCCTTTATAAATTTACTATCATTAATAATTCAAAGTGTTCGATCAGTAATAGTGGGCCTCAAAACTTTCCACCCGAATTACAAAAATCCTTTTCGGGAAATACCTGGCATCACGTTGCCATTTATGTTCGTAAGAATATCGGGAAGGCTTATATAGATGCTTATAGAGTCTGCGCGGTAAATACTTCGCCAACAGGTGCGGATAAGTTTTATATAAAGGCAGATAGATATGGTGTGAAAATAAAAAATATGAGGCTTGCTGAAGGAGGCGATGATAAGTACAATAAAATTGTTACCGATGGAAAATTTATCACTCATGGGATTTTGTTTGATGTCAATAAATCTTCCATTAAACCGGAATCTATGGGAGCGCTGAATGAAATCGCAAAACTTTTAAAAGACCATAAAGATTTGAATTTTGAAATAGATGGTCATACTGATAGCGATGGAAATGATGATACGAATATGAAACTTTCACTATCCAGGTCCGAAGCCGTAAAGGCAAAGTTAGTTGACATGGGAATTGATGACTCAAGGCTTACTACGAAAGGATTTGGAGAATCGAAGCCAATAGATAAAAATGACAATGCAGAAGGAAAAGCTAATAACAGGAGGGTGGAATTTGTAAAGAAATAAATTCAATCCATCAACTGTTTGAAAAGAGGATGTTTAAAAAAATGAAATTATAAAAACCATTTTATCATGCATAACCATTTTAATAAAGTGATTTCCTTTTGCTTTATTTTTTTTTATTAGTATTTCCTGTTATGGGCAATTAAATGTTGAAAATGCACCTGATGTAAAGGGCACGCTCACCAGGACAGAAAAGGTGCTACCATTTATTAAAAGCTTTAAAGTGTTGTCGGCGGCTAAAGCAAATTCCATGGCAACCACCACTGAAAAAATTAAGGATCTCATTGGTGCTTGCCGGGTATTGAATCCCCCCATCGGTTTTGATGCAAAAGTGGATTTGTCCACATCCGCATTAAGCCTGAAGGAAAAAGAGCCGGAGGGTGAAATTTTGTGTTATTTACGGACTTTATTAAGGGATAAGAAAACCGGGGCGATTAAAAAATCAATGGATGGCGCTGACGTGCACTTATTGATCAATCCGTTCGATATCTTTCACCAGATGGGAAATTATTGGCAAAATTGTGAAGATCTACACTTCCCTTTATTTTTTGAAAAGCCGGCATTTTTAGATTCTACAAAAGATTATTTCACGATTAGCTATAAGGGTGAACCCCTTCGTATCGTTCCGGGAAACGATCAGCCTCTTTTTATTCCATTGAGCCGGGTAGAATTTTTGAAATTTTTAATTGCCCGAATGGGAAAAGTGTTGAAGGATGAAAATGAATTGTTGAAATCAACACAGGCTTCAAGGGGGACTTTAGATAATCTATTAAAGTCCGCAAAGGAAACGGATAAAGCCGATATCCGTTCTTCAATGAAAACCGTAGAATATAATATTTCAACGATCAATAAAAATCTCCTCGATGAACAAAGTGAAATCAATAATTGTAATGCTGCGTTAAAGAGTTTATCTTCTGAAGATGCACAATCTCCCGTCAGGATTAACTATGACGTTAAATCAAATTCAACCCGATTTGGTGGTTTAAGCCAAATAGTTTCTCCGGCAAGAAAAGAA
>JBDTKU010000054.1:0-16856 GCA_039935135.1 Ginsengibacter sp. | reverse complement strand
GCCGGATTTATACGTACCGGACGCATTCACTCCCAATGGTGATGGAAGAAATGATGCTTTCAGGCCGATTCCTATAGGCATTAAAGAGTTGTATTTTTTTAAAGTTTACAACAGGCGCGGGGAACTGATTTTTTCTACCAATGTTCAGAAAGTAGGATGGGATGGCACTTTCAAGGGGTCACCACAGGATGCGGATATTTATGTATGGATGGCAAAAGGAATAGATTATTTAGGTAAACCCGTTTTTAAGAAAGGCAGTGTGGCTTTGATAAGATAGAAGATCAAGACCCGCAAAAATTGCAGTAAACGCACTTATTTCAAAGATTTTTATTTTGGTATTTATTTCTCGTTCATTTCTATAATTCCGGCTTTGGTTTCATGATGGCCCGATTCAAGAATTTGATTTGAAATGCCCAAAAAGAAATGCGCTGTACGATCGCCGGGATCCATTTCCGCTACTTTTTGAAAAGCCTCTTTCGCCTTTTCAAATTCTTTAGAATGATACAAAGAAACACCCTCGTTAAAAATAGAAAGTGTACTCAATTTATTTTCTAACTCTCTTTCCTTATCGCAACTAAAACATTCATGAATATTAATGGAATGGTGCTTGCCTTTCAACTGAACCAACCCAAGATTTCGAAGATGAAATTCTTCCCTGTTTTCTATCTGGGCAAGACTTGCGTCGCTTAATAAAATATTAGTTTTATAATGTTTCGTGAGGCTCTCTACGCGCGAAGCGGTATTGACGGTGTCAGAAATAGTACAAGCGTCCATTCTTTCAAAATCGCCTGTAATGCCCATGATCAGGGGGCCTGTATGCATTCCAATTCCGATTTGGATGGACGGCCTGTTTTTTTCCACCAAAATGGTGTTTATTTCTGAAACTTCATTTTGCATTTCAATGGCAGCTTTTAAGGCATCCCTGGCGCTTACCGGGAAAATAGCCATTATCGAATCACCCAAATATTGATTGATAAATCCCCTGTTTTTTCTGATGACCGGCCCCATCCTTTCATTAAACAAACAGATGAATCCAAAAGTTTCTTCCGGGGTCATTTGTTCTGAAAGGCTCGTGTAGTTTCGTATATCCGTAAAAAGTACAGTCACAATTTTTTCTACCTGGTCGCCCAGTTTTACATCGGTTATCACTTCGCGCCCTAAAGATTTTAAAAACTGGTGCGGCACAAACTTCCCGGTCGCCTCGAATATTTTTCGCATCGCTGCTTCTTTTTCCTGCACTTCCCGGATATTCTTTTCATAAAGCAATGAACTTTCAATGGCAGAAGAAGATTGCAAAGCAAGAGTGGTTAATAATTTTAAAGAGGCTGCTGTATATTTATCCGGTTCGTTATCTGCCAGTATTATGGCGCCCATGATACGGTGTTTTACTTTCAAAGCCGAATAAACAACGGATCTTATTTCAGGCAAAATAATTCCTGCATTTTTTAATTCAGAAAGATCACTGATGATTTCAGAATGGCCGCTCAGCAGAATGTTGAGTAGCAGAGGCAACTGGATATTTATTTGGGTTTCATCAAAAAAAGATTCATCCAATGAAGCTTCCACCCTTAAACATTTTTGCTCTTCGTCCCACAAAACGATTACACCGCTTTTTGCTTTTACCACATGGGCTGCTTCATCTAAAGTGATTTCAGAAATGGCCTTGGCTCCGATAGTTTGAGCCAGTTTTTCAGAAAAATTAAAAATCAGGTTTATTTCCTGGTATAAGTTCAAAACTTCGCTTCCCAGGCTTTTTCTTTCTGATTCTTTAATTAATAAATGGGATAAAATTTTAGCAATTGAATCTCCTTCTACGCTTCCTTTAACCCAACCCATCGTTTCATTTACAAATAAAACAGGAAATTGAAAGTGAGAAGAAGGCGTTCCGATAGAGAGCAGGATCTTACCGTTATTATCTTCTATAGAAATAGCTGCGTTTAATTGTCCGGCCAAAGAAGTTACGAAATTGACAGTGTCAATATCTTTACTCAAAATATTTTTTAAACTTAATTTAGCCATCTTATTTTATCAGTATCAATTTGCAGTGATTTACAAACCCAGTATTTCTCTTGCCTTATCTAATATCACTTCAGGGTCAAATGGTTTAGTCATATAAAGATCAGCGCCCACTTCCTGCCCTTTTTGCCGGTCAAGTTCCTGGCCTTTCGCAGTGAGCAATACGATAAACACATCTTTGAGTTGCAGCTCTTTTTTCACCTTTCTGCACACTTCCATGCCATTCATTTTTGGCATCATCACATCTAAAAAAACCAACTGCGGCTTTTCCGTTTTTATAATTTCAAATGCCTCTTCGCCGTTTTGCGCTGAGAAGAAATTAACCCCTTCATCTTCCAGGTCTTCCAGCGTTTGTTCCAGCAGCATCCTGATATGTGCTTCATCATCTACAATTAAAAGTTTTTGATCCATTTTTAGTTTTTAGTTTTTAGTTTCTTCAATCTGCCCTACAATGAAAAATAAAAATTGTCATTATTTCTTTGTTTACTGTCTTTTGCTTTCTGCTTTCTGCCTTCCGCCCTATTGATAAATAAAGAACAATACATTTTCCAATCCCTTTTCAAAACGTAATGTTTTTACGATTTCCTGGTTGCCTGATAAAACGGAATTTAGAATAATGATGTCCGGCTGGTTGGAAATGGCCTTTTGCACCAATTCTTTCCCATCAGATTCAAACACCTGGTAGCCTTTGGTGTGAAGCACTTCAGTTAGTGAGCGAATCGCTTCACTGTCTTCATCCACCACCATCACCTTCTTTTTTGATTTTCCCTGTTCAAGTAAATTTCCCACTTCTGTAAATAGCTGCGCCGTGTCAATTGGTTTGGTAAGATAACGATCAACACCAATTCTGAAACCTCTTGCTTTATCCTGGATAATCGATAAAATGATGATTGGAATATCCATCGTCTGCGGGTCATTTTTCAGAATTGCCGCCACGTCAAACCCATTCATTTCCGGCATCATCACATCCAGTATGATGAGATCCGGACGATGTTTTCTGATACTTTCCAATGCCGCTTTTCCATTCGGCGCCTGCTCAATTAAATACCCGGCTTCGCCCAATTCCTGTTCCAATAAGGATCTTATAGAATCATCATCATCTACCACAAGAATAGTAGCATTTTTCCCCACCGCTTTTAATTGGGAAAAAACCATTTGTTCTTTCAACTGCTTTACGAGTTCATTAAGATGAATGGGGTTTTCTTTTCTAACCGTTTTTTCTGTTGAAGAGATAAAAGGAAGAGCAAAAGAAAAAGTACTCCCTTTACCCACTTCGCTTTCCACCCAAATCCGGCCGCCATGATGTTCAACAATTTCTTTACAAATAGGAAGTCCTAAACCAGTTCCCTTTGGTTTGTCAGTAAGAGTATCTCCACCTACTTGTTTAAATTGTTCGAAAACCGCTCCGAAATCTTCCGGCGCTATTCCAATGCCGGTATCAGTAACACTTACTATTACTTCATTATCCTTTTGGCCAACTTCACAGGTAATTTTTCCATCGTCAGTAAATTTAACAGCGTTAGAAAAAAGATTGATAACCACCTGGATCAGTTTGTCTGTATCGCCTGTGATGATGGGTACGTCATTGTCAATTTTTTTGACAAGTTTGATTCCCTTCTGTTCAAAAAGTGAAGTCGTCGCAGCAATTGCTCTTTCTACCACTTCCGACAATGAAACGTCTTCCTTATTCCATTCCATTTTTCCGGCTTCTATTTTTGCCAAATCAAGGACATCATTTATTAAATGAGTTAGTCTTTCACCTTCAGAAATTACCACCTGTAAATTTTCATTGATTTGGTTTACCGTTTTTTCTATTTTATTATCACTTTGGTCAACTATCGGAAATATTTTATCATTTAGACGCTTATTAATTATTTTGGCAAATCCCAGAACAGAAGTCAGTGGAGTCCTAAGTTCGTGGCTCACAGTAGATAGAAATGCGCTCTTTGCTTCGTTTGCCTTTTCTGCCGTTTTGGTGGCATTTTCAGCTTCCATTTTTGCCTGTTTCACCTCTTCAAATAGCTGGGCGTTACTTAAAGAAACTCCAACTGAAGATGCAATAGTCGTCAAAAGGCGCAAGTCATTTTCATTAAATCGGTTTTCCTGTTCAGTGCTTTGTACACTTAACACACCTATTATTTCATCGCCAAGGGGAATGGGCACTCCAAGATAAGAGGCCGCCGGAATGCCTACCCGTTGTAAGCCAAGATTGTCCGTATGGGTTATCACATCTTTATTGAAAAGTAGTGGTTCACCTGTTTGGATAATTTTGGAAGTAAGCCCTTCTCCCAATTTTAAAGGCGCCATGTTATCTCCGTATTGATAAGGGAAATAAATGATGTTGTTCTTTTTATTTAACAAAGCGAGATAAACGATATTGGCTTTGAAAAGATCGCGCAATTGGTCGCCTACCAAATTAATGAGTTCGTTCGGATTCAATTGTGACGCCAATGCTTTGCTGATACTGTTTACGGTGGTCAATTCGGAAGCTCTTTGTTTTGCATCGGATAATAAATGAGTTGTTTCATCAAACAACCGGGCATTTTCCAACGCCACACTCATGCTATTGGTGAGCGTTGTCAATAATCGCAGATCCGAATCAGTAAAAGCATTTTCCTTATCCACATTTTGAAGACTGACAGACCCTTTCACAACGTCGCCCACTATCATTGGCACAAATATTACGGACTTTGGAGCTTCCCCGATTGAAAGGTTTATTCCTGCATGTTCCTTCGCTACGCTTAAAAAATCTTCATTAATAAGAAGGGGCTTTCGAGAAGCGATCAATTTTTTATTAACCCAATTAATTTCGCGTGGCTCACTGTATAGGCGGTTTCCTTTTTCTATAGCGTATTGCCAATTTTCTAATCCTTTTGAATGATCGAAAGTTCTGATAACTAATGTTTGTGTATCAGGAAATAACTCGCACAGGCGTTCTCCAACCAATTCATAAATTGCGCTGATATTCATCTCTCTCACCAGGCCTTCCTGGACGCTATTGATCACGCCAAGTTCAGCAGTCCGCTGTTCAGTTTCTTTCAGAAGCCTTGTAGTTTCATCAAACAAACGTGCATTTTCCAAAGCCACACTCATAGCGGAAACTACCGTTTGCAGCAGCCGTACTTCTGAATCACTAAATGCATTTTCTTTTTCGTAATTACTAATACTGACCATTCCAAGTGCCTTATTACCTACGATGATCGGCACCGCCATAAATGATTTTTCCATCTGGGTGCCAGGTATCGTAAAAGATCCAAGTTCCTTCATCCGATCTTCCAATTTTTCATTTATAATTAATGTTTGCCGGGTTTCGTAAACATGTTTTGACATTCCTTGCATAGCAGATGGAGGGACATTTATTACTTTTCCCTGATCGCGCACGTAAGGATAAAACACCTGGTCATTTTCCGGAGAAAATAATCGAATATCAATATCAAGCGTGTGCATTACTACGCTTAATTTATCACCCACCAGTTCATAAATGGCTTGCATGTGAAGCTCCTTTGCCAATCCTTCCTGAACGCTGTTGATTACAGAAAGCTCAGCGGTGCGCTGTTCTGTTTCTTTCAAAAGCTGATTGGTTTGATTAAATAGTTGGGCACTTTTTAAAGCCACAGTCATACTATTGGCAAGGGTTTTAAGAAGATTAACGTCAGATTCAGAAAATGCATTTTCATTATCTATATTTTGTAAAGTAATGAAGCCAGTTACATTTTCGTTTTCGATCATTGGCACAAAAAGAATGGATTTTGCCATTTCCCCAGTCATGGCTATGCTTCCAATTTTCAGGCTTTCTTCTTTTACATTTTTATTCAATAAAATAGTTTCACGGCTTTCTATCACACGTTTACTAAAACCGACAGGTTCATAAGGTTTCCAAAGAGCCCTGTCCCCTTTTTCGTAGGAATATCTTTCGATAATACGATTTGATAGTCGCTCGTAAGTTGCAATTACGATCGTTTGCGCGTTAAAGATCTCGCGTATTTTTTCTCCCACTAATTCATATATTTTATGAATATCCAGTTGAGCTACCAATCCCTCCTGCACGCTGTTGATTACAGCCAGTTCTTCTACTTTGTTACTAAGTTGGGCAGTCCTTTCATCAATTGTTTTTTCCAACTCCCGGTGCTTCTTTTTCAGTTTAGCAGTACGGGAACTCAGTATTAAAAATCCAACCAACAAAAACAGGAGAGCATACAACAAATATGCCCACCAGGTTTGGTACCAGGGTGCCAGTATGGTAAATGAATAAACAGCTTCTTCACTTATTTTATGATACAGGTTCTTGGCTCTTACATGAAATGTATATTTTCCGGGAGAAAGATTCGTGTATTCTTTATAGGAATTTTTTCCCCAATCACTCCAGGTTTTCTCAAAACCTTCGAGCCAGGTTTGAAATTCTGTTTTTTCTTCCTGTTCATAAAAAGGAGCAGCGTATTCAAACCGTAATGAATTATCGTTGAATTTTATTTTAGGGATTTCACTTCCATGTATTTCATCCTGGCTTTGCCTTTGTTTTTCTGCAGTAATATTGCTGATCAACGTTTTATATGGCTGTTCAATATTCCCTTTTATTTTTTGGTCATAGCGATAAAGGCCATCGTTTGAAAGAAACCATACAATATGGTTGATGTCAGGATATAGAGTTGAGTTGAAAAGTATATCGTTAATAGGTAAAAGCGAGGTTGAATCCAGGTGATAGTTTCCATCTGATTGTGGAGTTGCAATTATCCCCTTGAAGTTATCAGGGGTACCTTCACCTATCCATATTTTTTTTGTACTATCTTCAATTCCATTAAAATTAGTCACGCCATAAAGTGAAGCTTTTTCAAACTGTTTTTGTTTTTCATTGAAGGTGTAAGTAGCAGAATCAGATAAAAAATAAATGATATTATTGAGAGTAAAAACACCATTAAAAGAAGTTTTAAAACCTTCCTTCTGTCCAAAGATTTCAACTTTTGTTTTAGCAATATTGGGCTTCCCCTTTTCGTCAACTGAAAGAGTGACCAGATAAGTTGCTCCTCCCTGAGTTCCCGCCCACATCTCACCATCTTTTTTTTCAGCAAATGACCAGACACCTTCTTTGATACCGGGTATTTCTCCAAGGTATTGCCAGCCTGAGATTTTATTTGGGTCACGGATAAAAAGAGTGATTCCAAAACTGGTTCCGGCATACAGTAGGTTTGGATATTTTTTTGAAATAGTTAAGAACGGTATTTTTAGATTGCCGGCGATTGAAGGCTGCACTAAAAAAGTTTTATTATCCTTAATCAAATAAAGCCCATCGGTAGCAATCAATAAGGTTTTACCATCTACAAGAAGGTTAAAAACCTGGTTTTTTGCAACCCGGTCATTTAATTCAAATTTTGATGAAGATGGATTATACTTTAACAAACCGTTGTTCGTGCCAAGATAAAGTGAGCCATTCGGTAAACGCGCCATAGAAAGAGTGCTCGAAACAATCCCGGACTGAACACCAAATTTTGTAAATGGAGAATTAATTTCCACTTTTGAAATACCATTATCCAATCCTAACCATAATGAGCCTGCACGATCAAGGAAAATAGAATAAATCGAACTACTTTGTAGTCCAGTATTTCTGCTTATCACTTGTTGCAATTTTCCCGCAGGATCAATAATGATCAACCCTTTTCCAGTTGTACCCAAAACATAATTTCCGTTTACAAGAATTCCTTTATACAGTAAAGATGATTGTAGTACATCATCCGCTTCGGTTTTAAATGGCGTAAAATTTTTACCATCAAAAATGTAAAGGTTGCCTTTCATTGCACCTACGAGGTATTTCTTTTGAACCGGGGGATTTTTTTTAGAGATTGTTCCAGTATAAGGCAACATTACCTGTAACCGGTCTTTACCAAGAAATTCACTTCCGGGGATAAGAATAAGGGAATCATTTACCATTTTTAACAGGCCTACTTCCTGCTCATGAACATACAGGATTCCATCAAGATAGAAGGTGTACATAAAGTGGGTAGCGGGCTCCCATGATTTTGATATCCATTGTTGATTACTACCGGTTCCTGCTTTTGTAAGCCTGAACAATCTTTCTCTTGACTGAAAATATATTCCCTTACTAGTGATTTGCGCTGACCAGATATCAAAAAAAGTACGCTTTTCTTTTGGCACATTTTGCACCAGGGAGTATGCCTTTGTTCGTCCAAGGCTATCATGTCCCAAAAAACCAAAGTCGCCAACATTACCATAATAAATTATGCCATCCTTATCTTTTATGAGACACCTTGAATTAACGCCTGTACCGTATCCCGAAGCAGGTATGGAATTCCATTTAATTCCGTCAAAGCTTATGGCTTCGCTTTTTCCACTTTTGCCACTGTTTGCAAAGTACATAATGCCGTTATTATCCTGTTCAATACTCCAGTTTTGAACATTCCCGTCATACATTTTTGGTGTATAATTCGTAATAAAAGGCAGCCCTTTCTCATTACTACTCTGGCTCCTGGCATTATTAAATGCAAGAAAAGAGAGAAATATAAAAGCAACTTTAATAGTTAGTTTATCGGTAATAAGGACAATTTGCCTGTTCATAAAAGTTATTGAACGGTTATAAAATACAAAACGTGTATCCTCAAATGGCCTGGATTAAATTTTTCACAGAATCTATATGCAGTAGAAAAAGGATTGGTAAATATAAAATAATTTGAAAGAAATTACTATAACTTTTTAGTAGAATGCGCAGCAATTAAAATAAGACAACTTACAGTAAACCAACTTTTAGTCAATATTCTTGTTTTGACAAAAATGGATATCAATATTTTCTTCTGTATCGGTTTTGAAACAAACCAATATTATAACCGGCACGGATAACAGGGCTTGTGTTTCCATATTGATCGCGATAAGGAGAATTAGGATCTCCGTAAACATCCCACATGATGGATAAATAATAATAAGTATTACCACCTCTTTGCCTTCCCCCGGAATATCCTGCACCTATTAAAAGGCTTTTGGCATCCAAACTAAATTTTTGTTCAGGGCCAATATTTGGAATGGATTTAACATGGATCGAATTATACTCAAACTGGCCTGTTGCAAACAGGAAATTCACTGGAAACAACCTAACAAAGGCCCCGGGGCCGTAAGTGGTTTGTCTTACTTTATCCTGAGAAACATAATACTTTTGAGATAGATAATTCAGATTAAAATTGATACCGGCATCCATCCAGTTGGTAAGACTGTAACCGATTTGAGGCGTAATTCCCAAACTCGTGCTTCCACTTGCAAATCCGAGGTTGGCACTGCCACCCGTAAAAATTTTTTCAGGTTGGAAACCATGTTGAGTTACCTCACTATTTTCATCCTGGTCCTGTGCTTTAGCCTGAAAAAATAATGGTAATAAAAGCAGTATGATCCATTTTTTCATAATTATCTATTTTAAAATTTCCGGGATGAAAAAAAATTGTAAAACGAATTTAATACAACCTCCTACAAATTAATAGTTAATATACAAAGAAATTCTAAAAATTTGTCTTATTGGTTTTTGTGCCGGCATGAATACAGTAACATATTGGCCAACTTACGCAAAGGATTTGAATAATAAATCTATAATTTTTTGCATGCTTTAATAGCATTATTTGTAATTTAACGGGATGAAAAGGATATATTTTTTCGTGATTATCATTTCCACTTTTTTATTTTTTTCCTGCTCGGTTTCCAAAAAAATAAACAGGGCTGCGAACAGAGACCTTCTACAAAGTGAAGGTTTTGAAAATGCCCATACCGGCATCAGTATTTATGAGCCTGCCACAGGAAAATATTGGTATAACTACCAGGCCAATAAATATTTTACACCGGCGAGTAATACCAAATTAGCCACATGTTACGCAGCCATGAAATACCTGGGAGATAGTTTAGTTGGAATAAAATATAAGCCGGTAAACGATAGTACTGTGGTGATAAAAGGAATGGCTGACCCTTCTTTTTTGCATAGCGATTATACCAATAGCCCGGTTTTTACTTTTCTAAAAAAATATAAATCCATACAAATAGTAAGTTCTGATTTTGATGATTATTTAGGCAGCGGATGGGGCTGGGATGATTATATGGAAGATTATATGGCGCAAAGAAGTGCGTTTCCCATTTATGGAAATACATTAAAAATACATTGGAAAAACGATGGTAGTTTAACTTTCATGCCTTCCTATTTCAAAATC
Source organism: Ginsengibacter sp. (assembly GCA_039935135.1). Lineage (GTDB taxonomy): Bacteria > Bacteroidota > Bacteroidia > Chitinophagales > Chitinophagaceae > Ginsengibacter. The sequence goes on along the minus strand of JBDTKU010000054.1, from coordinate 6,651 downwards.
AAAACTTTGGTTAAAGAAAAATTATTGACAGGGTTCAAGTCGGAAAAACCGTGGGATAGTAATGATTTTACCATCGAAAACGGCTATTCTAAATTTCAGGAAATCCCTTTTAACCCTTATGAAAAAACATTGCAGCAGCTTTTAGAAGATTCGTTGCATGCGCAGGTAACCATAATTGATAATTATACCGGGACTTTAATGCATATCGTCCATTCGCAGCCTGTAGATTCTTTATTAAAGTCAATGATGCACCGAAGCGATAATTTTTATGCGGAGCAAACTTTATTAATGGTGAGTGAAAAGTTATTAGGATTAATGAGCGATCAAAGAATTATCGATACTCTATTGAAAACTGATTATGCGCTTATGCCTCAAAAGCCGGGTTGGGTAGATGGGTCCGGCCTTAGTCGTTATGATATTTTTTCTCCAAAAGATTTTGTATTCATTTTGAAGAAGATGAAAAATGATTTTGGAATGGAAAGAATTAAGAATATTTTGCCCACCGGCGGTACGGGAACAATAAGAAGTTATTACCGACAGGACAGTGGATATATTTTTGTAAAAACAGGAACGTTGAATGGTGTAGTTGCCCTAAGTGGTTTTTTATATACCCATAGGAACAAACTGCTCATCTTTTCAATTTTAGTAAATAACCATCGAGGATCTGCAACAACTATAAGAAAAGGAGTGGAAAAATTTATTCAACATATAAGAGACAAATATTAATATTTATCCGTTGAATTGCTGAATTAACAACTGTTTATGTTTTCTTCGTTTTAATATTTTGCCAGTTCCGTTTTAATTTGTAATTTCATCAGGATGATTCTTTTACATTACATACAAGATATTATAAAATGCAAGACGCCTGTCTTTGCACTTGTGTGTAATAGTTCGAATCCAATTTTAAATAGTCGCGATCTTATTCTGTTTTTCTCAAAGAATAAGGACTTAGAACCTTTTTCCCCGTACTATATTAAATAAGCTACGGGGGTTATTCTCTTATTTTTTATTTTTTCAAATCAAATTTATTTTAAATTTCTTTCTCACTAAAGAGTTTTTATCTTTTTTAAGAAATCAAATGGTAACAAATACTTTTTAATAATCAATTTTAATAAACAATTAAATTTTAATACAATGGCAACTGCAACACTAAACCCAACATCAACCCCGGTTATACTTACAAGAACCGATTATGAAATATTAAACAGTTATGTAAAGAACCTGCAAGGAATGCAGGTGAATGAAAGAGAAAATTTCAGTAAATTATACGGCGAATTAAAAAAGGCACAAATTGTAGAAGACGACAGTTTGCCCACAGATATAGTTCGCCTTGGATCCACTGTGGTTATTAAGGATTTGATGACAAATCGTGATATGACAGTAACCATCGTTTTGCCTCAGCAAGCAGATATAAAACAAAAGAAAGTTTCAGTATTGGCTCCCATAGGCACAGCGCTGATAGGATTTAAAAAAGGTCAGACGGTAAACTGGAATGTGCCATCAGGCAAAAAAGATTTTAAGATCAAAAATGTGATCAACGAATAATCTTTCAAATAATTGAATCTTTAAATTCACTTATCATGAATGCTATTGAATATATCGGACTTTCTATTATCGGTACTTTTTTACTTTTAGCTGTTTCCATTTCCTGGATAAGGCGGGCAAGAAGAAAAAAACAAAATAATAAATTGCAAAAGGAATTTGATGATTATGTCATTAAAAATGACCTTACTATTGATAACAAACAACGGTTTAATAAAAACATTATTGGAATAGACCGCCTAAATTACGTAGTAGTTTTTTTTAATAACAACTCCCAAAAAATCCAATCTGTACGGTTGAAAGATCTTGCGGAGTGTAGGGTCATAAAAGAAAAAAACGAACCAGGAGGCCATATTAATCAAATTTTTTTAAAATGCAATTACAAGCAAAAAGAGCGCGGTGAAATAATTTTTCCATTTTATAATGCCCATAATGATGACCTTTTTATGATGATGACGATATCTAAAAAAGCTAATAATTGGGCAAAAAGAATCAATATTTTCAGGGAAGCAGCTTTGCTGAAAAATTCACATCGTTTGACTGCATAGGCAAACAAAATCACAAAAAAGTTTATTAAAAAACAGTAAAGCAACAAATTTCGTAGATTACTGATTTATATAGTTATCTATCGCGATACAAGTAATTTTGTAATTTAGAAACTCATTTTATTTTTAAACCTATTTTGGTGAAAAAGGGATTTTTTTTAACCGTGCTCTTAATTACAAGCTTGTTTTCTTTTGCACAAAAAAAATATACCATCAGCGGCACGATCAGGGACCAGAAAAGTGGGGAAACCCTTATCGGTGCCACGATTGTATTGAAAGGAAATGATAATTACAACGTGTTAAGCAACGGTTACGGATTTTATTCCATCACCGTTCCTCAAAATAATTACGTCCTTCTCGCCAGTTTTTCAGGCTACCAGGAGGACACTTTTCAAATTTTTCTTACTAAGGATATTGAGAAAGAAATATACTTAACACCGAGTGCCACCGAATTAGACGAAGTAGTGATCAGCGGTAAAAGAAATGGCATTACCCATTCGCTGCCCGGGATGCAAAGGTTATCAATGAATGAAATAAAAAATGTCCCGGTCCTGTTCGGAGAAAAAGACATTTTAAAAACCATCCAGCTTTTGCCGGGAATTAAATCTGCCGGTGAAGGTTCTTCAGGTTTTTTTGTGCGTGGAGGCGCCTCCGATCAAAACCTAATTTTACTGGACGAAGCCACTGTTTATAATGCTTCACACTTGCTCGGGTTTTTCTCCACGTTCAATTCCGATGCCATCAAAGATGTTACCGTTTATAAAGGAGACATGCCCGCCCAATATGGTGGGCGTTTGTCTTCTTTGCTCGATATAAAAATGAATGATGGAAACGATAAAGAATATAAAGTTAGCGGGGGCATTGGGCTTATTTCTTCACGGTTAAATGTGGAAGGGCCAATCGTAAAAAATAAAGGCTCGTTTATGATTAGCGCGCGGAGAACCTATGCTGACCTGTTTTTAAAACTTTCTCACGACTCGGATGTAAACCAGAGCGTGCTTTATTTTTATGACCTGAATGCCAAAGCCAATTACCAGGTTAATAAAAATAACCGGCTGTATGTATCAGGATATTTTGGGAAAGATGTCCTGGGTTATGGTCGCCAGTTTGGAATTAAGTGGGGCAACAGCACAGCTACGCTTAGATGGAATCACATTTTCAACAATAAATTATTTTCGAACACCTCTTTTATTTTCAGCAATTACGATTATAATATTTCCATCAACCAAACCAATAATAATGTAGGCATTCTTTCAAAGATTAAAGATTTAACCGTAAAAGAAGATCTTCAGTATTATGCTGGAAATAAAAACAAGATCAATTTAGGTTTTAATATTACCCGTCATATTTTTACTCCGGGTAATATCAAAACCTCTGAAACCTCCTCTTACAATTCATTGCTACTCCCTGATAAACATGCCCTGGATGGAGCGGTGTACATTTCAGATGAATGGAGCGTAAGCGACAATCTTAAAATAAATTCAGGCCTTCGCGTGACCTCTTTTTCTATGGTTGGCCCAGGTGATTTTTATACCTACGATGAAAAAGGAAATATCAAAACTACTGAAACTTATTCTTCAGGTAAAATTGTAAAATCGTACTTAAATCTTGAACCCCGCTTTGCGCTTACTTTTCAATTAAATAACGCCAGTTCTGTAAAGACTTCTTATTCGCGAAATGTCCAAAATCTTCATTTGCTTTCAAACTCTACCGGAAGCAATCCAACGGATTTATGGATACCAAGTAGCAATAACGTAAAGCCTGAAATTTCAGATCAAATTTCTGCAGGATATTACAGGAATATTGGTGGAAACAAATACGACTTTTCAGCAGAAATATATTACAAAGACCTGCAAAACCAGATTGATTATAAAAACGGGGCAATGTTGGTAGCCAATCAAATGGTAGAGTCCCAACTGGTTTTTGGAAAAGGACGTGCTTACGGATTGGAGCTATATTTCAAGAAAAAATATGGAAAACTCAATGGATGGATAAGTTATACTTTTTCCAGGACTGAGCGAAAAATTGATGGAGTCAATAATAATTCGTGGTATCCTGCCACGCAGGACCAAACTCATAATCTTGCTATCGTAGCCATTTACCAGCTTAATAAAAAATGGACCTTCTCATCAGATTTTGTGTTCTATACCGGCAATGCGGTTACGTGGCCTTCTGGAAAATATGATATCAATGGCAGAAGGGTTTTTTATTATACCGAAAGAAACGGTTACAGAATGCCTATCACTAACCGGCTCGACATCAGCGCAACGCTGAAAGGAAAGAAAACAAAGAGATTTGAAGGAGGCTGGACATTTTCGGTTTATAATGTATATGGCCGGGAAAATCCGTATTTTGTTCAATTCCAGGATGATCCCAATAATCTGCAAAAAACCCAGGCCGTTCAATATTCTTTATTCAAATGGGTTCCGTCAGTTACTTATAATTTTAAATTTTAAGGCGATGCGAATTAAAAAACAATCTCTTTTTATTCTAATTGCTATTTTCTTCGTGCCGGGTTGCAAAAAAGTAATAGACGTAACCCTGAAAAATTCAGAACCACAGATGGTGATAACCGGCGAGGTTAACAACCTACCCGGCCCTTACAAGGTTACCATTGCAAAATCCGTAAACTTCTCCGCCAATAATGATTTTCCACCGGTTTCAGGCGCTTTGGTTACTATTCAAAACAAAAGAATTATTGATACTTTATTTGAAAAAGAACCTGGACATTATTTCACCAGGGGCTTAAAAGGGAAGCCTGGCGAATCTTATACTTTAAATATTTCAGTTGATGGGAAAATTTATACTTCAACTTCCGTTATGCCAAAGCCGGTGCAGTTGGATTCGCTAACTTTCTTGTCGGGCAGGAACAGCGCTATCTACCCGGTAGCAAACTTCCAGGATCCGCTGGGCGAAGACAACTATTACCAGTTTACAGAATTTGTAAACGGAAAGATTTTAAATAATGGCAGGGGAAATTCCGTATTTGATGATCGGCTTTCTGACGGAAGGTACATTTCTACCATTTTGTATGACGATAGTTCCTACATAAAACCAGGCGTCACGTTAACGGTACAAATGAATTGTATTGATAAGCAGGTATTCAATTATCTCAATGAATTATTGCAAATCTCTGGCGGCGGTGGCGGCTTCTCCAGTCCTGCACCTGCCAACCCTGAAAGTAATATTAGTGGAGGTGTTATGGGTTATTTCAGCGCAAATACGATCAGTTCCCGAACCGTTGAAATTCAATAACCGGCCCCAGTAAACGAAGTATTTTATAAGATTTTTGTTTGGCATAAGAAATGCCTTGCTGGGAAATTTATGTTTTAAACTAAAGTACAGTTCAGATTAAAGTTTTTCATCAACGAAAGCGATAGCTCCCCTGGATGCTTCCATACATTTGATCAAAATGTTGAGTTCTGGCTTCTTTAGTTTCAAAAACGATTCCGAGCCTTAGTGTATATCTTTCAAAAGAATATAAAGCACCTAATTGTTGGGTAAATACGAAAGGTTTTACTGTAGAAGTAATTGGTCCTTTATCCTCTCTGAATAAACCTCCTTGTATGGCGGCATTATAAAGTTGAAATTTTATCTCAGGCAAATAATAAAAAAATAATTCTGATTTTTTATTTGGGCTTACCTGGTTTTCCTCAACAGACGCGTTCCAGTATGCACTTTCATCCAAAGGCTTCACTTTACCAAGTTGAAAAAACAGTCCCTGGCTAATATTGGTGAAACTGGTTCCTAAAGTGGCGTTAGTAACCGGCGTAAGCTGAAAAAAGGATGTTTTGGCCTCTACCAATCCTTTAGCGTAAAGGCCATGTACGTTAATACCCGGCTCAGTCTTCAACTGGTAATCCCATATCCAACCCCACATAGAAGGATCCACATTAATCAATTTATGAAAACTATTCTGCATTTGTTCTCCCAAAGCTGCTTTTCCGATGGTTCCGAGCGAAACACCCCATTGAAAAAGGCGGTTATGCGTCAAAAAACCGGACCTCGAAAACTTTGCATAGAGATAGCCGGCAACTGGTCTGTCAATTTCTGAAACATCATATATTTTTCTGGAAAAACCGGTGAAAATCTTTTGGCCAATTTCAAAGTGATCCACTTGTTTTATAAACCTGGCTTTCACCGGGTGTTGGATCTTACTATAATTAATAATTACGCCATTGGTATAATAACCATCTTTTCCCTGGAACAAATAGTAATCATTTTCTGTAGTAATAGATAGTTGTTTTGAATAAATCCCGGAAGTGGAATGCTGGGCTTCTGAAGAAGAAAAGAAAATCAAGGCTAAGATCATGCTAGTGAACTTAAACTGAATTGAACCGTTTGCCATAATACCTCAAATAATAATTTAAGACGAAGATATTTAAAAGCCAAGGATAGGAAATCAAAATCTATTCTAATTTTTATTTACTGTGATATTTTAAAATCCCGGAATGATAAAATATTATTTTATTTTTCATATTCAGTCACACGATTGAATAAAAAAAGGAAGTAAGATTTCTCCAACTTCCTTATTTTTTTATTAAACAAAAGTTCAATTTTTATT
>JBDTKU010000053.1:0-16408 GCA_039935135.1 Ginsengibacter sp. | reverse complement strand
TTGGCTAAAGCCTTAACTCTTATTTTATGAACCACTTGCTAAAGCAAGTGGCAACTAAAGCAACAGCCATACATTCTTCTTATTTATGTGTTCTTTAAAGGATTTGCGATTAAACTACCTAATTCTATAAATATTTAATTCTTTCAGACAGTCTTTATATTCATCATTAAACTTTTTTAATTGGTCATCATTTACAAATCCTTCATCGAAAGCAGTTATTAAATGATCCATAGATTCTGTTAAAGAACCACGTGAATGTCTGCAAAACTGAATATTTTCCTGGTAATGAAACCGGCCAAAGCCTTCAGCAATGTTTGCCGTGACGGATCTACTTAAATTTAATAATTGAGATTTTAGCCTGTATTCCGCTGACTTCGGAAAAGTTTCTTTGATTAATTTAGAAATATTCTTTCTAAAAGAACAGCACTTTTGAAAGACAGGTAAATCATAAAAGTGATTGTAAGTGGCCATACCAATAATTAATAATAAGTAATTATTTATTACACTTTCACAACATCACCAACTATCTCTTTATTTTTTGCAGCATGCGTTAAAGCTGCTTCTCTAACCCATGCTCCATTTTCGTGTGCTGAAACCCTGGCGTCCAGACGTTCTTTATTACATGGCCCGTTTCCTTTTATCACATTCCAAAATTCATCCCAGTTAATTTCTCCAAAATCATAATGCCCCCTTGCATCATTCCACTTCAGATCAGGATCGGGAATAGTAATGCCTAAGATATCCGCCTGGTCTTTACAAACGTCCACAAATTTTTGCCTCAGTTCGTCATTTGAAAATCTTTTTATTTTCCATTTCATGCTTTGTGCTGAATGTGGTGAATCATCATCATTAGGACCAAACATCATCAGGCTGGGCCACCACCATCGGTTCAGCGCGTCCTGTGCCATTGCCTTCTGTTCTTTAGATCCGCGGCAAAGAGTTAATAAAATTTCATATCCCTGCCTCTGATGAAAACTTTCTTCTTTGCAGATGCGGATCATAGCCCTTGCATAAGGTCCGTAAGAAGCGCGGCACAGAGGAACCTGGTTCATAATTGCAGCACCATCTACCAGCCAGCCAATGGTGCCCATGTCAGCCCATGAAAGTGTTGGATAATTAAAAATGGAGGAATATTTTGCCTTGCCTATCAAAAGCTGATCTGTCATTTCTTCTCTCGAAATATTTAAAGTTTCTGCTGCGCAATAGAGGTATAATCCATGCCCCGCTTCATCCTGCACTTTTGCAAGGAGAATTGCTTTTCTTCGTAAAGAGGGAGCACGCGTGATCCAATTGGCCTCGGGCAACATACCAACGATTTCACTGTGGGCATGCTGGCTTATCTGTCTTATCAACATTTTCCTGTAGTCATCGGGCATCCAATCTTTTGGCTCAATTTTTATTTCTTGCTCTATTTTATCGTCAAAATGGAGTAATTCTTTTTCATCCATTGTATAAAATGTTTATTCTCAAAGTTACTGCTTTCAAAAGGGAATAAAACCAGCGAAGAGGTTAAAAAAGGAAAATAAAAATAAGAAGAATTTGTTGCTTTACTTAAGCCTGGTCGTAATCCACGATTACTTTTTCAGAACGTGGATGTGACTGGCAGGTGAGAATATAGCCCGCTTTTATTTCACTTTTTTCAAGACCATAATTGGCTTCCATTTCCACTTCGCCTTCCACTAATTTCGCTTTGCAACTGCAGCAAACGCCGCCTTTGCAGGCAAAAGGAAGATCAACGCCAAGATCGAGACCTGCATCCAAAATCGATTGTCCATTGTATTCCAGGTTGAACTGGAAACTGCGTCCATCAATCCGCATGGTTATTTCACTTCCGTCCTCTGTTTTTTGTTTAACGGCCTCAAAAATTTGAGTGTTCCCTTTGGTTGGAGTGGAAAATAGTTCAAAGTGTATTTTTCCTGGGTCGATTCCCCACTTAATCAGAAAATCCTTTGCGGAGTAAATGAGTGGCTCGGGCCCACAAATAAAAAAATTATCCACCGAATTAAAATTGACCAATCCCGAAAGTTGTTTCAACTTTTCATCATCAATTCTTCCATAATTAAAGGCCGTTTCTGTTTCTTCCCTTGAAAAGATATAATGTACGGTTAATCTTTGCAGGTATTTGTCTTTCAAAGCTTCCAATTGATCCTTAAAGATCACTGAGCCAAGGCCTTTATTTCCATAAAGCAAAGTGACGACACTTTCCTTTTCAGTAGTTAAGATGGTTTTTATTAGTGAAATAACCGGGGTAATTCCACTGCCTGCGGCGATAAAAAGATAATTCTGCTTTTGGGCTGGACTGATATTGGTACAAAAATTTCCGGTCGGTGGCAAGACATCAACAGCGTCACCTTTTTTCAATTGCTCATTGGCAAAAGTTGAAAATGTGCCTCCGGGCACTTTTTTAACAGCGACGCGTAACTCATTTTCGAAAGGACCACTGCAAATAGAATAAGAACGACGTATTTCTTCTCCATCAAAAGAGTTTTTCAGGGTAATATTTTGCCCGGCAATAAAGCTAAATTCTTCCTTTACTTCTGCCGGTATGTCAAAATCAATCGAAACGCAATCTTCTGTTTCTTTCCGGATATCTTTAATAGTGAGTTTATGAAAATGAATGGCCACGTGTTAAGGGTTTTTATCTTTTTCAAAGGTACACCAACAACGCGCATTTTATATTTCACAAAACGCTAAAATGTTTATTAATGGCGGAATTAATCCCTAAAGAAAATCAGGATTAGCTATTTTCGCTTTTGAAAACATATTGCCGATGCAATTACACTCCGTTGACAGAGTTGAAAATATTTCCGGAAAGGATTTTAAGAATAACTATTATAACCCACAGAAGCCGGTGGTGATTACAGAACTGGCAAAGCAATGGCCTGCCTACAAAAAATGGTCCTGGGGTTATTTTAAAGAGATTGTCGGTGATCAGAAAGTTGGGCTTTATAATAATGTGAAGAGTGACGCTTACACACCCATTAACACGGCAGATGATTATAAAACTTTTGGTGAATACATAGATATGATCCAACAGGGACCGGCCGCATGGAGGATTTTTTTATTTAACCTTTTTGATCATGCTCCTGAGCTTATCAATGATTTTACCTGGCCGGAACACCTGATGACGGGCTTTGTAAAAAAATACCCGATGCTTTTTACCGGTGGGCAAACCTCTATCACTCACATGCATTTTGACATTGACCTTTCTCACATTTTGCATACACAATTTGCTGGAAGAAAGAGGGTTTTACTATTCAGGCATGATGAACAACACAAGCTGTACAGGAAACCTTTTGAAGTGTTGAGCCTTGCGGATTTTTCTAATTATCACACAGCAAACGGAACGCCGGACTACGTAAAGTTTCCGGCTTTGAAATATGCGGTAGGGTATGATTTGGTCTTAAACCCGGGGGATACTTTATTTATGCCTGCGGGATACTGGCACCACATGGAATATATAGATAGCGGGTTTGCCCTGAGCCTGAGAGCGATTCAGGACTCTCTATCCGGGAAAGCGAAGGGCGTGTGGAATTTATTTGGAATGAGAAGTATCGACACCTTGTTGAAAAAAACCGCTCCAAAATGGTGGTATGATTACAAAATAAAAAAGATTGACGAACTGGCTAATAAAGAAATAAAAAAAATTTCAAATTAAAGATTAGAAATATTGTTTAAATTAATAATTATATATTAATTTAGCGTTCCAACCTTTTCTCCTTTTCCTATTTTTTAAAAACCGTACACTTTCCAATAAATCCAGGTATTCCAGGGGTTTAATTTTTAAATAATTTTTTTAATTATAAATTACCTTATAAGATTTTAGCAGGAAAATCAACTTTTTCTTGTGGTTTCAGAGGTAAGCAAGGCCGGTGATTTTTATCACTGGCCATTTTTTTAGCCAAAGTGCTCCGATACTTTCGGTATATTTATCTTAAAGAATTTTTTACTCCACTTAACTTAATTATAAGAATATGACTAATCAACAGAAAGAAACCAGCACAAATGGATCTTCAAAAGAAACTATAAAAGAAGAAGCCGTAAATTATCAAATAGCCGGAATTAATTATTTGGGATTTGTGTATTACGATGAAGCGCAAAACGGAAAGCGTCCCGGCATCCTGGTGGTGGATGAATGGTGGGGATTGAATGACTATGGCCGCAACCGTGCCAGGCAATTAGCCCAACTCGGATATATTTCTATGGTCGTGGATATGTATGGGGACGGCAAAACCGCGGAGGACCCTGCCAACGCGCAGAAACTGGCTTCACCATTTTATAATAATCCTCAACTTTCTCAAACACGGCTTGATCCGGCAATTGACCTTTTGAAAACTTATCCGCAGACAGATGTTTCAAAAATAGGAGCCATCGGCTATTGTTTTGGTGGATTTGTGGTATTAAATGCAGCTAAACTCGGATCAGATCTTAAAGGAGTCGTTTCATTTCATGGAGGCCTTTCAGGAGCTGAGCCAGTTAAAGGAAAGATGAAAGCAAAATTTTTGATATGTCACGGGGCTGATGACGCTTTTGAAAATCCTAATGTACAGCAATTTAAACAGCAAATGGATGACGCAGGCGCGGATTATAATTTTATAGTTTATCCCGGTGCAACTCATGCATTTAGCAACCCCAAAGCTACAGCAAAAGGTGAAAAATTTAATATGCCCATTAAATACAATGAAGCAGCCGACAAAACTTCATGGAATGAAATGAAAGCATTTTTTAAAAAGATTTTTTAGAAATCCGGATAGTAGAATTTCAATATAGTAAAGCAACATTTAAGGTGGTTTTTTATTTAGAAGAACCAACTCAATCCTGAATTTACAAGAAGGTACAGGGACTTGTTTTTCTAAACATATCAAACCGAATTCTTTTTTTGTTCCATTCTTTACTGGCTTTGAAGCTTTTCTTTTAAAACAAAAATAATTTTTGCCAGGAATTGAAGTTCAAATAAAAATCTTTTCTACCAGCTATTTTCCAGTTCAATAAAGCTGGCCCTAAACCAATTCCATATAAAATTAGGCCCCAATTAAGTTAACTATTAATTTACCGGTAAAAAAGCCATCTCCCAAATTCCATTTAAATTTGCGTGATGGCGGAAAATAAAGAAAGAAAAAAGTTACTGGATCTAAGCGCCTTGCGAAAAGTTTTTGCTTATGCTTTGCCCTACAAAAACAAGATATATACTTCTATCTTTTTGTCGGTTTTTCTTGCGGTACTTTCTCCTCTGCGTCCTTATTTGATTCAATACACGGTAAATCATTTTATTAAGGATAGCAACGTGCGTTGGCTTATTCTTATTACTGTTATACAAATTGGGCTTTTGCTGGTGGAAACGGTGCTCAGTTTTATTTTCAGGTTTCTTACTTCATGGCTTGGGCAAACAGTGGTGAAAGATTTGCGCGTCACGGTTTATAAAAAAGTATTGAGTTTAAATCTCCGTCAATTTGATAAAACGCCCATTGGTACGCTGACCACCCGAACCATAAATGACATAGAATCCATAAATGATATTTTTTCGAATGGGTTGATTCCCATCATCTCTGATCTTCTTTCTATTATTGCGATCCTGTTATTTATGTTTACCGCTGACTGGCGGTTGTCGCTCATAAGCCTTGTTCCTTTTCCAATTTTAATTATAGCTACTTATTTTTTTAAAGAAAGCGTCAATAAATCATTTATAAAAGTGAGGAATGCTGTGGCTGCTTTAAATGCGTTCGTGCAGGAGCATCTTACAGGAATGAGTGTGGTGCAGGCTTTTGCGGTAGAGGATAAAGAATTTAATAAATTTAAAGAGATTAATAAACAACACAGGAACGCTAACATAAAAGCCATATTTGCTTACTCCGTTTTTTTCCCAATTGTGGAAATTGTGCTTGCTTTTTCTATAGGCCTGCTGGTTTGGTGGGGAGGAAATTATTCTGCCAATCCTGGTGTTATCATTGCCTTTATCATGTACCTTAATTTATTGTTCAGGCCGCTTCGCATGATTGCCGATAAATTTAATGTATTGCAAATGGGAATGGTAGCAAGTGAACGGGTTTTTAAAGTATTGGAAAATGAAGATGTAACGGTGAACAAAGAAAATGGTATTCAATCCGTGAGTGTAGAAGGTAAAGTTGATTTTGAGCAGGTTTGGTTTGCCTATAACAAAGAAGACTATGTTTTAAAAAACATTAATTTTTCCATTGCTCCGGCCGAAACCCTTGCCATTGTTGGCCACACTGGTAGCGGAAAAACCTCTATCATTAGTTTGCTCAACAGGCTTTATCCTGTAAGCCGCGGAGAAATAAAAATTGACGATCACAATATTATGGATTATGATGTAGATTTTTTAAGGAGCAAAATTGCAGTGGTTTTGCAGGATGTTTTTTTATTCAGCGGTTCAGTGTTGGACAATATTACTTTACGGAATCCAAATATTAAAAAAAGTGATGCAATAGAAGCGGCAAAGATGATTGGTGTTCATGATTTTATCATGCAATTGCCGGGAGGATATGATTTTGATGTGATGGAACGAGGTTCAACACTTTCCCTGGGCCAGCGCCAATTGTTGTCTTTTATCCGGGCTCTTTTATACAATCCTTCCATCCTGATTCTGGATGAAGCAACTTCTTCCATCGACAGCGAAAGTGAATTATTAATCCAGCGCGCAATTGATAAATTGATAAGTGGCCGCACTTCCATAGTTATTGCGCATCGGTTGTCCACCATTCGCAAAGCCAACAAAATTATGGTGCTCGATAAGGGGGAAATAAAAGAAATCGGTACTCATAGTGAATTAATGGCCTTGCAAGGTCATTATTTTAAACTGCATAATATGCAATTTGAAATGCAGGAAAGTACTGTGCAAATTCAGTAAAGCCACAAATAAGCTCTTTTTTTATTTTCCGGCAACTTCTAATTTTAATCCATCATAGCCGAGATGAATATTTTGGGGTAATTCTTTTTCAATTTCTTCATGTAAACCTAATTGGTGGCTTATATGTGTAAAGTAAGCTGTGGGAATTTTTAATTCTTTCACCAAATCAATGGCTTCCTGTAAAGTGAAATGAGAAATATGAGCTTTTTTGCGAAGAGCATTCACCACCAGGATTTGGCTGCCTTTGATTTTTTCTTTCTCCTCTTCTTCTATCCTGTTAGCATCCGTGATGTAAGTGAAATTTCCAAATCGAAATCCCAAAACCGGCATTTTTAAATGATGAACCTGGATGGGTATTACCGGAATATCACCTACCAAAAATGGCTGATCAGAAATGGTGTACAAATTCATCGTAGGAATTCCCGGGTATTTTTTTTCAGAAAAAGCGTAATAGAATTCGCGTTTTAATGCTTCCTGTGTGAGCAAATTGGCATACACTTCCATAGGTTTATGCTGAAAATAATTGTAGGCCCGGATGTCATCAAGGCCGGCTATGTGGTCCTTATGAGGATGAGTAAAAATAACTGCATCTAATTTTTTCACATTTTCACGCAACATCTGGGTACGGAAATCAGGAGTAGTATCTACTACTAAAGCAGTTTTTTCACTTTCAACTAAAATACTGCTCCTAAGCCTTTTGTCCTTTTCGTTTTCGGAGGAACAGATGGCACAATCGCAACCAATCATAGGAACACCACCGCTGGTGCCGGTGCCTAAAAAAGTAATTCGAAGATCTGGGTAACTCACTTTTCAAAGCTATAAAATATTTGGCAGAGGCGGATTGAATGATAAATTTTAATATTCGGTATTGAACCTATTTTTCCTGGTTTTCAATTTTCACCATCACCTCATCATATAGTTTTTGAGAGTCCTGCGTAAGGGAATCGTAGTTGATAGCTAAAGAAGGAATGAGATCCATCAATGTATTGATCCTACCTTCGGGAATCAGGAATTTATTTAGCACCACCACTTTTTTATCTTCCAGAATGCAATATCCACTTTGAAAAGAACCTCTCTCGTAGCGAACAATATATCCTGCTTCCTCCAGAATCTTTTCGAGCTTATTTAATGTGGTTTGGTTATATTTCAAGAGAAGATTTTATTTTTTAGACTTAACAAATTTACAATATTCAATGCATATAACACTGACAACTACTTTTTAAAGCGCACCCAAAGCTTCCATAAAATAAGAGTTAATTTTGTATTTTAAAATTATAAAAGATCTTGGCTGACATCATCAATTTATTACCCGAAAACATTGCCAACCAGATAGCTGCAGGGGAAGTGATTCAACGACCTGCCAGCGCGGTAAAGGAACTGCTGGAAAATGCAGTAGATGCAGGCGCTACAGAAATTCAGCTTTTTGTAAACGATGCTGGCAAAGCCCTGGTGCAGGTGATTGATAATGGAAAAGGAATGAGCGAGACGGACGCCAGGATGAGCTTTGAACGGCATGCTACTTCCAAAATAAAAAATATTGACGATCTTTTTCACATAAAGACTATGGGCTTCAGGGGTGAAGCTTTGGCAAGCATCGCCGGTGTGGCGCAGGTAGAATTGAAATCAAAGAAGACCGGTGAAAGTGTAGGCACTTTCATTGAAATTGAAAACAGTGTCGTAAAAAGACAGGAGCCGGTAGCCACGAATGAAGGCACCAACATTTCCATGAAAAATTTATTTTTCAATGTGCCGGCACGAAGAAATTTTTTAAAGAGCAACGCTTCTGAGCTCAGGCACATTGTAGATGAATTTATCAGGGTGGCCATGGCGTTTCCGTCTTTATTTTTCTCGCTTTCTTCTAATGGCCAGGAAGTTTTTCACCTGGAAAAAGGTTCTTTAAAACAACGTATTATCCAGATTTTGGGAAACAGCTATTCTGCCAAACTGGTTAGTGTAAAAGAAGAAACGGATTACATTAACATTTATGGCTTTGTGGGTAAACCAGAGACGGCAAAGAGAACCCGTGGTGATCAATACTTTTTTGTAAACAACCGGTTTATAAAAAGCGCTTACCTGAATCACGCTGTGATGAATGCTTTCAGCGATATGATCGCCAAGGACAGTTTCCCTATGTACACATTATTTATTGACATTGATCCTTCGCGCCTTGATATCAATGTTCATCCTACCAAGCAGGAAATAAAGTTTGAAGATGAAAAATTAATTTACGCTTTTGTTCAGTCTGCCGTAAAACATTCACTGGCGCAATACAGTGTGACGCCTACCCTGGATTTTGATCTCGATCTTTCTATTCAACAAACCGATGCGGTAAGCAAACCTTTTACTCAGGAGAAACAATATTCTGCCACCGGCACCTCTCTTTATAAAACTTTTACCCAAAAAAACCAGGCACATTTCATCGAAAACAAAAGTGACCTTGAAAGTTGGGATGAGAATCTGCTGAAAAAAAATTTTATTGACACTACTGATGGTGGAAATCTGGAAATTAAAAATGTCCGGGATGACCATTTCCATTCTCCGTTTAAAAATACCGTTTTGGCTTCTGCTGATAAGGGGCCAACCTCCGGTACGCTTCTTCAAATTCATAAAAGTTTTATTGTTGCTGAAAATGAAAATGGTTTTATCCTGATCCATCAACAGAATGCGCATGAAAGAGTTTTGTATGAGCGATTTACTGAGGCGATGCAGGGAAAACCGATTTCTGTTCAGCGAAGCCTTTTTCCCGCAGCTATTGAATTAGCGCCTGCCGATGCGGTTTTGTTGAATGAACTTCTGCCTGACCTTCGGACCCTTGGTTACCTGGTTGAACCCTTCGGAAAGCACACGTTTATTATCCAGGGCTCGCCTGCGGATGTTCCTGATGGGAATGAAAAGAATTCTTTAGAAAGAATCCTGGAGCAGTACAAGCATTTTAATATGGATATCAGTTTTAGCAAAAGAGAGAAGTTACTTCGATCCATGGCCTGGCAACAGGCGACAAAGGCCGGCACCTTTTTATCAGAAAAAGAAATGGAAAGGCTTGTGGAGGATTTGTTCAAATGCAGGATTAGCAATACCACACCGAATGGTAAGCCTGTTTTCCTGGAGTTTAAAAAAGAGGAGATGGATAAGATGTTTGGAAGGTAGCAAATAGATCAATTATATCCCATAGAAAAAGGCCCTGTTTAAAGGGCCTTTTTACAAAATTATTCTACAAGAGTGAATTAATCCTTATTGAATTGGTGAAGGTTTTTGTACCTGTTTCATATAAGTACTGTCCCAATTTCCTTCTACTTTTACCTGGCCTACCGCGCCAAAAGCAATTGCTTCAACAAGATTGTGGTTTAAGAAAGTATAAGTGTGTGGTTCTCTGAATTTGTATAAGACAGCGGCTGCAGAACCTCCGGGAACTGCCCAGGTTTCAAAATCGGTGTAGGGCTTATTATTAAATTTTCCACCAGGCCAGTAAAGATCTGCATGTCCACCGATGAGGTGAAAACGGGTGTCGTTGTTGGCGTCAGAAGTAATAAACAAAACTTTATCTCCTACTTTAGCAGTCATGGCATTCTTACCCATAAGAGAACCGACTCTTCCATTGAAGACAATATAAGTGGGCATCAATGTTTTTATTTGATCTCCCACAGCCTCAATACTTTCCTGTGGAGTAGCGTACTCGATTACTTTTCCATCAGGACCTTTAGGCAGGTAAAGGTGTTGTTCAGCAATATAATATGCCTTATCAAATGTAACTAAGTTGCCATTCTCGTCTTTCAAACCTTCGCGAGGCAATACCATAATAACGCCATTCATTCCTGATAAAACATGGATAGGAGTCATCAATCCACCGGGAGCACAATGGTAAACAAAAACGCCTGCACGTGTCGCTTTGAAACGCAATTTTACCTGTTCGCCGGGGTTTACATGAGTTAGGTCTCCACCTCCTTCAGCACCTGTGGATGCATGGAAATCAATATTATGAATTTGAGTATTTGTAGCCGGATTTTTTAGGGTTAATTCCACAAAATCATCCTGGTGAACCACGATCATTGGGCCGGGGATTGTACCGTTAAAAGTAAAAGCCCACATTGAATCGCCGGGAGCCACTTCCACTTTCTTTTCAACTACTGTAAAAGTTACCTGCACAACTTTTGGTCCATCTTTATCTACCTGGTCAAACTTTGGCAACATAGGCGGGGCCACCATTTCCTGCGTCACCTTTGTCAAATTATCTCCATTGCCATCATTCTTTTGATCAAGTACTGAAGTGCTGCTGGAATTTTTACATGCTGACAATAAAATCACAAATGACAATACAAGCAAAGTCATAGCTCTATTACTAATCGCTTTCGCAGGAATCGGAAAATTTAGATTTTTCATTTTATTCTTATTTTTATTTGTACTTTTTTCTTATTCTTATATTGATGTGCAGCCGTTTCGTAAAACGGAGGCAAAATTAACTTCTTATGAGATTCTAAAAGGAAACTAACTTCATTTTGAAATATGATTTTCATCATATTTTCAGTTCGGGTCAAAATTAAGGATGTTCTTCCATTTGCCTATTTGATAAGAATTTCGAAAACGGGAATATTTATTATTTGTTGCTTTACTATGAAGCTACTGTAAGGATTTGTTGGAGAAATATGAAAGTAACCCCTTTTCCTTCTTAGCCAAATTGAGGAATATTCATTTGCTTTCATGATAGCGTAATTTTCTTAAGCCAGTTTATTATCTTCCAAAATTCGCTCTGCCCGCTCAAGTGCTTTTTCAAAAGTCCCTTTTACATTGGCTTTGCCAATAGTAAACAATAAGCGGGAATCCTGGAGTTCTTTTATTACCTGTTCACTTTCCAACTCTGATATAATAATTTTAGTATGAAGTTTCTCAAATTCACGAACGACTTCCTTTAAAACCTGGATACCTGTAGCATCAATGATTGGAACATGCCGCATTCGAATGATCAGGACTTTACGATGCTGTTTTATATACTTCATCGCGTCTCTGAATTTGTAGGCAGCGCCGAAAAACAAGGGGCCGGTTATTTCAAAAACTTCAACCTCTTTTGGCAATTCATATTTCCCTTCCACCAAGTCGTAGCCAAATTCATCATCTGAAATTTCTTTGGTAAGAATGCTCACATCACTGAATTTGCTCATGTTTCTCATAAACAAAAAGACAGCCAGCACCATTCCAATTTCAATGGCAACAGTAAGATCAATTATTACTGTCAGAAGAAAAGTAATTAGTAAAACGGCTACATCCCCTTTTGGACCTTTTAATATAGAACGAAAATTTTTCCATTCGCTCATATTATACGATACCACAATAAGTATTCCTGCAAGATTGGCAATTGGAATGTATGAGGCCCATTTGCCAAGAAGTAACAGAATAAGCAAAAGCGTGATGGCATGAACAATTCCTGCGACCGGAGTTCGGCCACCATTTTTTACATTGGTGGCTGTGCGCGCAATGGCGCCCGTAGCCGGGATTCCTCCAAATATTGAAGAAAAGATATTCGCTGTTCCCTGCGCTATTAATTCCATATTCGACTTGTGATTTCCACTGATCATTGCATCCGACACCACCGCAGACAACAATGATTCTATCGCACACAGTATGGCAATAGTAAATGCCGGAGCTACTAAATTTTTAATAGTAGCAAAATCCATGTGGGGTATTTCGGGCTTTGGAAAAGAAGCTGATATAACGCCAAAACGGCTACCTATAGTTTCTACAGGCAGATTTAAAAATTGTACCGCTGCGGTAGTAACGAGTATTGCAACTAAAGATCCCGGAATTTTTTGTGTAATTTTTGGCCACAATATGATAATAAGCACGGATAACGAAGCTATCAGTAATGCATACCAGTTAATGGTGCTGATATGCAAAAAATAGACTTTCCATTTTTCGATAAAATCCGCAGGAACATCACCCATATTCAATCCAAGGAAATCTTTTACCTGCGAGGAAAAAATGATAAGAGCTATACCGCTTGTGAATCCGATGATCAGAGGATGAGGAATAAATTTTATGACCGCACCTGCTCTTGCAATCCCGAGTATAATAAGCATAATGCCAGCCATGAAAGTGGCAACGATCAACCCGTCGATCCCATAAGTCTGCACAATGCCATATACAATTACAATGAATGCTCCGGTGGGGCCGCCGATCTGCACCCGACTGCCCCCCAAAGCAGAAATAATAAATCCTGCTACAACGGCCGTTATCAGACCCTTTTCAGGAGTTACACCGGATGCAATACCAAACGCAATAGCTAAAGGCAATGCGACGATGCCCACAATTATTCCTGCCAGAACATCATTAGTAAATTGCTTTCTATTGTAATTTTTTAATGTATCAAATAATTTGGGCCTGAACATGGATATTATTTTTTACCGGAAATTTTTCCTGCGATTCATTCAATATTGAATTATTTGAAAATCTATTTTGAATTAAAAAGCAAAAGAAGCATTCAAATCCAGGTTCACAAAAAAATTACCCCTCTACTTCCATGTAACTTTCCACCGGCTCACAGGTACAAATCAAATTTCTGTCCCCATAAGTGTTATTCACCCTACTGACGGCTGCCCAAAATTTATTCTCTTTCAAATAAGGCAGTGGGAATGCTGCTTTGCTGCGGGAGTAGGCATGGTTCCATTCATCTGCAGTGATAGCAGATAAAGTATGCGGCGAGTTCTTTAAGACATTATCTCTTTTATCCGCCGCGCCAGTTTCAATACTTTTTATTTCTTCGTAAATAGAATTCAATGCATCACAGAATTTATCCAATTCTTCTTTGTTCTCACTTTCAGTAGGTTCTATCATTATGGTTCCAGCAACCGGAAAGCTCAGCGTTGGCGAATGGAAGCCATAATCTATCAGCCTTTTGGCTACATCCTCAGCTTCAACGCCGACGGTATTTTTAAATGGCCGCAGGTCAACAATAAATTCGTGAGCGCAGGTGCCACCTTTGCCGGTAAACAGAATTTTAAAATTCTCTTTTAAACGAGCTTTCATATAATTTGCATTCAGGATGGCATATTCGGAGGCTTTCTTCAGCCCGCTTTCTCCCAGCATTTTTATATAAGCATAGCTAATTATTAAAATACTTGCTGAGCCATATGGAGCAGCGCTTACAGAGTGCCGACCACCGACCACCGACGACTGACCACCACGGTTGTCGGTTATCGGTTGACGGTCGTCCAAAGCAATTTTCCCCGGTAAAAACGGAGCTAACTTTTCGTTCACACAAATAGGCCCCACGCCCGGACCGCCGCCGCCATGCGGAATTGCAAAAGTTTTATGCAAATTTAAATGACAAACATCTGCACCAATAAATCCAGGTGAGGTTAATCCAACTTGTGCATTCATATTAGCACCATCCATGTAAACCAGGCCGCCATTCTCATGAATGATATCGCACATCTTTTTGATGCCCTCTTCGAAAACCCCGTGAGTAGATGGATAAGTAACCATCAACCCTGCAAGAGAATCCCTATATTTTTCTGCCTGCGTTTTTAAATCTTCAATATCAATATTCCCATGTTCGTCACATTTTGTTACAACCACTTTGCAACCGGCCATTACTGCTGAAGCTGGATTAGTACCATGAGCAGAAACAGGAATTAAAATCACATTACGGTGAAATTCATTTTTACTTTCAAAATATCTTTTGATAGCCAGTAATCCTGAAAATTCTCCCTGCGCTCCACTATTAGGCTGAAGGCTACACGCGTAAAAACCGGTAATGGCACATAATAATTTCTCCAGGTCATTTATTATAAAATTGTATCCCTTGGTTTGATTAGCGGGTGCAAATGGATGAATCTTGCTAAAATGTGCCCAGCTCACCGGAATTAATTCAGATGCAGCATTTAATTTCATCGTGCATGAGCCTAAGGCAATCATTGATTGCGTAAGGGATAGATCTTTATTCTCTAATATTTTCAAATAGCGCATCATTTCTGTTTCACTGTGGTATTTATTGAAAACAGGATGCAATAGAAATGAAGAAGTCCTTTTTAAAGAGCCTGGAATATTTTCCAAATCCATTTCTTCATCAAAAGTGATGGTGGAAGTATCCACATCCTTCGCTGCATTGAATACGCTCAGAATATTCAGCACATCGCTTTTTGAAGTGGTTTCATCCAAAGAAAATGTTACCAGGTTTTCCGAAGCAAAATAAAAATTCATTTCATTTTTTTCGGAAATGTCTTTTAATATTTCTGCATTATTTACTTTTAAAGTAATCGTATCAAAGTACTTTTTATGAATCAATTCATATCCACTTTCTTCCAGGTGTATCGCCAGGGTTTGAGCAAGAAAAGAAGTTCTTGTAGCAATATTTTTTAATCCTTCCGCACCATGATATACCGCATACATTGCCGCCATGTTGGCCAGCAAAGCCTGTGCCGTACAGATGTTGGAGGTTGCTTTTTCGCGACGTATGTGTTGCTCTCTTGTTTGCAATGCCATCCGGAGCGCACGGTTGTTTTGAGCATCCACGCTCACGCCAATTATTCTTCCCGGAATATTTCTTTTGAATTCATCTTTAGTAGAAAAGAAAGCAGCATGAGGGCCGCCAAATCCCATCGGCACCCCAAATCGTTGTGAAGAACCAACAGCCACATCTGCCCCCAATTCGCCGGGAGGCGTTAATAAAGTAAGCGCCATTAAATCAGTTGCCATAATCACCTGCACGTTTACATTATGAGCGCTTTCTATAAAATTCCTATGATCTTCAATACTTCCTTCACTATTGGGATATTGAACGATGGCGCCAAAATAAGTTTCATCCAATTGCGCTTTTTTAAAATCTCCAAACACCGGTTCAATCCCGACGGGTTTTGCCCGTGTAATTAAAATGTCTTTTGTCTGTGGAAATATTTTTTCATCTATAAAAAATTTGCCCGCCTTGATATTGTCGTGGTCCTTATTCTTGTGATTGAAAAGCATCGCCATCGCTTCGGCAGCAGCAGTTCCTTCGTCCAGTAAGCTTGCATTGGCAATTGGCAAAGCCGTCATATCGCTTACCATTGTCTGAAAATTCAACAAACTTTCCAAACGACCTTGTGCTATTTCTGCCTGGTAAGGCGTGTATTGGGTGTACCATCCCGGGTTTTCAAAAAGATTCCTTAAAATAACAGAAGGAACTATAGTATCATAATATCCCTGGCCGATGTATGACTTAAAAACTTTATTTTTATTAGCAATCGTTTTTAGCTCAGATAAATATTCAAATTCACTCATCGGTCCGGGAACGTCTAATTTTTTAGCTAACCTTATGCCTGCCGGCACTGTATTATCAATAAGCTCCTCTAAACTTCCAACACCAATAGTGGCAAGCATTTCCCTGGTTTCATTTTCATCCGGGCCAATATGCCTTAGGGTAAATTCTGAAGATTGTTTTTCAAAAAGGTTCATAAACAAATTTTACTTTTTAATTCCATAGTAAACGAATAAATAATGCGGAATTATATTTTATTGCAAAAATGACGGCGCAAAGTTACGATGCAAAATGGTAGGAAAATTGCGGGGAAATTAACA
>JBDTKU010000052.1:0-5802 GCA_039935135.1 Ginsengibacter sp. | reverse complement strand
GATTAGATTTATTGTAAATACGGATGGTAGAGTGAGTGATGTAATTGCTACTACCATGAAGGGAACAAATTTGGCCAAAGTGTCTTTAAATGCTATTAAAAATGGTCCGAAATGGATTCCTGCTTCACAAAATGAACATACAGTGGCAGCATACAGATTGCAACCCGTAACCTTAACTAATCCTGATAAGAAAGTTCCGTCCACTAATGCTAAAGAAAATAAGCAAACGAGCCAGGCAAATACAGGAAATGATGATAAAAAGATTTTTGTAAAACTGGAACAATCTGCGAGTTTTCCTGGTGGCAATGCTGCATGGTTAAAATATATTATCAGGAATATTCAAAAAAACAGTAATCAATTAATATCGGATAAATATAGCCAGGGAGACTGTGTGGTAAGATTTATTGTAAACAAAGATGGGTCCATAAGTGATTTACAAGCGCTAACAAAGAAAGGAACGAAATTAGCTGACGTAGCTGTAAATGCTATAAAGCAAGGCCCGAAATGGATTCCGGGAAAACAAAACGGGCATGTAGTAAATTCTTATGTGGAGAAACAAGTAAGATTTATAATAAATGATCAATTGGTTTTAACTGAACCACGATAATTTGTAAGTAAGATTTTGTTTTATATTGAAAAAATTCTATTTTAGAATTGAATTTTTTCCAATAACTTTATTCAAAGTAAAATCTATTATGGCTTCCGTTGTTATCAGTAACAAAAATTCTGTTGGCTATCGGTTTAGGAATTTTGACTTAAGCAATTTAAGTTCGATTGTTTCGGCTGCCAGGAAGGGAATAAAAACCAAAGTATTTTATGACTTTGCTGAAACCATTAAAATCCCTGAAAAGAATCTTGCCTCTATTCTTAATCATTCATCAAGAACTATTAGCAATCATCATTTGGAAGAAAAAGTATTAAAACCTATTTACAGCGAACACTTGCTGAAACTGATGAGTTTATATGAAAGAGGGGAAACCATTTTTGGGAATATAGATGAATTTAATTACTGGTTAAAAAAGCCTTTTTGGAATAAAAAAACAATTCCCTTTGATTTATTAGATACCACCGGCGGAGTAGATCTTATCATAAGCCAACTTGATAAATTTGCTCAGGGTTATCCTGTATAAAATTTGCTGAATGCTTATTTACAGAATTGTTCATAAAAAATATAGCAACTCTTTATTTGCCTCGGGAATGGAAGGAAGATGGAATGCAGAAGGGAATAAAGTAATTTATTGAGCCGAATCAATTGCACTGGCGTTTTTGGAAAATATGATCAGAAGGCAGGGTGTCGGCTTTAATGATGATTTCAAAATAATGATAATCCAGGTTCCGGATGATATAGCAATATCAACCATTAATGATAGAGATTTAAGATCCGGGTGGCGGGGCTTGGATAATTATTTTGAATGCCAGCAATTAGGAAACAAGTGGTACGAAGAAGGGCAAACACTTTTACTAAAAGTGCCATCAGGAGTATTACCTGAGGAATTCAATTTTGTTATTAATACTATTCACAAAGATTATAAAAAAGTAAAATTGATTGAAGTAACCTCTCTCATTCCTGATGAAAGGATAGAAGGTATCTTAAAGAAATATTCAGTGTAAAAAAAGGCCATCTAAAAAATTAATTCATTCCCATTTGCATCAATCACTAATTCCTTTTTGTCACTTGCTTCTACACGCCCGATAATCTTTGCATCAATATTAAAAGTTCGGGCTTCCTGAATTATGGTTGATGCAAAATCTTCGTCTGTATAAATTTCCATCCGGCAGCCCATATTAAATACCTGGTACATTTCCCTGTCATCAGATTTGCTGGCTAATTTTATTTTATTAAAAATATCTGGTGGAGAAAATAAATTATCTTTTATCACACGAACATTTTCCGGAATATATTTTAAGCATTTGGTTTGGCCACCGCCGCTGCAGTGAATCAGGCCATCAATTTTGTCAAAATTATTTTCAAGAAGATTTTTTATTAATGGCGCGAAAGTTCTGGTTGGAGAAAGCAACCCCAAAGCATTGCTGATTCTTTGTTTGCCAATATAAACAACTTCTTCAGGCAAATTCGTATCATAACTTTCCTTAAAATTCTCCGCGTAATATTTATCCAAAATATCATGGCGCGCAGATGTCAGGCCATTACTTCCAATGCCGCTGTTATAACTTTTTTCATAAGTGGCCTGTCCAAAAGATGCCAGTCCCACAATTACATTCCCGGGCTTTATTTTTTCGTTCGAAATTATTTTTGATTTTGGCCATCTTGCAGTCATGGTGCCGTTTACTGCAATCGTTCTTACCACATCGCCCACATCGGCCGTTTCACCACCGAGATAATGAATGTTAATTCCGAAAGTTTTCATCAGCTCAAAAAATTCCTGCGTGCCATTAATGATTTGTTCCAACACTTCACCGGGAATTAAATTCTTATTCCGGTCAATGGTAGAATTGAAAATAATATTATCGTAAATTCCTACGCATAAAAGGTCATCAAGGTTCATCACCACTGCATCCTGGGCGATTCCCTTCCAAACGGAAATGTCGCCGGTTTCTTTCCAATACAAATAAGCCAATATACTTTTTGTGCCCGCGCCGTCAGCATGCATCACGTTTACAAAGTCAGAGTCATTCCCTAAATAATCCGGATAAATTTTACAAAATGCATTTGGAAAAATGCCCGGGTCCAAATTCTTTACTGCCGCATGGACTTCTTCTTTTTGCGCTGAAACGCCACGTTGTGAATAAAGAGACATGTTTAAATTTTAATAATTGCGAAAATAGAACATCTGGACTTCTTATCATCCAATGAAAATATCCACCAATAAATAAATTAGTTTTGCTGTTTCTATGCAGGTACATCGTGATATAAATAATTTACCCTTTTTTGAAAACGCCGCTATTACCATCGGCACTTTTGATGGTGTCCATAGCGGCCATCTTCAAGTTATTCACCAACTAAAAAAAGAAGCATCAATCATTAACGGAGAATCGGTGATTATCACTTTTGATCCTCATCCGAGGATGGTATTGAATCAAAATAAGAATCGGCCATCCATACATTTGCTCACTACTCTTCCTGAAAAAATTGAACTTTTAGAAAAAGAAGGAATTGATCATTTGGTAGTGGTTCCTTTTACCCTGAAATTTTCAAACCAATCGGCAGAAGAATATATTTCCGATTTTTTGGTAAAAAAATTTGGGCCTAAAATTATCATTATTGGTTACGACCATCGTTTCGGGAATAAGCGTGTGGGTGATTATGAGTTGCTTGAAAAATACCAGGATGAATATCATTATAAAGTAAAAGAAATTCCTGAACATGTTTTAAATCATATAAAGATAAGTTCTACGAAAATCCGCTCAGCGCTTGAGGATGGTGATTTAAAAACTGCGAAAGAATGTTTGGGGTATGATTATTTTTTTGAAGGAAAAGTAGTTGATGGAAATAAATTGGGAAGAACGATTGGCTATCCTACTGCCAATCTTGAGATACAAAATAATAATAAATTGATTCCGGAAAATGGAATTTATGCCGTTAAAGTTGCTATAGGAAAAGTGGCTTCAAATGAAAATTCTCTTTTTGTTCCTGAATCTTTTTATCATGGAATGATGAGCATCGGCATTCGGCCTACGATCTCGGATAACCGGCGAACGATTGAAGTAAATATTTTTGATTTTAATGAAAATATTTATGGCAGAACCGTTCGCGTGTATGTAAAATATTTTTTAAGGAATGAAGAAAAGTTTGATTCTATGAACGAATTAAAAAATCAGATTTCTTTGGATGAAATCGAGGCCAGGAAATTTTTGGGAATGTGAAAATGTGCAAATGTGCAAATGTGAAAATTGCAGTAAACCAACAAATATGAAAGATTCTTGTTTTTCAGAATCCGTTAGAAGATTTTTTAATTTTGTTTTCAGAATTAGGTAAAATACGATGAGCACTACTATCGCAAAACCCCAGGTTGAAATCGATAACGCCATCAAAGAATTAATTAAGCATCAAACCGAACGGTGCGTTATTGTTCATTGCCGTTTTTTTTCAAAAGAATTCAGCGCAATAAGAATATGGCCTACGACTTATTTGATACAGGATACAGGTAAGAAAAGTAGATTGCTAAAAACCTTTAACATAACGTTGATGCCGCATTGGACACAGCATTTTGTAATCAACGATTTTATAAGATTTACGCTCGTCTTTGAAGGATTAAGTAAAAAGTGCCAATCTTTTTATTTGCTGGAAGATATCGAGGAATCTTACGCTTTTTATTCTCATAAAATTGTGAGAAACCGTTTAGATGTTTATTATACAGAAGTTTTTGTAGAGTAAATTTTAATGTAAAAATGAGGCAACCACTCTCCAGATGGTAGAGAAGCTGGTGAGAATTACCAAAGAGCCAACTAGGATAAACATTGTTTTTAGCGGAACCTTTCCCACAAATCTTGCTGCAATAGGCGCGGCAATTAATCCGCCTACGATAAGCCCTGCCACATCAAATAAAGGAATGCTTTTCAGAAAAATAAAAAATGTGATCGAGCTGGCCAGCACTACAAAAAATTCTGCAAGACAAACGGAGCCTACTACATATCGTGGACTTTTCCTTTTTGAAATCAAAGTGCTGGTAACTAATGATCCCCAGCCACCTCCGGCAAATGCATCTAAAAAACCTCCTGCAGTCGCGAGCCATCCGACGTTTTTTACTTTATCATGAACGTTTTGCTTTTTGAAAGCTTTTCGGATAATAAAAAAACCAAGATACACTGTGTATATCGAAACTGGAATGCGAACGTAATTGGAATATTTCTGTGCGTAAAATGCGAATGTCGCACCAATGATAGCGCCTACAACTCCGGGAATTACTAAAGCCTTAAAAAGTTTTTTATTAAAATTTCCAAAACGATGATGGCTGTATCCTGAAACCCCGCTAGAGAAAACTCTTGCAGAGTGCACGCGGCTACTTACGATTGCAGGATTTACGCCATTTGCTAAAAGAAATGTAGTGGATATTGTTCCATAGCCCATTCCCATTGAACCATCCGCCATTTGGGCCAGGAAACCACAAAGCAACATCATTAGAAAAGATTTTCTATCGACGATGGAAGTTATTTTTTTTGCGCCGGCAACTACCTCTTCAAAAGGAATAAAAGATAAAATGGTGTGCCCTAAAATCATGAAGAAAAAAGCGAACAGGCACCAGGTTACGATCTTTTGCCATTTTTTGGTTCCGTGTTTTGACTCTTTGTTTAAGGTAGCTTGTTTAGCTACGAGCACTTTCGTAATATCATTGAGGTCTTTTACTTTTTTATCAAAATCACCATTCATTCCGGAGCGAATAAGGTGCATATTTTGTAACACGTTTTCCATTTCATCAGGAATAAAATCATTGATCACTTCTTTTAATCGTTTGGCAATCGTTGGAGATGTTCCATTGGTAGAGATGGCAATTTTTACACTTCCTTTTTTTACGATGGAGCCTAAATAGAAATCGCACAAGCCAGGCCTGTCAGCAACATTCACGAGTTTGCTTTTTTCTTTAGCTTCAGTTTTTATTTGTTCACTAGTAACAAAATCGTTGACTGCGGCAATCACAAGATCCGCTTCCTCAATATCATGAGAAGTGTAAGCTCGTTCACATAATTCAACGTTTTCTGATTTTTCCGCAAGGGTTTTTATGAGGTTGTTGATTTCAATTCCCACCAATTTTATTTTTGTTTGAGGAGAATTATTTAAGACCGCATTTAATTTTTCAAAAGCCACATTTCCTCCGCCAATGATAAGCAACGAAAGTTCTTCCA
>JBDTKU010000051.1:0-3156 GCA_039935135.1 Ginsengibacter sp. | reverse complement strand
ACCTGCAAACAACCGTTTTCTTTGTTGGCTTCCGTGATAGCAATCATTACAGACATCATCTGGTCAGGAAAAAGAAATTCATTTTTATACCAATAACCATAGTCCTGGTGCCACTCCCATGCACCGCCTACTTTAGGTTCCTTCTGCATCAGCTTGCTGTGAAAATGGCAAACCGGTGTATCGCCTTCCATTAATTTGTCCACAGAATTTATCATACGTTCGCTTTTTGTAAGCAAGCTGTAAGCATCGTTTCCGGGTGCGTACCACAGAGTAAGCTTTGTCTTTTTCCCGGATTGATCGTTCAGATCAAATGCATTTTTTCGCAACATAACATCATCCGTCGCAATAGCATATAATTTGTCAATTTCTTTTTCCTTTAAAAAATTTTTGACAATTACATAGCCATCATTTTTATAGCTTTCTATTTGCTGGGGAGATAATTGGAAGGAAGGCATGTGGTTGATAGTTGAAAGTTGATGGTTGTAGTTTTTGCAGAGGTGACACCTTTTGAAAAGGTGTCACCTCTGGGAAAGGTGTCCTCTGCAAAAGGATTTCCTTATCCGCTGTTTGACCTGCGGTACCGACCGCTCAGTATCCCCACCCTTTCATCACAGCCAAATCTTCTTTCGCGCAATCGATGGGCGTCATTCCCTGGTAAGATTCCTGCTCAATAATAAATTCCGTAGTTCCCCCGATCTTTTTAGCAAGATCTACGATTTCTTTCACCGGCAAAATTCCTTTGCCCAAAACGGTGCTTTCATATTCATCATTCATCTCTCCCTTACCAGAAGATTTAATTTCATCTTTTACATGCATGCTCTCAAACCTGCCAGGGTGCTGCTTTATAACATCTAAAGCCCTTCCTCCTGCGCCATACATATTGCCAATATCCAATTGTTGTATTACCAATTTGGGATCAGTGTTCTCCAAAATAATATCATAGATCTTTTTGCCGTTCAATGAATATTTGAATTCAAAATCATGATTGTGATAACCAAATTTTAAACCCGATTGTTGACAGAGTTCGCCACACTTATTAAACACTTCAAGAAACCCAACAAGATCATCATAATTTTTACGAAGGTTTTCATCAAGCCACGGACTTATCACATAATTCTGTCCTGCTGTTTTGGCATCTGCAATCGTTTGTTTCCATTTATCAGTGAAATCATTTTTTGATGCATCATAATCGCTTGCATTCATTACCGTGTGACCGCTGGGCATTTTTAAACCAAGGCCATCCAGCAGTTTTTTAAACTCAGTTGGCGCATAACCATAAAACTTGCCATCAATATAATTGGCGTGCTCTACATTTTTATAGCCCATGTCGGCAAGCAGTTTTAAAGTTCCTGAAGGATCAGTTTTCATATCATCACGAACAGAATACAATTGCAAACCTAAGATGTGGCTTCCTTTCAAAGGAAAACTATGCAACATACTTTTAGGCAAAAACATAGTACCTGCCATAGACAAAGAACTATTCCTGATAAATTTTCTTCTTGATAATTTCATAAAATGATTTGTTTACGTTGAAATAAATTGTTGGTGAACCGCAATACAAAATAAAAATAATGCTTTTTTCTTCGTTTACTGGGATTGTTTCTAAAACCAGGGTTAAAACTTCCCGAAATCTTTTGGGATTACAATATGGTTCGATGCTACGCATTTTTATTTTCCCTGCCGATGTTGGCTTCTAACAAAACGGTACAAAAGTGCGACTATGTAATCAGAAGTAAATTAATTTCAATCGTTCTTGGAAGTTGTCAATATGTAAACTACATTTGCTATTTAGGAAAACAAATTTGTCAAAATGGAAAGTAAAGTAAGCAAGAAAAAGATCGGATTATTACCTAAGTATTTTAAGATAATAGGAATTGCAGTGATTATTTTAGCGTTCGTCCCACCGATTATTGTCAAATCGATGAACATTGAAATTATCCAATCTCAAAAGGAATTTTTTAAATTAATTGCATTTAATTTCTTCATATTAGGTTTGTTTTTTATCGCTATTTCAAGGGATAAGATAGAAGACGAAATGACTATTATCATCAGGCTAAAATCTATGGCGTTTGCCTTTTCATGGGCAGTTCTCTATGTAATAATTAAACCATTTGTTGATTTACTTTTTAAAGATCCGCCACAGGATTTAACAGGCCAGGGAATTGTAATGAGTATGCTGATTGTTTATATGATTATCTATTATCTTCTAAAAAAAGGCAGGTAATGAAAAACACTTTAAAAGTTGAAAGAGCAAAGCTGAATCTTACACAGCAGGATTTGGCAGACAAAATAGGTGTCTCCCGTCAAACAATAAACTCCATTGAAGCAGAAAGATATGTGCCTTCCACTGTGCTCTCAATAAAAATTTCCGAGGTGTTTAAAACTACTGTAAATGAGATTTTTAAGTTAGAAAAAGATGATTAAAAAGCGACGGGTTAAACCCTCCTGTAGGCTTTCGGGATTACAATATGGTTCGATGCTTCGCATTTTTATTTTTATCAGGGGGAATCAACACCAGCGCAAACGAAAATCCTCTCTCCTTCTTTTTTAATTCTTATATTGTAATTTAAAAAAGATACGTATGAATAAAATAAAATGGTTTTTAGTTTCCGGTTTTATTTTTTTACTTGCATCCTGCAATAATAATGGAAGCCAAAACAATGAGGCTTCTGATAAAGACAATACTACTATGAATGACACTGCTGCTGTATCTTATGATCCCTCTTTTAAAGTGGCCGCCCAATCATTTGCAGACATCCAGGTGCTGCGCTACGAAGCGCCGGGCTTTAACCAGCTAAGTCTTCAGCAAAAGCAATTGGCTTATTATTTATATGAAGCTGCTCTTTCAGGCCGCGATATATTTTACGATCAAAAAAGTAAATATGGCATTATGCTTCGCAAAACCCTGGAAGCGATGTACACCAGCTACACCGGGGATAAAACTACCGACGACTGGAAGAAATTTGAAACTTATTGTGGCCGCTTCTGGTTCAGCAATGGCAATCATCATCATTATAGTAACGACAAATTTTTTCCGGAATGTTCTCCCAATTATTTCATATCAGTGGCCAAAGCCAGCGATTCCACTTTATTCCCCAAAAGCTCTGGAGAAAGCATGAATGCTTTTTTATCAAGAATAAAACCGATTATTTATGA
>JBDTKU010000050.1:0-4432 GCA_039935135.1 Ginsengibacter sp. | reverse complement strand
GCTTCTGATGGTGAAGAAGGATTAAACAAGTTCAGGGTAAAAACTTATGATCTTGTTCTTTGCGATATTAAAATGCCTAAGCTGGATGGGATTGAATTTTTAGAAAAAGCCAAGGAGATCAATCCTGACGTGCCGATAATAATAATTAGCGGCCATGGAAATATTGAAACTGCTGTAGAGGCGGTAAAGAAAGGTGCTTACGATTATATTTCAAAACCACCAGACCTCAACCGCATGCTGATTACGCTTCGCAACGC
The DNA here is from genome assembly GCA_039935135.1 of Ginsengibacter sp. GTDB lineage: Bacteria > Bacteroidota > Bacteroidia > Chitinophagales > Chitinophagaceae > Ginsengibacter. The sequence continues at coordinate 4,175 of JBDTKU010000050.1, read as the reverse complement.
GATGGACAAAAACACCTTAGTGGCCGAAACAAAAGTGCTGAAAAGAAGGGTAAATAAAGTGCAGGAAATTGTGGGAGATTCTTTGCCCATACGAAAAATAAAAGATACCATTGAAAAAATAGCGCCTACAGAAGCAAGAGTTTTAATCACAGGCGAAAACGGCGCAGGGAAAGAATTGGTTGCAAGATGGATTCACCAGAAGAGTGCCCGTAGCGCGGGTTCATTGGTAGAAGTGAATTGCGCAGCCATTCCCGGAGAATTGATAGAAAGTGAATTATTCGGACACGAAAAAGGAAGTTTTACTTCTGCCGTAAAACAACGAATCGGAAAATTTGAGCAGGCAAGTGGAGGTACTTTATTTTTAGACGAGATCGGCGACATGAGCTTGAATGCGCAGGCAAAAGTTTTGCGCGCATTGCAGGAAGGCAAGATAACAAGGGTAGGAGCGGACCGCGATATAAACGTTGATGTAAGAGTGATTGCAGCAACGAATAAAGATCTTTTAAAAGAAGTAGAAAATAAAAATTTCCGTCTCGATTTGTATCACCGGCTTGGCGTTATTATTTTACATGTGCCTACATTAAACGAACGTTCCTCTGATATTCCAATGTTGGTAGATCGTTTTTTAACGGACATTGCTACAGAATACGGACAGCCAAAAAAGGATATGGATAAAAAAGCGCTGGACCTTTTGCAAAAATATAAATGGACAGGAAATGTTCGTGAATTGAGAAATGTAATAGAAAGATTGATAATCCTTTCCGGCAAAATGATAACAGCGGATGATGTAGAAAATTATGTTTTACCTAAAAAATAAATTGAATACTTTTTAAAAGCCTTTTTTAACCGGCATCACAATTAATATGAAACACATTTATTGCATCAGTGGTTTCGGAGCCGATGAAAGGGTTTTTTCAAAAGTTGATTTTGGTGCAAATGAGGTTCATTTTATCCAATGGAAAATTCCTGAAAAGCATGAAACCATTGGATCGTATGCAAAGAGAATGCAGCAGGAAATTCTTCATCCTAACCCGTTGTTAATCGGTTTATCATTTGGAGGGATGATGTCTGTAGAGATTGCCAAACTGATTCCGGTAGAAAAAATCATTCTTGTTTCGAGTGTTTGCTGCCGAAATGAATTGCCTTTTTACATGAAACTTACTTCGGCTTTGAATTTGAACAGGTTAATCCCAATGAAGCCTTATCCCATCCTTGAGCCGATAGAAAATTTTAATCTCGGTGTAGAAACTAAAGAAGAAAAAATATTGCTCAGGGAATATCGTAATCATCTTAATCTGCAATACAGCAATTGGGCGATTGACCAGGTGGTAAATTGGCAAAACGAATGGATTCCTCCTAATTACATTCACATTCATGGAACGAAAGATCACATTTTTCCTATCGGGAAGATATTGGATCCTGAATATAAAATAAAAAACGCCGGCCATTTGCTTTTGATGAATAATGCCGCCGAGGTAAATGAAATTTTTAATAAGGAGTTGTCTTAGTTTTTTTAATTTCAAACCTTTTCGTGTTAAACTAATGATAACTATTTTCTCCCGGTATTTTATTAAGAAATTTAATATGGTACATTTGTTTTCGTTAAAAAAAATTAGCTCATGAGTATAGGTTTACTTCTCTTTATCATCGCTTCTGTCGCAGTTCTTATTGGTTTATATGGAATGTTTAAAAAAGCAGGAATTACGCCATGGAAAGCTTTAATCCCGTTATATAACACCTGGTGTATGGTGGAGAAAATGCAGTTGAATAAGATATGGTTTTTTCTTCAGCTTATTCCTATTGCCGGACAATTTATCACGATCTGGATCAACATAAAATTTGTAGAACATTTTGGCCGCTTTGGCCTGGGACATCACTTTCTTACTGTCTTTTTTCCTTTTATTTATTTTCCGTATCTCGGTTTTTCTGACCAGGAAAGATTTGCGGGCACAATGGTGGTTAATAATTATAAAAAGGGTGCGATTCGTGAATGGATTGACGCTGCTGTTTTTGCAATCGTAGCGGCTACGCTCATTAGAACTTTTGTTTTTGAGGCTTATACGATTCCTACTCCTTCAATGGAAAAAACTTTATTAGTGAATGACTTTTTGTTCGTTAGCAAATTTGCGTATGGTCCAAGAATCCCTGAAACCCCGCTGGCCTTGCCTTTTATGCATCATACCATTATAGGAACTAATACGAAATCATACGTAACCTGGATTGAAATACCTTATACCCGTTGGTTTCCCAAGCCCGTGAAAAGAAAAGATGTGGTAGTGTTTAATTTCCCTGTAAACGATACGTTAATCAATGATGCGCAACATGGCTCGCAGATCACTTATTACCAGGAGATACAAGGTAGAATGATGGCGGATCATATCTCAGAGCAGGAAGCGCGACAAAGAGTGCTGGATCAATATGGCGATCTTATCATCACGAGGCCGGTGGATAAGCGGGAAAATTTTATTAAAAGATGTGTAGGAATTGCCGGTGATACTTTGCAAATTAAAAACAGAGTCATTTATATAGATGGGGTAAAGCAGGCTTTGCCCGAACATCATGAATTCAATTATTTGGTTACTACTACAGGTACTCTTGATCCTGACCAGTTAAATAATATAGGAATTCTTGATACCAATGACCCCAATAAAAACCAAGTGCAGATGGCAGGCACCAATTCTTACATTATCGGTATGAGTGATGCTGAAAAGCTGCAATTGAAGATGATACCACTGGTAAAGGATATTGAGCCACAACCGTTACTTGATTATGATAAAAGCCCTTTCTTATTTCCTTATGAAGCGGGCAACGGTTGGACGGTAGATGATTTTGGCCCAATCTGGATTCCTAAAAAAGGTGCTACTATTTCATTGACTCCTGAGAATGTAAGACGATATCATCGTTGTATTGATACGTATGAAGGAAATAAGTTTGAAGAAAAAAACGGAAAATATTTTATCAATGACAAGGTTGCCACTTCTTATACTTTCAAGATGAATTATTATTGGATGATGGGTGATAATCGTCATAATTCTCTGGATAGCCGCTACTGGGGCTTTGTTCCAGAAGATCACGTAGTTGGAAAAGCCTCACTAATTTGGTTTAGCTATGGAAATACCGGAATCAGGTGGAGCCGGATATTTCAATCGATTAAATAGTTTGTGAGTTTTAAAACGCAGTAAACGAACAAATTTATTGAATTTTTAATTTGTATAACGGCTATCAACAAACGAAAAATATTTTCCTGATTTGGGAGTAAGCAATACCTCCTTTCCTTATTCCAAATGAGATTTGGAAGCTTCATTCTTTTTATCCTATCGTATTTTAACGAAAGAAAAGATGCCTTTTTTAAACAAGAGGCTTTCTTATAAACATACTGCTATAGTACTTGCGGTAGGCATATCCCAAAAACAGGTTTGGAACCACAAGAAAAACGCCCATCAGCCAACCAGAAGGGGCGAGGATAGTATGGAACAACAAAACGTTCAGGCTGATAGGGAAAAGCACCACAGCAGAAAAAGGAGCGTAGCGGTTAATTAATAAAGATACACCAGCGGCAACCTGTATCGTTTTTTGCATGGGATAAAAATAGCCTGCTGCTTTTAAGCCATTTTTAAATGCAGCAGCATTGCCGGTGTGATGAGGTTGATAAGGAATAAAATGAAGAAAGTAATCCAGGCCAAAGACCAAATAGAGAAACCCCAAAAGAATCCTGAAAATTATGGTTGCGTTTTTCATATAATTTATTGCATTCGAAATTAAGAGAATTATCTAAACAAAATTTTTTAATTGAGGTTATTGCCAAATTATTCCAGCTAAAAGGTTTTAATTAAATTTCTGTATATCAATGCCAGTAGAAGACTACGAGAATAAGTTTTAAAAGCAATACCATTGGGCTAAATTACCCTATTGCTTCAATATTAAATCAGTAAGCCAACAAATAACGCTGACTTTTATTTTGAAGTGTCTAAAGATGATATATGCATTATATAAGCCCGTCGGGCAACGGTTACAAAAAAAATGAAGAACGTTTGAGTTCTTCATTTTTCATAAAAAATATTTTATTAAATTTATTTTATGGTCGTTGATTCTTTGCTAACGAAATCTCCTGTCTTTTCAATTTGGCTTTTGTATTTGTCCTGCACTTCAGAAGGTTCCTTTGTTCCATCGATATA
>JBDTKU010000049.1:0-8802 GCA_039935135.1 Ginsengibacter sp. | reverse complement strand
ATATCAAAAATAGAAGGATCTACTTCCTTATTTATTTCTACTTTGGTAGTGGTATTTTTTAAATTAAATTGTCCCATATCAATTGTGCTGGAGTGAGGGAGAACTATTCCGAAATCTGTTTTCTTAAAATCTGAATAGCTGATGGTAACATCAGTGGGCTGGCCTTGCACCTCTGCAGTTTTCACCGTCTTGATAATATAATTGGTGGCCGGATCAATAAAAAAAGTAGCTACTGCGCTGTCTTTATTGGTGTATTTTATTTTGTACGCATTTATATCGCCTACTTTTTCCTGGCCTTCAAGTTCCACTTTAGCATCCCTTTCTGCGTAATTATACAAAGGGTCAAAATAAATTCCATCTTCACTGGATTTATATTGCTCGGGAGTAATTGCAGTGGCCGAGGTAGATCCTCCAAAAGGATTGATTGCCCATCCACCTTTATCTGTAACCACCTGGACGATTTGTTGCCCATTAAAATCCATCACATTTTTATAACCTTTCCCATTTAAAATAGTGGTTTTGGAAGAAGCTTCGTTACCCATAATTTCAGTGGTGCTTTCGCTATTAATGGAAGTTATTTGTGAAAGTTTTTCTTTGCCTCCGATAGCGTCAATATGCTTTGCAATAATATCATCTGCAGTTTGGGCTTTGGCAGCAAAAAATAATAAAAGGGTTGTTAGGGAAAGAAGGATTTTTTTCATATCTTTTATATTTTAGAATTAAAGATATTGAAGATTTTAAAATATTCTATGAAAATATTACATCCGGATTTTGAACTTTTTTATAGGATTTCTATCGAACGGTAATAAGTTGTGTGTGGCCAAATTAAAAATCTTCATTAAAACTTCGTTTACTGCTGAGCGCTATTTTACAAATGCCGGCTTTGCTTTCAAAACCTTTTTATAAATTGGGCAACTTTCAATATGCGCTCCTGGCAAATACCCCGTACTCATCAAAAATTCATTTACAATTTCACCACCGGTAAACCGAAAAGTGTTTTTAAAAATTTTCACCCATTCCTCTTTCGTTTTTGGATGATGATATTCAATCCATTTTTTAAAAGAACCACACTCCTTTTGCAGTTGCAAAATTGCTTTGGCATTTTCAATCGCTGCATTAATTTTGAGGCGGTTTCTAATAATTCCTGCATCGTTCATCAGCCTTTCAAAATCTTTTTCTTTAAAGGAGGCAATTTTTTTTAAGTTGAAATTTTTATAGGCTTTTCTGAAATTTTCCTGCTTGTTTAAAATGGTGGACCAACTTAAACCGGCCTGGTTGATTTCAAGAATCAATCTCCCAAAAAGCTCATTGTCATCATTAATCGGGAATCCATAAAATTGGTCATGATAAATGCGGTGAAGATTATTTTTCTCCATTGTCATCACTGCTTCGCAATAAGAAGTCGGTTTGTCCATTCAATTTATTTTTAAAAAAGAGGTTGAAATTAAATAAAAATTAGTCACATGAAATTATCTTTAATTAATAAACACATTCCAGTAAACCGACAAATAAAAGGTAATCTTATTTTGTTGTCAAATTTTTAAACATGAATTTCAATTTACAGGAAGATTATACTTTGGAGGATGAAAGAGTTCTTCTAAAGCCATTGAAACAAGAAGATTTTGTAAACCTCCTTCCTATTTCATTGAATGAGCCCGACACCTGGAAGTATTCGCTGTTAAGCGCTGCAGGCGAAGAGGGTTTAAAAAATTATATCAATTTTGCGCTTCAGGCAAAAGAATCCGGCAAGGAATATCCATTTGTTGTGTTTGATAAAAAAGCAAATAAATATGCAGGCAGCACACGATTTTACGACATCAATCTTCCTTATAAAACTTTGCAGTTGGGATATACCTGGTACGGAAAAGAATTCCAGGGAACAGGCCTAAACAAGCATTGCAAACTCCTTTTGCTCTCGTTCGCTTTTGAAAAGATGGATATGGAAAGAGTAGAATTTCGCGCTGACAATAATAATGAACGAAGCATCGCCGCGATGAAATCTATTGGTTGTAAAGTAGAAGGAGTTTTAAGAAACCATCAGCCCACAAGAGATGCGGGAATAAGAAGAGACAGCATTATTTTAAGTATTATAAAAAAGGAATGGTTTGGTGAGGTTAAAGAAAAACTGGCTGAAAAACTGGGATGATTGGGTTATAAAATTTATTACTTTCATCAAATAAACTTATCAATGAAAAGAGAACTTACTTCATGGTACAGCCCTTCTGTAAAAAAGGAAATGCCGATTGCTACTTATGGCGATTATGGTTTCGCCCTTTTGCTCATCCCTACGGCTGCGGCAGATTTTCTCGAATATGAAAGATTCCAGATGATTGATTCGATAGCACCATTTATTGATTCAGGAAAAGTAAAAGTTTTTTCTATCAACAGCATGAACAATGAAAGCTGGATGCATCCTACAATGTGGGGCGAACATAAAGCCATCCGACATAATGAGTTTAATCAGTATGTTTTTAACGATGTAATTCCTTTTATCAAAAACAGTACTTCTAATGAAACGCCTATCATCACGTGTGGCGCTAGTTTTGGTGCTTTACACAGTATGAATTTATTTTTAAAAAGGCCGGATATTATTGATGGCGTTATCGCAATGAGCGGGGTCTATGATTTGCACGAATACACAAAAGGTTATAATGATGATCAGGTTTTTTATAATTCGCCTATGAATTATATGCCGGGACTTGAAGACGAATGGTATTTGAATCATATCCGCAAAAGCCACCACATTCATATCCTTTCAGGAAGTGGCAGCCACGAAGACCCGGGCGCTTCCGGAAGATTTGCCAAAGTATTGTACGACAAAGGAATCAATTATGAATTGGATATCTGGGGAACTGATATGCCACACGACTGGCCTACATGGCGCGATATGTTGCCCTATTATCTTGGTTCAAGGTTTTGATTTGTAGTAAAAAAACAAATATTGAGAATTCCTGTTTGGTAAAAAAAGCAAAACATTTCTTATTTAAACTTCAACTTTATTTTCCGTTATTACTATTTCGTAAATTTACCAGATGGAAAAAAAGTTATTTCTGCTTGATGCGATGGCGCTCATTTATCGTGCTTATTACGCTTTGATTCGAAGCCCGATAATCACCACAAAAGGAAAAAATACCAATGCTCAATTTGGATTTACCAACACATTAGCTGACCTGATCAGTAAGGAAAATCCCACTCATCTGGCGGTAGCTTTTGATACAATAGCTCCAACTGAACGTCACATTGATTTTGCGGCTTATAAGGCGCAAAGACAGGAAGCGCCTGAAGATTTAATAGCTGCTATTCCTGATATAAAAAAAATAATTGAAGGATTTAATCTGCCCTGCATCGAATGCGACGGTTACGAAGCGGATGATATTATTGGTGCCTTAGCGCAGCAGGCTGAAAAAGAAGGCTACAAGGTTTTTATGGTAACGCCTGATAAGGATTTTGGTCAATTGGTTACTGAAAATATTAAGATTTATAAACCGGGTTACCAGGGTGGAAAGGTGGAAATAATGGGCGAAAAAGAAGTGTGTGAAAAGTGGGGAATCAAAAATGTAAAACAGGTTATTGATATCCTTGGTTTGATGGGCGATGCGAGTGATAATATTCCCGGTATTGCTGGAGTGGGAGAAAAAACAGCAGCGAAATTATTAGCGAAATACGATACGCTGGAAAACGTGATTGCTGACGCGGAAAATATTAAAGGAGCGTTAGGGCAAAAAGTAGTAGCGGGAAAAGAAATGGCAATTTTAAGTAAAAAGCTGGCCACCATCATCACGGATGTTCCCTGCAAGTTTAATGAAGAAAATTTTAAAATTAAACCTTACAATACTGAAGCGTTGAAATCCATTTTTGCGGAATTGGAATTCAAAACTTTGGGCAAAAGAATATTGGGCGAAGAATACAATGTTTTTGTGGTAGAAAAAAAAGTTGTTCAAACTGATCTTTTCGGCAATGCCAATGAAATTCTTATCCCTTCTAAAAAGGAAGAAAAAGAAATAGTTGAAGAAAAAACCGGGCTTGCGGCAGATAAAAATATCACCAATACACCGCATAATTATATGCTGGTTGAAGGCGAAGAAGAAATAAAATCCCTGGTTATAAAACTATCGGAGCAACAAGAAATTTCCTTTGATACTGAAACAACTAATATTGATCCCAACGAAGCGGAGTTAGTAGGTCTTAGTTTTTCTTACAAAAAAGGAGAAGGCTATTATATCCCTTGTCCAACAGATGAAAAAAGAACGCGGGAAATTCTTCAATATTTTCTACCGCTTTTTAGTGATGAATCCAAATTGTGGGTAGGCCAGAATATAAAATATGATTTGATTGTTTTAAAATGGTATGGTATTGACGTAAAAGGAAAGTTATTCGATACCATGTTGGCGCATTATGTAATTGAAAGTGATGGCAGAAGAAATATGGATTTGCTCAGTGCTCAATATTTGGATTATGTTCCGGTTTCCATAACTGAATTGATTGGGAAAAAAGGCAAAGGCCAGGGAAATATGCGCGATGTGGAGGTGGAAGATGCCAAAGAATATGCAGTTGAAGATGCTGATATTACATTGCAGTTGAAAGAAGTTTTCATGCCAATGCTGAAATCAAAGGAGGTAGAAAAGGTTTTTGAAGAAGTGGAATCTCCTCTGATAAAAGTGCTTATGGATATGGAATACGAAGGAGTAAATGTAGATACTGATTTCCTCAATCATTATTCAACAGAACTGGAAGCAGAAGCTAAAAAATCAGAAGAAAGTGTGTATGAGCAAGCGGGAATAAGATTCAACCTGGCCTCACCCAAACAATTAGGAGAAGTGCTTTTTGAAGTGATGCGGATTGATTCCAAAACAAAAAAGACGAAAGGTGGCCAGCATGCTACAGGAGAAGATGTTCTGCTTAAACTGGCAAAAGAAAATCCCATCGTAGAAGATATATTAAACTTCAGGGAGCTCACGAAATTGAAGTCAACTTATGTAGATGCGCTGCCGCAATTGATTAATAAAAAAACTTCGCGTGTGCATACCTGTTATGGACAGGCAATTGCAGTTACAGGAAGGCTTAGTAGTAATAATCCCAATTTGCAAAACATTCCTATCCGTACGGCGCGAGGCCGCGAAATTAGGAAAGCATTTATTCCGCGAAACAGCGACCATGTTATTATTTCAGCGGATTATTCACAGATAGAATTACGAATTGTTGCTGCTATAAGTGGCGACCCGGCAATGTCAGATGCATTTCGCCAGGGAAAAGATATTCATACGGCTACGGCTGCTAAAGTTTTTAATGTAGATGAAAATGAGGTAACTAAAGAAATGCGCTACAAAGCTAAAAGCGTAAACTTTGGAATTATTTACGGACAAAGCGCTTTTGGCCTTGCTGAAAATATTGGTGTAAGCAGAACTGAAGCAAAAGAAATAATTGATGCTTATAAAAAGGAATTTGCCCTTATTCAGAAGTATATGGATGAGACAAAATTATTTTGTAAAACTAACGGGTATGTACAAACGCTAATGGGCAGAAAGCGCTGGCTAAAAGATATTAATTCATCCAACTGGACTGTGCGCGGCTATGCGGAAAGAAATGCTATTAATTCTCCCATACAAGGTACCGCCGCAGATATGATAAAGCTGGCCATGATTGATATTCATCGCGAGTTTCAAAAACATAATTTTAAATCAAAAATGATTTTGCAGGTTCATGACGAACTGGTTTTCGATACGCATAAATCAGAAGTAGAAATGATTAAACCAATTATTCTAGATTTGATGAAAAATGCATTGAAGTTGCCAAATGACGTGCCGGTAGAAGCAGAACTGGGAGTTGGTGAAAGTTGGCTGGAAGCACATTAAATAACTGCGGTTTTAAATATTAATAAAAAAATGTAAAATAGTAAAAGGTTGGTAAATCACCAACTTTGCATTAATTTTGACATCGGTTCGGCTTTATCAAACAGTGACAAATTCCTGCAAGTATGATAATCATTTTTACCGAAAAAATAATAAACTTTGGGAAAAAACATGCTAATTCAAGAAAAAGTGTTGCTGTTTGGAAATTAGTAGTTGAAAAAGTAATCTGGAAGAAGAAGCAGGATGTTTTGCTTGATTTTCCAAAAGCAAAAATGATTAAAAATAACAGAGCAAGATTTGAAATTGTTCAAAATAACTATCGCCTTATAACCTATATTGATTATGTCGATGAAATTGTGGAAATTAGATTTATAGGAACTCATAATGAATATAATAAAATTGATCCTGAAACTATTTAAAAATTATAATATGCCTGAACAACAATGGTTTTTAATTGAAAATGAAGTCGCATATAAAAAGGCAGCCGCCCGATATGAGCAATTAAGAGAATCAGTCAAAGGAACTTCAGAGCATAAAGAAAAAATGCTTTTAGCATATCTTATGAATAAATATCAGGAAACCAAATGGCCAGTTTCTGATATTGATCCTGTAGAAATCATTAAAATAAGAATGGAAGAATTTGGATACAAGCCCGCTGATATTGCGAGAGAATATGGGGATAAAGGAACTATAAGTAAAGTGCTGAATTACAAACAACCATTGTCGCTTAAAATGATCAGATTATTTAATAGAATTTTAAGGATTCCAACTGATCTTTTAACTAAAGAATATAAGCTTTCTTAACTTTTGTTAATTCAAAAACAGTACTTCCCTTAATTTTCATTCACGTATTTTTATAAAAACAATTTTTTTGAACCAGACAATTTTTGCAAAAGACCTCACTAAAAAATATGGTAAACGTACCGTCAATGACAAGGTTTCCTTCCACGTGAGCCAGGGAGAAATCGTTGGATTGCTGGGCCCCAACGGAGCAGGAAAAACGACTTCTTTTTACCAGGTTGTTGGCCTGGTAAAGTCAGACGATGGAAATGTTTTTTTGAATGAACTGGACATTACCAGGCTTCCAATGTTTAAAAGAGCCAAATTGGGATTAGGATATTTGCCCCAGGAAGCAAGTGTATTTCGAAAACTTACTGTGGAGGATAATATTGCTGCGGTGCTGGAGATGACCAAACTTACCAAAAAAGAGCAGAAAGAAAAATTAGAAATCTTAATCGCAGAGTTTAATTTGGAGCATGTTCGAAAAAGCAACGGAGATGTATTAAGTGGCGGTGAAAGAAGAAGAACTGAAATTGCACGCGCTCTTGCAGTAGATCCGAAATTTATATTACTGGATGAACCTTTTGCCGGTATCGACCCAATCGCAGTGGAGGATATCCAATCCATAGTTACCAAACTACGCTATAAGAATATTGGCATTTTAATCACTGATCACAATGTAAATGAGACGCTGTCTATTTGCGACCGTGCTTATCTTTTGATAGAAGGAAAGATCTTTGTGGAAGGCACAGCAGAAGAATTGGCCAAAAATGAGCAGGTGCGCAAATTATATCTTGGAAGGAACTTTGAATTAAAGAGAAAAGATTATTTACATTCAGATGTATTTAAATGATTAATTTGTACCATTTCAAAAGAGTAATGAACCAATTGCCAAATAAACAATTTAACCAAATAAATTGAAATTTCTAAGTCCTGTCATATCACAATTGGCAAGGATGCGCCTCTGGGGCGTAGAAAATTGGATCAAATACCCGATACCCGCACAGCGAAATGTTTTGCAGCATTTGGTTACGCAGGCGCAGTACACGGAGATTGGTAGAAAATATAAATTTTCAAGGCTGTTTACTATAAAGGATTTTAAAAATACCATCCCCATTCATGAGTATAATGACCTCAAACCCTACATCAAAAGGATGATGGCCGGTGAACAAAATATTCTTTGGAATACGCCTATTAACTGGTTTGCAAAAAGCAGCGGCACCACTTCGGATAAGAGTAAATTCATCCCCATAAGCGATGAGAGTTTGAAAGACAATCATTTTAAGGGATCAAAAGATGTGCTTACTAATTACTATAAAAATTTCCCCGATAGCGATTTGCTAACCGGCAAAAGTCTTGTCGTTGGCGGAAGCCACCAGGTCTATAATCTTTTTGAGGACATTCAGTATGGCGACCTTAGTGCAGTGCTGATGCAGAATACACCTTTCTGGGGACATTGGATCAGGACGCCGGAACTTAAAATTGCGCTGCTGGATGAATGGGAAAGTAAGATAGAACAACTCGCCTCTACCACGGTTCATGAAAATGTTACTTCACTGGCGGGGGTTCCTACCTGGACGATCATTTTAATAAAACGAATTCTTGAAATTTCAGGAAAAAAGACTTTGAAAGAAGTCTGGCCCAATTTGGAATTATACATGCATGGTGGAGTTTCGTTTACGCCTTACCGTGAGCAAATCAATAAATTAATTGGTGCTCCGATAAATTATTTGGAAATGTACAACGCGAGCGAAGGTTTTTTTGCTGCGCAAAATATGTGGGACGACGAAGGACTGTTGCTTTATACAGATCATGGAATTTTTTATGAATTTTTGCCTGTTGACGAATATGGGAAGCCTGGTGCGAAAACTATTGGCCTTAAAAGAGTGGAATTGCATAAAAATTATGCTTTGGTAATTACTACTAATGGAGGCCTTTGGCGCTATTTGATTGGAGATACCATTCAGTTTACTTCCCTTAAGCCATTTAAGATAAAGGTATCGGGCAGACTGAAACATTTTATGAATGCGTTTGGCGAAGAGGTAATTGTTGAAAATGCGGATAATGCGATTGCGATTGCCTCTGCAAAAACAAATTCTTTGGTTAAAGATTATACTGCTGCACCAGTTTTTTTTACTGAACAAAACAATGGTGCTCATGAATGGCTGATTGA
>JBDTKU010000048.1:0-5139 GCA_039935135.1 Ginsengibacter sp. | reverse complement strand
GCGGTAGTTGGCATTGGTACCTGGGCCATTGAAATGGCCGTGATCAGTAAAGAAACAAATAAAGTAAAAAAGTATTTCATAAACTTATTTTTTTATTACAAACATATTCATTTTATAAATCCATTGTTCGGGAAAAACACTATAGCCCTTTATTATTCACTGCCTCATCCATCAGACTTCCATAAATTATTTATAATAAACCCTTGGACGAATCAGACTATTATTATTGAACGAACATTAATTACGAATTTTTAATTTAAATATTAAATCCGTCCTTTCCTCCTTAAATAAGACTTTATGTATTAAAATTTTTTCGTTAAAATCAGATAATCAAAAAGTGATTGCTTTTAAGTTTGTAAGAAAGCCAGGGATGCTTTGGCAATTCAATGTAACAAAATCAGGGGGGATGCATAAATATTTCAGTAAAGATGGGTTCATTCGTTTTATCAAATTAAAATTTGTACCTCAAATTCACCATGATGTTCCTTGGTTCTCCCGACCATTTACTTACATTATTGTAAGCAGCCATCCAATAAGTTTTATTGGTAAGATTTTCTGCTCGCAAAGCAATCGTAAAATGCTGGTAGGTATATTGAACCGCGCCATTAAAAATAATATATCCCGGCAAAGAGATGGAAGGATCTAACGTGGTTCTTTTTCCACCCTGAAGATAACCCGCCGAAATAGCAAAACCTTTTAGGCTCCCTTTTCTAAATTCGTATTTTATCCAACTGCTTCCCGAATTTCGCGGAGCATTTTCTAATCTCTTTCCTACCCCTGATGGTGTCTTGCTTTTGGTAATTTTTGCATCGCATAAGGCATAAGCAAAGCTGGCACTCAGGCTGGGTGTAATATTTCCATTAGCTTCTAATTCAACACCTCTTGATCTTACCTTACCTTCCTGTACAAATAGATCCGGGTTGCCAATGTCGTTAGCATATACAGCAACGTTCTCAACTGTCAATTGGTAAACGGCAAGGGATGCAGCCAATTTCCCGGAGAAAAAATTAGCTTTCATTCCTGTTTCGTAGAGTTCACTTATCTGGGGTTTTATTGGCTCATCAAACTCCTGTACGCTGCCTGATGCTTCAAAAGGATCAAACCCTTTATTGTAAGTTGCGTAAGCGCTAAGATTATCTCTGATCGCATAAACAAGCCCCACACGAGGAAGAAAAACCTGCTGATCTATTTCATCATCATCGTCCTCGCCCTGGCCTTTATAAAATTCTTCTCTCAGGCCTACCAGTAATTTCCAGCGGTTGAGGCTAATCTCATCCTGGAAATAAATTCCCTGCGTATGATAAACGTCTCCGTCCACTTCTGTAGCATCCGAATCAAAATCTGAGAGTTGATAAGTATTAACAGGTCGTTTAAAATAAACTGGATTTCTTAAATTGAAAGTGCCCACAATTCCACTTCCTTCTCCAAACTTATCGGGAAGTTCAAAATAATTTTGGTCTAATTTTATTTTACTTTGAATATAATCATAACCCGCTACCAGTTGATGATTCAGCTTTCCGGTTTTGAATTTATAAGAAAAATAATTTGAGAGGGTGTTGGTAACGGTATGGTATCTCCATTTTGTAAAATACAGACCAATTGAATCGTTCGAGATGTAATTTTCTAAACCATGATCGGCCACATTTTGCTGGGTGATATAATTCAGATAACCGAGGTTGTAACTTAGGCGGTCGTTTATTTTATAAGAGAATGAAGCGATGGAAGCTATATCTGTTTCATGCAGATAATCTCCCCGCTGGCTCACCATCAGCTTAATAGGAGTTGAAAGAAGATTAACATCATCTAAAATCCCCGGTTGCCCCCTGTCGAGAATCGTGTTGACATGCGACAAAGAAAAATCAATATTAAGCGATAGTCTGTCGTTCGGAATAAAAGACAATGAAGGCGCCACCTGGTAAGCTTTTGAATAAAAAATATCACGGAAAGATTTTGTATTATCATAACCTGCATTAATCCTGTAGAGCAAGGTTTTCTTTTTATTTAAAGGGCCGGTATTATCGCCTGAAATTCTAAAATGATCCCAAGTGCCTCCATAAATATTTATTTCAGATTCTTTTTGCCTGAGCGGTTTTTTTGTAACTAAATTAATAGTACCCCCGGGATCGCCATTTCCGTATAAGGTCGAAGTGGGACCTTTTACAATTTCCACTCTTTCAATATTCACCAGCATCGAATTGGTATAAGTCGTGTTGTATCCGCGCAAACCATTGATATCCCTGGAGTTTTCAGCACGAAAACCTCGTATGGTGTATTCGTCATATCCGGAATATTGATTGACTCCTGCAACCCCATCTACCACATCTTTTAGGTCAAAAGCCATTTTATCTGTAATAAGTTCTTTGGTAACCGATGATACTGATTGCGGAATATCTATTGCAGGTGTCTGGATTTTATTTACAAAAAAGGAATAATCACTTTTGTAGGATTGAGCCGTACGCCCTTTGATTTCGACGCTTTGAAGCTCGGGCATATTATATTGAAGATGGATAATTCCGATATCAGAAGAAGTGCCTTCCATAAGTTTCACCGGCAGCTTAAATGTTTTCGTTTCTGCGGAAGAAATTGCCAGGGAATCACTACCAGCCTGCAGATGGGACAATACAAAAAATCCATTGTTATCAGAAAAAGTAAATTTTTTAAGCTGCTGAAGTTCGACAGTTACCGATTCAGCAGGTTTTCCATCATTATTTAAAATTCTTCCGTGAATGGAACTCGAAGGCCTTTGTGCATTCACTGATAAATAAAAAAAACAAAAGAAAAAAACTAAAGAAAAAGTGTGGTGCACTTTCATATTATTGGGGTATGAGATTTAATTATAACAGTTGTTATAAAGAAGGCAAAATTATTGATTTACTCTCTTACGACAAAGGCCTGGTGCAGTAAACAAACGAATAAAGGAGTTTTATATTTCAGTCCATTAACCGGATGAAAAATGCCAGCGCCAGCGTGTTACTTATTCCTTCCAAACATTATTTTTCCTGTCGCTGTCGGGTAAAAGATTTTGAGGATCAATAGTAACAGATTGTATTTCCCCTGGTATTTGTAAATGGAGTGTATGCGTATCGCTTTGCATCCATGTTTCGACAGGTAATTCAACATTTTGTTTGCTACCGTCTTTCAAAACTATTTCGACAGTGCAGGGCATCGCCATTCTTTGCAAATTAACAATCGTTATGTCAGCGCTGGTTTTTGCATCTTCTTTTGAATAAGAAACAGATTGAACCGCCATATCCAATTGCCAGTTGTTGTAAAACCATTCTTTCCAAAACCAGGAAAGATCTTCTCCCGCCTCATTATTCATGGTTCTGAAAAAATCATCAGGCGAAGGATGCTTGTAAGCCCAGCGTTCGATGTATTTTTTAAATGCATAATCAAACCTGTCGTGGCCCAAGATCACTTCGCGGAGTAAAACAAGACCAAACGCGGATTTAAAATATTCAATAGGATGCCTGTATTTTTCAGGAAACAGATCGGCGCGTGTCATTATAGTAGGCGCATTAGAATCTTTGAGCCATGGAATTATTTCATCTGCCGGATTTCCCTTTCCCGGAGCATATTCTCCGTCACGTTTGGGTGCATATTCACCTTTATTAAATTCATCCGCGGCATACACATCAATGAAAGTGTTAAAACCTTCATCCATAAAGGCATGGCGGCGTTCATCGCTTCCAACGATCATCGGAAACCAGTTGTGCCCAATCTCATGCGCAGTCACCCAATACAATTCTCCGGCTTTATCATTGATGCCGTCAAAAACAATTCCGGGATACTCCATTCCTCCAGCCATTCCTGCTTCGTTAACGGCTACCGGGTATGGATACACGAACCATTTTTCAGAAAAATATTCAATGGATTTTTTTAAATATTCTGTGGCTCTTCCCCATGCATCCTGTCCCGCACTTTCAACCGGGTAAACAGACATTGCCAAACACTCTTTTCCATCAGGTAAATTAACCCTGGCTGCATCCCACATATAAGCCGCAGAAGCGCCAAAAGCCACGTCTCGCGTATTGTTCATTTTAAAATGCCAGCTTACCGGTTTCCGATTTAATTTTTTTCCGGAGTCAGAATTTACTTCTTCTTCTGACCGAATCATTATGGTTCTATCACTTTTTCTTGCCGCATTTAATCTTTCAATTTGATTGGCAGTAAGAACTTCTTTTTCATTTTGTAATTCACCACTTCCGGCCACGATCATTCCTGCGGGAACAGTAACCGTATAATCGAAATTGCCATATTCACAATAAAATTCGCCACTCCCCAGAAATGGCAAAGTGCTCCATCCAATCAGATCATCATAAACACACATCCTCGGGTACCATTGGGCTATCTCATATATCTTTCCATTTTTTGTTGGGAAGAAATCATTTCTTCCACCAAACCTGCCTGGAATGGAATAATGATAATTTATATGAATATTAATTTTTTCTGTGGACAATAAAGCGTTAGCCAAACGGATTTGCATCCTGGTATCGTTGATAATATAATTGGCCTTTATGATTTTTCCCTTGTATTCAATAGTTACAGATTCAAATTGGTAACCTTCCGTATGGCCGTTGCCGCCACGATTTGAATAAAAATTAGAGCGAGCGTCTTTGCGGTAAGTATTTTGGTCCAGTTGAAGCCAAAGAGAAGATAATGCATCAGGGCTGTTGTTGGTATAAGAAATAGTTTCTGTACAGGTTAAAGTATTTGTAACCGTATCTATTGTCGCGTTTAGAGTATAGTCAGCGCGGTTTTGCCAATATTTCGAACCAGGAGCGCCATTTGCAGAACGGAATTCGTTACCGTTTTTGGTAAAAAAGTTTTGTGCAAATAATTCCTGCGGATTAAAAATGGATTCAGGATTTTTTTGTGCAGAAAGAGAATTGATTGAAAAATAAAATCCCGTTAAAAGCAGAAAACTTTTAAAATTCATCTGGAGAAATTTGAGTTGAACAAAATCAATAAAGAAAATGAAGGTCTGATTTTTTTAATACAAACCTGCCAGGTTTTTAAAACCTGGCAGGTTTAAGCTGGATAGTAAACGAACAAATATTGATGATTTTTATTTTCTGATTGTGAAAAATCAAATAAGAGCAAACAGTCCTTAATTAGTTTTCCCTGTATTTACCGGCT
>JBDTKU010000047.1:0-7380 GCA_039935135.1 Ginsengibacter sp. | reverse complement strand
AACCTTTTTTGGAATTTTGGCTAAAGCCGATTGAGTTTTTTTAATTTATCCACAGGTTAAAACCTGTGGCAAACCCAAAGTAGCAGTTTCATTGCGACTGTTCTACCTAATTCTTTAATTTAAAATCTCTAATCAATCGAGATGAAAAGTTTTTTTCATTGCGCTTATTGTTCCACGAGTTGACCATTGTCCGGGAACGATCATTCTCCTGACTGTATAAAGAGGTTGAGTTGAATCCCTTTTTGTCGAAAGGCTGAATGCCATTTTGTACCCGGCTTTGCTCAATTCAGGAAATGCGGCGCGGTTCCATAAACCAAAAGGGTATGCAAAATAGTTCGCAGTTTTGCCGGTGATCTCTTCAATTTTTTTCTTGGGTTGCACCAATTGTTTTTCCCAATCTTCACCCTGGTATTTGGTAACCATGTGATGATCCCATGTATGCGATTCCACCGCGTTGCCATCGGCAGATAATTGCTTTAACTGATCTGCAGTCATATACCGTGGCCTGTTGATAGAAACTGTCATAATAAAAAACACGCCTTTAAATCCATACTTTTTCATTTCAGGATAAGCAATAGAAAACTGCTCTTCATCCGTATCATCAAAAGTCAACATGATAGGTTTTGCTGGAAGCGGACCATCATGAACGAGGTAATCATATAGCTGGTTGGGCAAAATGGTTTCGTATCCACTATCTTTTAAAGCCTTCATTAATTCAGCGAATTGCGCAGGCGATACGGAATAACTTTTAAAAGTTTCACTCTGACCGGGTTTCGGAAGCCTTATATGATGATAGCATAATACAGGCACTTCCTGTTTTGCCAGAATCGTTGCTGCATCTGCAACTGTGGTTGATGCGGTTTGTTTCGCAGAATCGGGTTGTTTTACAGTTTCCCGGATAACAACATTACTCTCACTTTTTGAATTTGCCGAGTGGCAGGCATTTAATACAAACGCGCAGAAAGCGATAAGAACAAAATTAGTTTTCATAAAAAAGAACAAATATTATTGGTACTGGATGTAAATTGGTTTTGGAGTAAATTTTAATAATTCCTGTGGAGTATAAAGCTGGTCTGCTCCTTTCTTCGTATCGTTTTTATAAAACAATTTAAAGCCCGTGAACTCTACAGGTTCGGCATAAATATACCTGAGATACGTAGAGCGCTTTAAAACTTTGTCGCCCCAGCCATCCATATCCATCACTACCTGCACTTCAGGAATTTTTTTAATTAATTTATAATTGGTGAGCATTCCCTGTGTAAAACGGTGAACTACCAAAATTTTGGGAGGAAGATTGTATTTTTTGACATAAGAAGCAAGGTCATCTATTACGGCATTCACATCTGTCGCATTAAAGGTTCCTATTTTCTTTCCGGGAACTGCACCTGTTTTCATTGAAAATTCAGGATCAATTCCTAAATGAACCTGGGGATATTGAAGATATTTTTCTAACACCGGCACTTCACTTTCTACGGAGCTCAAACCTACCTGGATGTCTAAAAACACGAGCGCGTTAATTTCTTTGGCCCAATTCATAATCGTATCTATTTGACTGAAGGGCATGCGCATCCTGTGTTTACCATCTTTGCCGGGTGAACCCTGAGCCGTAACCGCAATATAATGCAAAGCTGGAATTACCGGAATGGAAGAATCAGCAGCCTGCCAGTAGTCAACTTCGTGTTTTAATTTTTTCAACATTTCATTTTTGGGTAATTCTCCCAGGATTCCCATTCTTGTAGAATAAAGATTTCCGTAAAATGCGACAATCCTGTGGAAAGGCAAAACAGCTCCTGGCAAAGGATACGGCGTTTTCACAGGCCATTTACCAGTAGTATCGTGATTGGCTAAATTAAGCATTAGCTTATTGTACAGGGCAGTGTCTAAAGTTTTCTTTTGCTGGACATTTTCAGTTTCCCCCGGCTGGGTTTTAGAAACAGAATCCTTCAATGCTTTGTCAGTAGCAGACTGGCCACTATTGCAGCCCGTATTCAAAATAAACATTAAAGATATAAGCGGTAGGAATACCGATGAATTTTTTTGGGAGATCATAAGGCGCGAAGGTATTTTTAATTTTCAGATCAAGGGTACGAAATTCTATAAAATATTTACAAAAAACGCTGATAGTTTTCATTTATTTCATTCCAATAAATTATATAATTCAGGAATGGATATAATCATGCAGGTGGTTGATAGTTTGCTGTTGGAATAGGATGGTTTCAGTCACTACATCACTGATAGAAATAATGCCTGCAAGTTCACTGTCTTTGAAAACAGGGAGATAACGAATATTCTTTTTAGTAAGCAATTCCATACAATATTCAATAGAATCGCTGGGTTTCAATAAAGGAAATTCAGTCATCATGATTTCGCTCACTTTTGTATCGCTTGAATTTTTTCCCTTCAGGACTACCTTCCGGGAGTAATCTCTTTCTGTGATAATGCCGCAGAATTTGTCATTTTCTTTTACCACTACGGAACCGATATTGTTTGCTGCCATCACTTTCAATGCATCCAAAACAGAAGTTTCAGGAGTTACAGAAATCGCTTTGTTTCCTTTACGTGAGAGAATGTCGCTGATCTTACTCATAATGTTAAAATTTAAAAGAAGTAAATTACGAAAAAAAACCTACAAATAATTCAAAATAATAAAATGTAGGAAATTTCTAATTTTATTCGATTTTTCATAACAGAACCTCAATAACCAATTTATTATATTTGCAGATGAATTTTACGGATAAACCAACTATTCGGATAGCCATATTAGACTTGTATGAAGGCTATGAAAACCAGGGTATGCGCTGTTTACGGGAAATTTTAAAACATTTTGCCGATAAAAATGATCTTCATCTCGATACCCGCGAATTTAATGTCAGGCAAAAAAATGAATTACCTGATACTTCATGGGATATTTATTTGAGCACTGGCGGTCCCGGAAGTCCTTTGGAAACCGAAGGCCTTGAGTGGGACACATTATATTTTAAATGGCTTCATAAAATCAGGAAGTGGAATGAAGATCCTGGCAACGTTTCCAAAAAGTATATCTTTTTTATTTGTCATTCTTTTCAGTTGGCCTGCAGATATTTCCAGGTAGCTAAACTTGCCAAACGCAAATCAACTTCTTTTGGTGTTTTCCCTGTTCATCTTTTGGACGCAGGAAAAGAGAATCCCGTTTTTGCAGGAATGCCTGAACCTTTTTATGCAGTTGACAGTCGTGATTACCAGGTGATCCAGCCAGACAATACTTTATTAAAAGAAACCGGTTCCAGAATCTTATGTATTGAAAAAGAAAGACCTCATGTTCCGTTAGAAAGAGCAGTGATGGGCATTCAGTTTAATGAATATTTTATTGGCACTCAATTTCATCCTGAAGCAGATGCTGAGGGCATGAAACGGCATTTGCAATCAGAAGAAAAAAAGAAAACAGTAATTGAAAACCATGGCCGCGCAAAATGGGAATCAATGATTGAAAGATTAAATGATCCGGATAAAATAGTATGGACACATGATCACATTATTCCAAATTTTCTAAAATTGGCATCAGATCAACTAATTATAAACAGCCGCCAATTGGTTGTGTAAACAGGAATTGATTTGTAGATCATCAACTTCCACAATAATATAAACATAATGGTTCCTGAAATAAGAGATCACTTCAATAAAAACTTTTCAGAAGAAAAATACGATAGCTTTTTAAAAGACCTCAACAGCAAGCATCCGGAAGCTATTGATTTTCGCGTTGCGGAAACCCCGGTTTTTATACCACGCGATTTTACTGAAAAAATGCTGAATGCCTGTGAAGCAATCGTGGACGTAATTGTGAAGCCTGATTTTACAGATCTGACCAACCGGGCTATTCCAAAAAATGAAAATGTACCTAATGAAAATGAGCACGCAGGCTTTATCGCTTTTGATTTTGGAATTTGTGAAAATGGGACCGGAGAATTGGAACCCCAATTGATTGAAATGCAAGGCTTCCCTACTCTATTCGGTTTTCAGCCTTATTATGAGGAAACCATCGAAAATCATTTTGAGATTTCCAAAAACTATTCACCGTATTTGAATGGTTATGACAAAGATTCTTATTTACAATTCTTAAGAGAAATTATTTTAAAAGGGCACGATCCCGAAAACGTAATTCTTCTCGAAATAAAACCTCATCAACAAAAGACAAGAATTGATTTTTATTGTACGCAGGATTATTTAAATATTCCTATTGTTTGTCTTACTGAGCTGATACAGGAAGGCAAGAAATTATTTTATGAAAAAGACGGTAGAAAAATTGAAATAAAAAGAATTTACAACCGCATCATTTTTGATGAATTGTCTCAAAAAAAAGAAAGTCTCGGAACTGTAGTGGATATCACACAATCCTTAGAGATAGAATGGGTGTCGCATCCCAACTGGTTTTACAGGATCAGCAAATTTACTTTGCCGATGATCCGGCATCCTTTTATTCCAACGACTTTATATTTAAATGAGGTGAAGCAAATTCCAGGTGATCTTGAAAATTATGTATTGAAGCCTTTGTTTTCGTTTGCAGGACAGGGCGTAATCATCGATGTCAATAAAGAAGACTTTGAGCATATTCATGATCCCGAAAACTGGATCCTTCAGAAAAAAGTAAAATATGCAGAGGTGATAAAAACACCCAACACACCTGCCAAGGCAGAAATAAGAATTTTTTATTTTTGGAAAGATGGTGAAGCAAGACCGATAGCAGTAAACAACCTCGCAAGATTGAGTAAAGGAAAAATGATTGGAGTTCGATACAATATGGACAAGGATTGGGTGGGCGGAAGTGTGGCTTATTTTGAAAAATAGAAATCCATGTTATTTATCGGTTTACTGCCAGGATGTTTGGTCGCGAACGCAATTTCATCTCAATAACTTTACTTTGCAAAAATTTTCATTTACATGTACCAAGGAAAAAAAGTTGTCGTAGTTCTTCCCGCTTATAATGCCGCATTGACGATGGAAAAAACGATTACTGAAATTCCGATGAACATCGTTGACGACCTGGTGCTGGTGGATGACAACAGCTCTGATAATTCTATAGAAATTGCTCAAAGCCTTGGCATAAAAAATATCGTCAGGCACACAAAAAACCGTGGGTATGGAGGCAATCAAAAAAGCTGTTATGACAAGGCGTTGGAATTAGGCGCGGACATAATTATAATGCTTCATCCCGATTATCAATATACTCCAAAGCTGCTGCTGCCAATGATCTCGATCATTGGAAATGATGTGTATAAAGTAGTTTTCGGCAGCAGGATTTTGGGAAAAGGAGCCCTGAAAGGCGGAATGCCTTTGTATAAATACGTTGCAAACCGTGCACTGACATTCTTTCAAAATACATTTATGAATCAAAAGCTTTCCGAATACCACACAGGATACCGGGCGTATCACAGAGAGGTTCTTGAAAAAATAAATTACCAGCAGAATTCTGATGACTTTATTTTTGACAATGAAATGGTGGCACAGATTTTTTATAATGGATTTGAAATCGCAGAAATCACCTGTCCTACCAAATATTTCGAAGAAGCTTCTTCAATTAATTTAAACAGAAGTATCACTTATGGATTGGGCGTTTTGAAAGTTTCTATTCTTTATTTCCTTACTAAACTCAAGATTTATAAATGGAAATTGCTAACTCAATAAATAAGAAGCAAAGCAATCTTTATCTTACAATAATTATTTTATCGGGGATTCTCTTTTTTATTCCTTTCCTGGGTAGAGTTCATCTTTTTGATTGGGACGAAATCAATTTTGCCGAATCTGCAAGAGAGATGATCGTTACGGGAAATTATCACCGCGTTCAAATAAATTTTCAACCTTTTTGGGAAAAGCCTCCTTTCTTTTTCTGGCTACAGGTCGGGGCGATGAAACTTTTTGGCGTGAATGAATTCGCCGCAAGATTTCCAAACGCCATTTTTGGAATTATAACTTTGGTAACATTATTTTTGATTGGGAAAAAATATAAATCGCCCCGCTTTGGATTCATTTGGGCGGTAAGTTATCTCGGCACTTTTCTACCTCATCTCTATTTTAAATCCGGGATTATTGATCCGGTTTTCAATTATTTTATTTTCATGGGAATGTATTTTATGTACCTGGATGTTACAGGGCAGGCTTTAAAAAATAAATATCTCTATCCCTGCCTGGCCGGGCTTTTCATTGGTTTGGCCACCTTAACAAAAGGCCCGGTGGGCTTACTCGTTTTTTTAATCTCATTTTTTGTTTATTTCCTTTTTACAAAATTCAAAAACTTTCCAAACATTAAAAAGATATTGCTTTTCATTTTCTTCTTTACTATTATTTGCCTGTTGTGGTTTGGAGAAGAAATTATGAATCACGGCTTTTGGTTTTTAAAAGAATTTCTCGCTTACCAGGTTGACCTTTTCATGCACCCTGTGGCAAGTCACGGCGAACCGTTTTATTATCATTTTGTAGTTGTCTTTATCGGATGCTTTCCCATTTCAATTATTGCACTGCCGGTTATGTTTGGAAAGAAAGTGGATGTAAAGAAAGATTTTTCGCGGCTAATGAAAATTCTTTTCTGGACAGTGATGATCCTGTTCAGCATTACTACCACCAAGATTGTTCATTATTCTTCGCTGACATATATGCCATTAGCGTTTATGGCTGCCTGTTATCTTGACTGGCTGATAGTAAACCAACAAAAAATGAAGATTTCTCTTTTGGTCCTGATTGGATTTATGGGATTTGTATTTTCATTTTTGCTTGCAGCGCTACCTTATGTCGCCAATCATCATGAATTGATATTACCATATTTAAAAGATCCATTTGCAAAAGCGAGCTTGAATGTAAATGTTCACTGGAGTGGCTTTGAAAGCTATATTGGAGTCCTTTATTTTATTGCAGTTATTGTGGCCATTGTCTTTTTTAATAAAAAACAAAATTGGAAAGGGATTCTTTTTCTTTTTTATTCAACAGCCATTTGTCTGTTTATTTATTTGTTGGCAGTGGTTCCAAAAATTGAAAAATATTCACAAGGCCCGGCAATTGATTTTTATGAAACCTTGCAGGGAAAAGATGTGTATGTATGGCCAATTGGCTTTAAGAGTTATGCGCAATATTTCTATGCAAAAAAACCAGAAACGCCAGTTTATGGTGAAGCAGACGAATCATTTTTATTAAAAGGAGACATTAAAAAGCCTGCCTATTTTGTAGTAAAAGTGACCAACACCCGTTTTGACTCTACCTGCAATAATTGCAAACTTATTGATCAGAAAGGAGGTTTTAAATTTTATAAGAGAGACGCAGTAGAAAATAGTTCGGACAAATAATTTGCTGTTCTATTTTTTGACTTTTACATAAAAGCCTTTAATTGTAGAATCTTCATTTTGCCAAACTTATTTC
>JBDTKU010000046.1:0-17101 GCA_039935135.1 Ginsengibacter sp. | reverse complement strand
TTTTTATTGTATCAGCAATAGAATTTTCGTCGTTTGGGTCGAAATAAATACCCGCATCGCCTGCGATTTCCGGTAAACAACTGGTATTACTCAGACAAACCGGGCAATCATTTGCAAAAGCCTCTAATATAGGCATTCCAAATCCCTCATATTGAGTGGGATAAATAAAAGCAAGTGCATGAGAATAAAGCTGATTTAGTTTAATTTCATTAACCCCTATAGAGCTCGTATTTTTAAGAATCTTCATATCTTCCAATTCTTCTAATTCTTCTTTTGAAAAAGGAGCACCCACACATAGCAACTTCAAATCTTTATCATTTAAAATTAGTATTTGTAATGCCTTGGCCAAATTCCTAAAATTTTTGTAGCCAGCCCTCCCCCCTACGTAAAGAATGTAACGTCCATATAAATTAATATTATTCTTAAAATGAAATTTATTAAATCCGTGATAGATTACGTCAATTTTTTCTGGGCTTATCTCTAATAAATTAATAAGATCGGCTTTTGTATTCTCACTAATTGCAATTACCCGGTTCGCATTATTTATTATTTGCGACATATCTCCCATCTGTTTCTCTCTTTTATTCGCTTCCTTATATTTGAATACAATAAGATCATGCACGGTGACTATATAGGGTTTTTTCGAAATTTTTAAAAAATAGGGATCATAATAAGTTGGATGAAATAAATCATAATGATTCGAGGTAATTAAATTTCTTGAGTATAAATTGTTTAATTTATAAAGTTTGCT
This sequence comes from Ginsengibacter sp., assembly GCA_039935135.1. Taxonomy (GTDB): domain Bacteria; phylum Bacteroidota; class Bacteroidia; order Chitinophagales; family Chitinophagaceae; genus Ginsengibacter. Next base: position 16,350 of record JBDTKU010000046.1, on the reverse strand, counting down.
TTTTAAATGGCCCCTGATCCTGGATTCTTTTTGTGGAATTGGGAAGTATATCTTTTTAAAAAAATTAAAATCATCTCTTAAGTGTTGGTTGTTTGAAATGAGTACACCTAAATTATAACAATTCCCTTCGGGATAATGTTTCAATAACTCACAGAAATATTTTGTGATGCCGCCATATTTTTGACGATCAAACATTTGATGGTCATATAAAACTTTCATGGGTTTAGAAAAATTGTTTTATCTGATCCAAATTCCTTTTTTCTTTTTATTTACCACCATGTGGTATTGCAAAGGAGCGAGAATCAGCCCATTAAAATTGCACAGGATGGATGCAATGAATAACGAGAAAGGACCTAATTTATAATATTTTATAAGTAGAAAGGCTATCCCAATATAAATTACAGGGCTAACTAGGCATGCTATAAATTGTATTCTTAAAGCATTAATGCCATTTAAAAAAGAAACATAAGTATCCGCAAACATGGTGGTAGTAAAATAAATAAAGCCAAAAAGTGAAAGATAAAAGGTTATGTTCACCTTTCCTTTACCTAACCAAAGATCATAAACTGGTTGTGCAAAATACAGCATTATGCATCCACAGAATATCAATAGTACGGTCAACTGGTTATATTTTTTAATACTTTTTTTAATCCATCGAATATCATTTTTTAAAAACGCTTCAGTGGATGCTGACCAAAATGGCGTTAAGAAAATAACAAAAATCATTTGTAGGATATTGAAATACTTAAAAACAATATTATAGGACGTTACATCAGAAGTAGTAAAATTACGGGCAATGATAAAATTCGCTGTTTGGTATTGTATTATTCCAGCAATCTGGATAACAAAAAAAACTAATCCAAGATTGAAAAGGCCTTTCGCATAAGAAAACTTAACTTTTGATATTGAAGGCCTGAATATTTTATAAGATTTTCGAAAGAAAAAAACAGTTCCAAGAAGTAAAGCTAAAAGAGGTGAAAAACAAAAGACAGCTCCTAATTTTATTAGAGAACCGTTTGTTGTTTTAACAAGGATGAAAATACAAACAAGTGAAAAGATTTGTCCCAATACGGTAAGTAAAGAGCTAAGCGCAGGTTGTTGATTGGCAATTAAAAGAGTATTTATTATTCTTAAAACAAATTGAAGACAGAAGTATGAAAATACCATTAACGCAAGAACAGATACTTCCTGGTGCATGCTTTCGGAAACATTTAATATGTGGGACCAATCCAAAAATTGGTTTACAAATAAAAACATGACCCAAAGGGAACTGCATATTATTGCAAGAATAGCGTAGGTAGTACTAACATATATTTGTGCCAATTCATTATCTCCTTTTGCTACTGCTTCCGCAAACTTATTGCGCAATCCTTGAGTTAAACCGATATCAAAAAAACTGAACCAAACCACAATGGAACTTAACGTAAGCCATATTCCGTATTGAGATACGTTTACATAGTTGATGGCCAAAGGCACCATAACAATGCTAATGATAATACTTGATCCTTTTAAAAAAAAAGAACCTATTATATTTTTTTTAGCCTTAACACTACGTTCCTGGCCTTTATTTATTTTGTTATTAACGTAATTTATTGTGCTGGAAACTCTTTCTTTTAATAACATTTTCAAACTGGAGGTGACCAAAATTTATTTATTAGAGTGGATGCTTAATTTCATTTTATAAAAAATATTTTCTTTCCAAACTCATTTTGTATGTTTCCAAATCGCTCGCAACCATTTCCTTTACCATTTCTGCAAGAGTATAAGTTGGTTTCCAGCCTAATTTTTCCCTGGCTTTTGTAGCGTCCCCTATTAAAAGATCTACCTCAGTGGGCCGGAAATAATTGGGATCAATTGCTACAACTACCTTTCCTCTTGTTAATTGGTATTTATCGTTATTGCAAGAAACAACTACTCCCTTTTCTGACTTTCCTTCACCATCAAATTCGATCTGTATGCCCGCTTCAGAAAATGCCATTTTTGTAAGATCTCTTACAGTTGTTGTTATTCCAGTGGCTATCACAAAATCTTCGGGTTCATCCTGTTGCAAAATCCTCCACATAGCATCCACATAATCCTTTGCGTGTCCCCAGTCTCTTTGAGCATTCAGATTTCCAAGAAATAAAGTGTCCTGCAAACCTTCTGCAATAGCCGCTACCGCCCTTGTAATCTTTCGTGTTACAAAAGTTTCTCCTCTTAGAGGGCTCTCATGATTAAAAAGAATGCCATTGCAGGCAAACATATTGTAGGCTTCGCGGTAATTTACCATGATCCAATAGGCATATAATTTTGCTACTCCATACGGGCTTCGTGGATAAAAAGGGGTAGTTTCTTTTTGAGGTACTTCTTGTACTAGTCCATATAGTTCAGAAGTAGATGCCTGGTATATTCTTGTTCTCTCTTCTAAATGCAAGATCCGGATAGCTTCTAAAAGTCGTAGAGTCCCAATACCGTCTGCATTTGCAGTATATTCCGGATTGTCAAAACTTACTTTTACGTGGCTCATTGCCGCAAGATTGTAAATCTCATCTGGCTGAGTTTCCTGTACCAGCCGGATGAGATTTGTACTGTCCGTCATATCTCCATAATGAAGGACAAAATTTGAGCTATTTTCGTGTGGGTCAACATATAGATGATCAATCCTATAGGTATTTATGAGGGATGATCTTCGTTTAATTCCATGCACCATATATCCTTTTGATAATAGTAATTCAGCAAGATATGCCCCGTCTTGCCCGGTGATACCGGTGATGAGCGCAGATTTCATCGTTATTTATTTTTGATTTTGGAATGACTAATATAACACCAATTGAAGGTAATTGGTGTTTAAGTGAAATGGTAAGCGATCATTCCCTTTGAGAGAGGGGAAGAAAATTTTCTAAATTGGGGAAAAAGTGAACGGTTATTGTAACAATAAATCTTTTGAAACAAATGACATTTCAGGATGAAAAGTAGTTTGCGGATCAAACTGGGCGATCAATGAAAAACCAATTGAAGGAAGATTGACTTTTGCGATCCTATTTTTCACGCTTAATAAGTTGCCAAATAGGACATAATTAGGCTGCCCTATATAACTTGCAACTTCATTTACCTTAACTAAAGCTTTTTCCACCTTAATATCATTGTGGTTTATTAGAAATTTCTTTATAAGTTGAATTTCATCTTCTTGTATAATTGCAGGATCCCCTTTCCAATATAAGAAGTTAATAATACCCTTCATTTTTCTTACTTTATCTATTTCACTTTTGTCAATATTTGCAAAAATGTAAGATTTGAATAACGGCTCCTTTCGCATTTTTATCTTTTTGGAAGAAATTATCTTCATAGAGTTTAATGGTAAGAAAATTTCGATCCTTCTTTTTGCTAAAGTAGAAGCGACCTTTTTTTCCTGTTTAGGTTTTGTATAAATAACATACCAATTCTTCTGCATAATTTTTTATTTTAATAAATTTAAATTTGCAGCAATTCAAAGGATTGATATTAGGTACAAGAAGAAGGAACATGGCTTCGCCGGCCTCAGTTACATCTTTTGTAATGAGATAGAAGATTTTTCATTATATAGGATTAATATTTTGCGGTTATTTTTTTTTCTACAATTTTACGGTCTTTATTTCCGTAAACGTAATCGTATCCATAGCCATAATTGTTTTTGAAAAAACCTCGCATTTTTACGCCATTAAAAATAATAGCAGGATTATTTATAGGATTGATATGGATATTTTCATCTATTCTTTTAATTAGCATTTTAGGAGTATAATGATGCCTTATGACATACAAAGTAGCATCACATAAGCCTGTCAATAAATAACCATCTGTAACCAGTACCATCGGAGATGTATCAATAAGTACTATATCAAATATGTTTTCGAGGTAATTTATTAATTCAACAACTTTTCCGTTTGATAGCAGTTCTGAGGGGTTTTCCGGAAGATTAAGACCTGCTGAAATGAAAAATAAATTCTCATGTTCCTTAATATTCTTTATGATTTCTTCAGGGTCTTTTTGGCCTTCCAAATATTCTGTGACGCCCTCTTCCCTATTAACATTAAGTACTTTATCAATTGTGGGATTATTAAGATCCATATCTACTAAAACAACTTTTTTACCTGTTAAAGAAAGACTGATTGCTAAATTAGATGAGATAAAACTTTTCCCTTCTCCGGATATACTGGATGTAATTAAAATTTTCTTATGGGAATTATCTATTCCCAAAAAAGATAATGATATCCTTAGCTTCCGGAATTCTTCAGCGACAAAACTGCGGGTACCTTTTTCAATGACAATATTACTTTTTGATTTATCAAATGCGATTTCACCTAAAATAGGAATTGATGTTAATGATTCTATCTCATTTCGATAAAGTATTTTGCCAGTCAGGAATTCTTTTATAAAAATAAATGCTCCACATATACCCAGGAAAACAATAATGCTAAAAGCATAAATCAACATCATTTTCGGACTAACAGGGCTGTTACCTGCCTGCGCATAATCTACTACGCGGCTATTGGAAACTGCGGAAGCATAGGAAATCTCACTTTCTTCTTTCTTTTGGAGTAGAAAAGCATACAAATTACTTTTAATTTGTTGTTCCCTGCTTATATCCAATAATTCTTTTTCTTTTTGGGGGACAGATTGAAGTATAGAATTATAATTTGCGTTAGTAGAAGCTATATTTTGCTTGCTTGCCAAAAGGCTTTGGCGCATACTTTTAATATTACTTAATATACTCGGTTTAAGTTTATTAATTCTATCGGCTATAGCTACTAAACTGGGATTATTTTCCCCCACTGTTTTCTTTAAATTATCATATTCAAGTTCTGAAGTGTATAATTTATCGATTAATTGGCTGAGCATGGGGTCTTCCACACCTAGAGTAGAAGGTACAATTCCACCTTTACTATTATTGTTAGACTTGACAAAATCATCAACTTTATCTAAAACGGCAAGTTGAGTACTCAACTCTCCAAGTTTTTGATCGTTCGCACTTACATTTTGTAAAAATAATTGCCCCTGTGTGCTTATGTCAACCGCTTGATTTCCTGATTTAAATTGCTGCACATTTTTTTCAATTGAATCCAAAGATTCTGAAACCAGTGCAAGTCGCTTGTTTACAAATGACAGCGTATTTCGTGCTAAAGCATCTTTCTCTTCGTTCGCAGATTGTTGATAGGAATCAATTAATTGATTTAAGATGTTTTCAGCTCTTAGTGGGCTTTCATCACGGTAACTTAAATCTACAATGGAAGATAATTTGCTTGCGGACAGCGCCTTAAGGCCGGACAAAAAACCAGGAGCTACATCCTTCGGTTGATTTAATGAAAAATATAGTTGCTGTTTTATAGTGTCTTGAGTAAAGTATTTATTTGGAACAAATTTTAGTCTTCCATAAGGAGTAGTAACTAAGCTATCTATGGGAAAAACATATTTATGGTTAAGGGTTATTTCTCTATTTGTATTATCATAATTTAGATCAATCCTTTTATAATATCGGAGAGAATCAGGATACAAAGCTATTATATCAACAGGGGACGTGGTATATGCTAATATATCATGAACATCTCCCTTTTTATATATCGGAGCATAAAGACCTAGTTTCCTCACCACATTTTCCATCAATTTTCTTGACTGGATAATTTCAATTTCGTTCTCCACAATTTTTTTTGATGAGATCTGGTCTAGCGATTCTACTATTTTAGATTCTTCATTCCCCTTCTTTTCATCCTTTATTATTAAAGTTGCGGTCGCCTGGTATATTGGAGTCGTGTAACGAAGGTAAACATAAGCAACTCCAGCTCCAATTACCACCGCCAAAAGGAATAGTGGCCAATAAGGAATATATTTAGATGCAAATTGCTGCATTAAATTTTCTTCTTTTCCCTCACTATTTTTAGTTCTGCTCAATTGCATTTTTTACAATTAATTGATATTTATAATTACCTTATAATTTTGTTAATTACCTTATAATTCTGTCTAATATTATTGCTACTATTGTCAAAGCGCTAAAGACTATAGGTAAGTACTGAGTTGATCGGCTAGCAGTTGCGGCTTTTGTTGCATTAGGTTGAACATAAATTACATCATTTGGCTTCAAATAATAATATGGAGAATTAAAGAAATCACTTGAACTTAAATTAATATGCCTTGTAATTTTTTTACCATTTTCTTCCCTTATTAGTAATACATTATCTCTCTTTCCATAAATAGTAAGGTCCCCTGCCAGTCCTATTGCCTTTAATAATGAAATCTTTTCATTAGGGACTGTTATTACAGTTGGCCTTGCTACTTCACCAATTACTGTTACCTCATAATTTAAATAGCGGATATCTACGATAGGGCCAATCAATAGCCTTTTAGATAAAATAAGATTGGTGATTTTTGTTTTCAATTCTTCTTTTGTTAAGCCGGCAGCCTGAACTGCTCCTAAAATTGGTAAATCAATTGATCCATCAGTATTTACCAGATAACCTCCTGATTCGTTATTACTTCCAGTAACGGTTGTAGCTCTGCTTATATTGTTATTTTGCAAATTAAATGGAGCAGAAGCTTCAGCATTTAGACTGCTTACTGTGATACTCAAAATATCATTTGGCTGAATAGGTGTTTGGCGGTCTGCCTTTGTATCTTTAAACTCACCGTCGGGGACATTATTAAAATAAACGATTTTTTTTGTGTTTGCACAAGAAGTGACCAAAAAAGAGGTCACACAAACAAATAATAGAGGTAATATTACTTTGCGCATAATTTAACTTTATAACCCTGTATTTATGTTGTTAAATACAGATAATATAATCAATAGATCTTTTGTAGGAACGGGATCAGGGTAATGTAACGTAATAACTCAGATTTTTCTTGTGGGTTGGATAATAAAAATTATCTCCTTTTCGGCACAAACCTAATAGTTTAAAATTGTATCTCCAAATTTTTGAAAGAAAAAGTTAATTAGAATTAAAAATATAATCAGGCAGGCCTATTATAAATTTTGTGGATAATTATTTTGTATAAAAGTTGCAAACCATATTGAAGCTCTCTATATTTACAATCGCTTACTCATTGTAGTTTTTTATTCCATTTTCATTGAAATCCCGGTTGTAGAATTTATTCAACAATTGTTTTTGGTAAAAGTTGAATTTTCGGAAATCACTTGATTTAAGATGGAAAAATATTATCATGATTTCCTTTGAATAAACCATCTAAGCCCTTCTATGAACAGCCTGTTTAAGTAATGTGGCACTAAATTTATTATAACAAACAGTTAGATTTTAAAAATTTAGGCATCAGGATTAAAAAATCTCAAAACAGGAATTTATGGAAAATATTTACAATGCTTATACTAAGGAAATCAACGGAAAGACCTTTTATTTTGTAAAGAAGTTTTCTGTTTATCCTGAAGTTAAAGATTGCACACCGGTTTTAGAAACGATGGGAATGCATACCAATTTTTTTAAAGCCTGCAACCTTGCATTTATATCTGAAAAAGAAATCATAAATCAACTTAAGAACGACTTGCATATTGTTACTGAATCTGCAAGAATAATTCATCCTCAGAAAGTGAAATCTATGACTCATTCATTAGTAAAAAATACGCAGCACGCTATTTTAAAATTGAGGCTTGCTTCTATTAATTAATTTAGATTTCTACTTACTACTTTAAAATATTGAATTTATGTTTGCACAATCATGCAATCTTTTAATCAGCCAAGCAGGATAGTTATTACCTGTAGTAAAAGAATAACTCCCTTTCTGGAAATGGAACTTAGGAGCCTGGGATTTAAAATAAAAAAATCCTTTGCCACAGGCGTGGAGATAACCGGCACTTTGAATGATTGCATCCTTTTAAATCTCAAACTTAGGTGTGCCAGCCAGGTTTTATATTCTTTAAAATCATTTTCTTGTAATAATGCTGAGGATTTATACAATGAAATTTCCCAAATGCAATGGGAATCAATTATCCCTAAAAATGGATATTTTTCTGTCACCAGCAACGTTGATAATGAAACGATCAGTAATTCTTTGTATGCTAACGTAAAAGTAAAAGATGCTATCGTGGACAGATTTCGAAATAAATTCAATGAACGACCTGATTCAGGTTCGGCATTGGATAAAACAGTGATCAATTTGTTTTGGAAAAAAGATAACGCCCATGTTTTTATTGACACTTCAGGAGAAACTCTCTCCAAACATGGATACCGGAAAATTCCCGGAAAGGCACCCATGTTGGAATCACTTGCGGCTGCTACTATACTTGCTACTACATGGGATAAAAAAGTTCCTTTTATTAACCCTATGTGCGGTTCCTCTACTTTAGCCATAGAAGCAGCGCTACTGGCTACGAACCGATATCCCGGTCTATTTCGAACTAACCATGGATTCATGCACATAGAAGGGTTCGATAATGAATTTTATGACCGGGAAAAACAAATTCTATCAGATGAGATAAAAGCAGACCCCCAGTTACAAATAATAGCCACCGATATAAGTGAGGATGCGATTAATATTTCCAAAATTAATGCTTCCGCAGCGGGAGTTTCAGACCTTATTTCGTTTAATGTTTGCGATTTTAAAGAAACTGTTGTTCCTGAAAATGGGGGAGGAGTAGTGTTTTTTAACCCGGAGTATGGCGAACGGCTTGGTGATGAGATCGAACTGGAAAAAACATATTCTGAAATAGGTGATTTTATGAAAAAAAGCTGCAAAGGATATACCGGGTATATTTTTACCGGCAATTTTAATCTTGCAAAAAAAATTGGATTGAAACCAAAACGAAGAATAGAATTTTACAACGGAAAAATTGATTGCCGTTTGTTGGAATACGAACTTTACGCCGGCAGCAGAAGAGAAAATAGAAACATGTAATATTTATTAGTTTAATGGTAAAATAAAAATCCATACAATTTGTTGGTTCACTACAATCTTCCCATAAATTCCTTGCTGTTAATCGTATCATAAATCAAATTGCATTATTTATGTAACCATTCGTTTTTTTTATCTTGCTCCCCAAAAAAAATAAGTATGAAAAATATTCTACTCGCTTTTAATCTAATATTGTTAGCCCTGGTCGGGTACCTTTATTATATACATTTTAATAGTACTAAATTAAATTCACAACTGGTAAATTCTTCCAAGTCTTCAGAAATCGGTTCCGAAAAATCAAAAGTAGCCTATATCGATTTGGATTCTCTGCAAAACAATTATGGATACTACCAAACCCTTAAAACAGATTTTGAACGAAAGCAATCTTCGGCCAATGAGCAAATAGCCTCTCTTCAAAAAAAGTATCAAAACCGGGCTATGCAATTGCAACAAAAAGCCGCAACTATGAATCAAAAGGAGCAGCAAGATGCGATGCAGGAAATTAATAAGATGCAGCAAGACCTCCAGGAGCGCAAACAAAATATTGACAACGAGCTTTATAATGATAATTCGAAAATGAAAGAAGATATATTAACGCGCATTCAAAATTTTTTAAAAGAATACAATAAGGATGGTAAATATTCTTACATTTTTTCTTACGAGCCAGGTTTTATGTTTTACAAAGATTCAACCTTAAATATTACTCCTGATGTAATTGTAGGATTGAATAAATTAGATTCAGCCAATAAAAAGTGAATTCGTTGAATGTAAAATAAATAATTATCTTCAATCCCGTTTATTAAAACGGGATTTTTTTATGGATCAACATGCGACTGCTTTTAAGCCAAGTTTACGACTTATAGATGCCACAATGATAGTGGCAGGCTCTATGATTGGCTCAGGAATTTTTATCGTAAGCACAGATATTGTAAGAAATGTAGGAAGTGCAGGATGGCTTATAGTTGTCTGGGTCATTAGTGGATTGATGACGGTGGTAGCCGCCGTTAGTTATGGAGAAATGAGTGGAATGTTTCCTAAAGCAGGAGGGCAATATATTTATTTAAAAGAAGCTTTTAATCCATTGTTTGGATTTTTATATGGCTGGAGTTCTTTCACAGTAATTCAAACAGCAACGATTGCTGCAGTGGGCGTTGCATTCAGCCGATTTACAGCTTATATTATTCCCGGAGTTGGTGAAAATGTTTTTCTTTTTTCAATCGGAAATTTTCATATTTCTGCTGCCCAGCTTTTGGCAATAGGCATGATACTTTTTCTGACCTATACCAATACCCGTGGAATAAACGGAGGAAAAATAATCCAGACCACTTTCACTTCAGTAAAACTTTTATCTCTCTTCGGACTTATTATCCTTGGTTTTGTATTGGTAAAACATAGTTTTTGGAATGAAAACTGGCAAACAGGATTTCAAGCAGTTCAGTTAGAAAAATCTGCAGGAGCTTTTGTAAAGCACGGAAATTGGTTTCCCATTAGCGGTACTATTTTAATTGGAGCTATTGCAGCTTCAATGGTTGGTTCTCTTTTCAGCAGTGATGCCTGGAATAATGTTACTTTTATTGCAGCAGAAATTAAAAACCCAAAACGAAATATCGGGCTTAGTCTTTTATTTGGTACGCTCACTGTTTGCATTATTTATATTGTTACCAATCTAATGTACCTGAACGTGATGCCTTTAAAGGAAATTGCTTTTCCGGGTGGCGATCGGGTGGCAGTTGCGGCATCAAATGCTATTTTTGGAAATGCTGGAGCGGTCATCATTGCGGTAATGATTATGGTCTCTACATTTGGATGCAATAATGGTCTTATCCTGGCAGGCGCCAGGGTTTATTATACGATGGCAAATGATGGCTTGTTTTTTAAAAAGGCAGGATTACTTAATAAAAACGCCGTTCCCGCCCGGGCTCTTTGGGCACAGGCAATCGTAGCTTCAATACTTTGTTTAAGTGGTGGTTATAATGATCTGTTAGATATGATTGCGTTTGTGGTTGTAATTTTTTATGTACTTACTATAATCGGCATTTTTGTTCTCCGTAAAACCCACCCTGATCTTGAAAGACCTTATAAGGCTTATGGATATCCATTTCTGCCGGCGTTATACATATTTTTAGGGTGCGCTTTTTGCATTTTTCTGATTATCTTTAAGCCACTTTACACATTGTGGGGATTAGGCATTGTTTTGGCAGGAATTCCTGTTTATTTTATTGCCATCCATAACCATAAAAAATAAATCAGAATTGAATGAGTGTTGATTTTGAACAATTGTTTGCAGGATTTTCGAAGATGAAAGTTGCTGTTATAGGTGATTTGATGTTGGATACCTATTGGTGGGGAAATGTTGACAGAATTTCTCCTGAAGCCCCCGTGCCGGTTGTCGCAGTAAGCAAGAGAGAAAAAAGAATTGGAGGTTCAGGAAATGTGGCGCTTAATGTACGGGCATTAGGAGCTTCAGTTGCAGTACTTTCCATTTTAGGGGATGATGAAGATGGAATCCAGTTAAAGCAACTCTTGCAGGAAAACGATATAGATACAAGGTTTATTCTGGAAAGTAAAAAAAGAATTACGACCAATAAAATCCGAATCATCAGCCGCAATCAACACATGATGCGTCTTGATGCTGAAACTATCGAAGATTTAGATGACAATGACGAGGAGAAATTGAAAAACCAGGTGGAAAAATATATTGATACAGAAAAACCAGACGTGGTCATATTTGAGGATTATAATAAAGGAATTCTAACCAAAAATATTATTGCCAATACCATTGCTTTTTGCAACGAGAATAATGTTATTACGGCAGTAGATCCCAAAAGAAAAAATTTCTTCTGCTATCAAAACGCAATACTATTCAAACCAAACCTGGCTGAAGTTTTTGCAGCATTGAACTTGCTACCGGAAACTGTTTCTGAAGATCTGTTATCAAATATTCATTCGCAGTTGAAGGAAAAATTAGATCATTCTGTATCCCTGGTAACACTTTCTGAAAAAGGAATTTATTATCACCAGGATAATCTGAAGAGCCTGATTCCTTCTCATCGGAGAAACATCGCGGATGTAAGTGGGGCGGGAGATACAGTCATTGCTGTGGCTGCGTTAATTTTTGCCGCTACCAAAAATGTTGATCTTACTGCAAAGATTTCCAATATTGCCGGTGGAATTGTTTGCGAGGAAGTAGGTACAGTAGCTATTCAAAAAGAGAGACTTCTCGAAGAATGTAAAATACTAATAGGTTAAGAAAACTTTTCCTCCAAGATACTTTCTCTTGCGACCTGCTTAATTACTGATTTATAATTTTATAGATTTGCCCAAAAAAGTCGAATTAATTCTTGAAGAGGTATGAAAAAAACAGCGTTAATTGTCGCCGCCGGGAAGGGTATCAGGATGAATAGTGAAATTCCAAAACAATTTCTACTTTTAAAAAATAAACCGGTATTATATTATAGCATTAAAGCTTTTCTAGATGCTTTTGGTGATGTTGAAATTGTTTTGGTCTTGCCTAAAGATCATATTGCTATTGGGCAGGAAATAATTGACGGATTTTTTGATTCAACAAAATTTAAAATTATTGCCGGTGGAAGAACACGCTTTCATTCAGTTCAAAATGGGCTTTCGTTAATTGAGGAAGAATCAATCATATTTGTTCATGATGGCGTTAGATGCTTTGTGACAAAGGAACTTATTCAAAAATGTTATGATTCTGCGGTTGAATTCGGAACGGCGGTTCCCGCGATTGATTCTGCTGACAGTATCAGAATGGTCACTAAAAATGGAAACAAAATTGTTGACAGAGACAAAATAAAACTGGTGCAAACGCCACAAACTTTTCATAGCAAAATTTTGTTGCCGGCATTCGCTATTGATTATAAAGAAAAATTTACCGATGAAGCATCGGTGGTTGAGGCATTTGGCATAAAAATTAATTTAGTTGAAGGAGAAAAGAGCAATATTAAAATTACAACTCCCCGGGACCTTGAAATGGCAAAGCTTTTATTGTTTGAATAACTTCGCGATTGTCGGTAGTTTGTTCATTTTTATACCCGGATATTTTTCTAAAGAAGCGCCAAAACTTTTGTAAAAAAATGCAAGACTGGCCTTATTACTTCCTTCAAAGTCAAGTATGAGATCTTTACCTGCGTGCTCTTTTATAAAAACATCGATCAATAAATGAGAAGCGCCTGAAGTTTTTCCTTCCGGATGATTTCCGACTAAAATATAATAAGCTCTTTGGTGAGAAAAAAAATAAGCGCAAGACGCTACCAGCCTGCCCTGAGGTGAAAATACTCCATAAGTGACAGCCTGGTTTTTGTCTTTCAGGATTTTAAACAACCGGGTGAAATCCAAAAAATTCTTTTCTTCAACAGGGGAGAAATTCTTTGCCTGAACTTTTGAAAGAGCAATGATATTTTCAATATCAATATTCTTCTTTACCGTATTTCCATATTGAAGAGATCTTTTGATATTTCTAAGATGGGAGCTTGCAAACCTGGTTTTTAAAATCTCATAATTTTCTGAAAGCGGAAGAATATAATTGCTCCTTTCATACATGGGAAATGCGGGGATTGAAAACAGGTTGGCTCTGTTCAGGTAGAAATCCCAATATTTAAATTTTGCAGGAATATTTTCTAAAAATAGTTTCACCGTTTCAACAGTAATATTATTTCCAAATACGCCCAGCGATGCAGTGAAAAAGGGCTGATACAAATAATAAATTGTATATTTTTTTTTCCAGGTTAAAGGCATCACCGTATTATAATCATCTACGATCAGCGCGTCCCAATTTTCGCTCATCGCATCCAGATAAAAAGAATAAGAATAGACAAGTCCGTTTGCTGCATTGTCAATGCATTTATCCCATTTTTTTTTATCAATATATTTCTGCTGTAGATAAGAAATTTTCAAATCAAGAAAATTAAATTGTGAAAAAAATTAGGCTAAAGATCCGGGAAATCTAAAAATTTATTTAACCTGAAATTTTGAATGTCAATGCTGAAAGAAATGGTCTTCAACAAACGATCTTTTGGAATGGTGGACTTATAATAATCGCTGTAAATTTTACTATAAAGGACAGGAATGTAAACATTCACTAAATCCTTTAAAAGTGAAATTTGCAATCCTGCATCATAAAGAAATTTTCCTGTTGTGGAATTTTTTTTCCAGGCCTCCGCATAAGTGCCAACATCCAAAAATACTTTTAATAAATGTTCGCCTGTTAAGTTGACGAAGGGGTTCATTTTCTTTGGCAAATCAGAAGTTAAGTTGAGAGCCGTTAACCAATTATCTGTTTTTCCTATTTTGTTGGAAAGTAAGTCAGATCTGACTTTGAAGCCACCATCGCGCATCATTATTTGTTGTGAAGCCGCTCCTTCGAATTCATTTCTTCCCACAAAATAATTGCTGTAAGTATAATCTTCATAGCCATTGGCTCCTGTCATGTTCAGGTGGTATCTGTCTGTTTCAAATTGTTTAATAATAGTCCTGGAACCTAAATACATAAATTTTCCGGCAAATAATCTTGCGTTCATTCCTCCGCCATTTGGATAATTGAAAAAATATTTTCCTTCAAATGAAAATCGAAGAAATTTGTTGGTTTGCTGTATTTGAAGATTAGAAGAATATGGATTAAGCACCCGGTTGTTTTGGAACGTAAAATTCAATTGATTCAGATATCGGCTGGCTTTTGGATAAGTAATAATATCCTGCTGCAGAATGGTGTCCCGATTGAATGATAATTGAGTTTCGTTGATAAAATATGTTTTCCATTGCATCCACTTTTGAACTGGGTTGTTCGCGTTTTTATTTCGAAAAATAAGTTTTACAGAAGGAACGATTTTGGAGAATCCTAAATAATTTTTTCTCCCGGTTGAATCCGTAAATTCATCCATGGAAGCTTTTTCGGCGCTTAAAGAAATTTCAGCTTTTCGTATTGCCCCGTAACTCATAATATTATAACCAGCCCTGGCAATTCCTGTAAATGTTTTACTGCCAGTGGAATACAGTGGAGCAACAAAAAAGTGGAATTTTGGTTCCGGCAAAGTGTAATTATGAATTAACCCGCCAATCATTATTTTATCATAATAATTATAACCCAAAGCAGGCGAAAGAAATAGATAATTGTATTTGTTCGTTTTGTTTAAATTAAACAGAAAGTCAGGTTTAAATTCTTTCTTTTTCGGTGCTTCCAGTCTTCCTTTTTTGGATAATAAAGAAAAAACTTCGTCAACATTTTTCCCGCTGATATCTTCTATCATTTTTTTAAAATCTTCAGGATATGGATGCTTAAATTTCCAGCGGTTATAATACTCGCGAAGGCAACTGTCAAATACTTTTTTACCAACAAAGCCTTCCAGTTTTTTCATCCACAAACCGGTTTTGTAATAGGCAATCACACCATAATTGGTTTCAGAAAAGCCTTGCGAAGAAGTCTCAATGGGTTGATCTCTTTTTTCAACAATTTGATTTCTGTAAATAAATTCTTCTTCATCACTTGGTAGTTTTTTCTCTAAAAACTTTTCTTTTTCTATATCTATTTTTGAATATTTTAATAGCCGATAGCGGTTGTCAAAATAAGTGTTCATTCCTTCATCCATCCACGGAAATTGTCTTTCGTTAGTTGCCAGAATTCCGAACAACCAGTTGTGTCCAACTTCATGCTCAATCGTCATGTCTAATGATTGTTCATCCTGCATCGGTGAAATACTGGTGATGGTAGGATATTCCATGCCCCCGCTAAATCCCATTTTGGCTTCTACAGCGGTGACGGTTTTATAAGGATATTCCCCGAGCCATTTGCTTCTTGTGCTCACAGCATCCTTTATAAATTGAATACTGTTTTTCCAAACCGGAAAATCAGAGGGAAGAAAAAACGACCATACATCAATAATTTTCCCCGAAGCTAATTGCAAAGTGTCATGCAGTAATTCAAAATTTTTATTAGCAAACCATGCAAAATCATGAACGTTATCCTGGATGTAATTGAGGGTTTTGGTTTTTTTAGAAAAGTGTGAATTATTATTTTTCAGTTTCCCGATTTCATTGCTGGCAGTTGCTTTTTTATTTTTATGTAGTGTCGGTTGATATCTTTTTTTTATTTTTTTATTTTCAGCAAGGGTTGATTCAATATTATTTTTTAATTCTTGCCTTTTGCTTTCTGCATTCTGCCTTTCGCCTTCTGCTTTTTGCTCTCTCAGCCAATTCAGTTCATCTGGATTTTGTAATTCACCGGTTGCGGCCACTATATAATTTTCCGGAACCGTAATTTGAACATGAAAATTTCCAAATTCGCTATAAAATTCTCCCTGGTCCAGGTAGGGCATTGGATGCCATCCTTTCTTATCAAAAACGGCGGGCTTTGGATACCATTGAGTTATTTGATAAGTATGACCAACATGGCCGCCACGTGAAAAATTAAAAGGAATTTTTTCATGAAAAGGAGTGGAGATTTTTATTGTTTGACCTGGTAAAAGTGGTGAAGGCAAAATGAGTTTT
>JBDTKU010000045.1:0-6822 GCA_039935135.1 Ginsengibacter sp. | reverse complement strand
TTATTACTGCTGCATGAGGTAATGATAAAAACAGAAAGTATCCCAAAAATTTTAATCATCTATACATCTGGTTGATGGCATAAATATCCAAAAATATTTTCTCTTCACGGGAACTCCTTCTTAATATTTTAAAAAATGCATGGATAGAAACAGAATTGGGTGGAGATTTCTATCGGCTTTATCCAAAAACTGCATTTAGAATTTTGGCTAAAGCCTGTAAGCTTTAATTAACATTGCCACATGCTAAAGCAAGTGGCAACTCATTTGAACATTGCCACATGCTAAAGCAAGTGACCATTCATTTGAGGAAGCCATTCTTCCAAAATAAATTTCACAAAGCATGTGGCATCTCATTTGGGGAAGCCAAAATAATTTCACTAAAGCTTTACGATTAATCTACCTCTTAAAATCCATTCCCAAATTATACATCACAAAACTCCAGATGTCTGCTGCTTCATCAATTTGTTTATCGGTAGGTTTTCCGCCTCCGTGTCCGGCTTTGGTTTCTATGCGGATTAAGGTGGGATTGGTTCCGTCATTAACCGCTTGTAAAGTCGCTGCAAATTTAAAACTGTGCGCGGGCACCACTCTGTCATCGTGGTCGGCAGTGGTAACTAAAGTAGCAGGATATTTAACGCCGGGTTTTAAATTTTGTAAAGGAGAATATTTAATAAGGTTTTCAAAATCTTCTTTTTTATCGCTTCTGCCATATTCTGTAGCCCACGCCCAGCCAATCGTAAATTTATGATAACGCAACATATCCATAACGCCAACCTGCGGAACCGCTACCTTAAAAAGTTCAGGGCGCTGTGTCATTACAGCGCCAACAAGCAAACCACCATTGCTTCCTCCTCGCATCGCTAATTTAGAAGAGTTAGTATATTTTTTATCAATTAAAAACTGTGCCGCCGCTATGAAATCATCAAAAACATTTTGCTTGTTTTGTAACCTCCCTTCTTCATGCCATTTTTCTCCATATTCACTTCCACCGCGCAAGTTTACTTCTACAAAAACGCCGCCCTGGTCAATAAAAAATGCGTTTGAAATAGAAAATGCCGGAGTCAACGCAATATTAAATCCGCCATAGCCATACATTAAAACAGGATTGTTGCCATCCAGTTTAATTCCTTTTTTATAAGTGATAAACATCGGAATTTTTGTACCGTCTTTGCTGAAGCAAAATGATTGCAATGTTTGATAATTATCTGCATCTACTTTTGCTTCGCTTTTGCGGAATAATGTTGATTGCCCCGTTTCAATATTGTACCGAAATATGGAAGATGGATAATCAAAGGAAGTATAAGAATAAAAAAGTTGCTTATCTTTTTTATGCGCTGAAAACCCGCCAGCAGTACCGATCCCTGGCAATTCGATTTGTTGGGCATGATAGCCTTTGTAACCAGTTTGATAAACCCTGCTTGACGCGTCTTGCAAATAAGTAAGAAATAATTTTCCGCCGGCAGTTCCAACAGATTCAAGCAATTCTTTTCTTTGTGGAATTACTGTTTCCCAATTGTCTTTTGAAGGATTTTTGGGATCAATTAATACTAATTTATAATTGGGCGCATCCGCATTGGTGCGAACCAAAATTTTATCACCATCATTATCTATCACATTTGATTCGGTATCGAACCCTTTTACCAATAAAATAAAATCATTTTTTGCAGAAGTATTCTGCATGTCTTTCACCCATATTTCTGAGCCGCTTGTGCCTTCACTTTTACTCACCACCAAAAAGTGTTCATCCTCTGTAAGCCACGCTCCGATTATTCTTAAAGGGTGTTTAGTATCTTCATAAATTAGTTCATCCTCACTTTGGGTTGTACCGATTTTGTGATAAAAAACTTTATGATGTTGATTTTGTTGGGTCAGTTTTTCTTTATCATCCGTATTTGGATAACGGCTGTAATAAAACCCGTCATCGCCTTTCCAGGAAGTGCCGCTGAACTTTATAAAATCCAATTCATCCTTCAACAAACTCTTATCTTTTACATTCATCACATGGGCGATTTCCCAATCACTACCCGCCTGCGCTTCCAAATAAACAGCATATTTATTATTCCTGCTGAAAGAGGGCGAACTTATTGAAGCTGTTCCGTCTTTGCTCATTTTATTAGGGTCAATAAAAATTTCTGAAGGAGCTTCTAATCCCTTTTGACGGTACAGGACAGACTGGTTTTGCAGCCCGTCGTTTTTATAAAAATAATAATAATCACCTTCCTTAAATGGCGCGCCATATTTGGCGTAATTCCACATTTCCTTCAGCTTTGCTTTTACTTTTTCACGAAAAGGAATTTTGGATAAATAATCTTCAGTGATTTTATTCTCCGCTTTTACCCACGCTTTGGTTTCGGCGCTGTTGTCATCTTCCAGCCATCGGTAAGGATCTTTCACGATGATTCCAAAATAATTGTCTTCCTGGTCAACTTTTTTGGTTTCAGGATATTTTATTTGAGAAAAAGATATTTTATTCGTTGTCATTAGCAAAAGAAAAAAAATATACTTCATGATATATTTTTGATTTATCAAATGAAGATAATTCTATTTTAAAAATTGAGAAGGATAATAAAGCGACAGTAAACGAACAAATAAACCAGATTTTTATTTTGAAAAATAACAGCAAATAATAAACTAATTATCCAATTCCAACAGTTGTTACTTCCCGGTTTATTTTTGAAACTAATCCTTGCAAAACCTTGCCCGGACCGCATTCTGTAAATGTGGTCGCGCCATCGCTAACCATTTGTTCAATCGTTTGTGTCCATTTTACCGGTCCGGTGAGTTGCGCAATTAAATTGGATTTTATTTCCGAAGGATCGGTTACGGCTTTGGCAACTACATTTTGGTAAACCGGGCAAAAAGGAATATTAAATTTTGTTTTTTCAATGGCCTCTGATAATTCTTCTTTCGCCGGTTGCATCAAGGGCGAATGAAAAGCGCCTCCCACCGGAAGAACCAATGCGCGTTTTGCACCAGCCTCTTTCATTAAAATACAGGCTTCTTCAATTCCTTTCATCGAACCGGAAATTACAATTTGGCCGGTGCAATTATAATTAGCGGGAACTACAATTTCATTCGTTATCGAAGCGCAAATTTCTTCTACTTTTTTATCATCCAGCGCGAGGATGGCAGCCATGGTGGATGGATTAATTTCACAGGCTTTTTGCATGGCTTTCGCTCTGACAGAAACTAAATTCAACGCATCTGTAAAATTCAAACAACCATTGGCCACCAGCGCAGAAAACTCACCGAGGGAATGGCCTGCCACCATGTCCGGCCTTGAGTTTATCAATGTTTTAAAGGCAATCACTGAATGCAAAAAAACCGCTGGTTGAGTTACGTTAGTCTGCTTTAACTCTTCGGTAGTTCCAAAAAACATAACATCTGAAATTGAAAAGCCAAGAACTTCATTGGCTTCATCAAAAAGTAATTTTGCCTGTTCGTTTTCATCATACAAACTTTTTCCCATTCCAATGAATTGCGATCCCTGGCCGGGAAAAATAAACGCATGTGCCATAAATTATTATTTAGGTAATTATCTTCGTTTTACTAAATCAGCTTTTATCAAACTGATAAATTCATGGCGGGTAGTTTGCTTTTCAAACTCGCCAAAAAATGCAGAAGTGGTGGTGACAGAATTTTGCTTTTGCACGCCGCGCATCATCATGCATAAATGCTCTGCCTCAATCACTACAGCCACTCCCAAAGGATCTAATGTTTCCTTTATCGCATCAAGAATTTGTGTTGTTAACCTTTCCTGCACCTGCAATCTTTTTGAGAAAACATCAACTACGCGTGCAATTTTGCTCAGTCCTGTTATCCAGCCATTAGGAATGTACGCGATGTGCGCCTTCCCAAAAAAAGGAAGAAGGTGGTGTTCACACATGCTATACAATTCAATATTTTTAACCACAATCATTTCACTGATGTCCTCGTGAAATTTTGCTGAATTTAAAATAGCACTTGCATCCTGGCTGTAGCCCTGTGTGCAATACTGCATAGCTTTTGCAATCCGCTCAGGAGTTTTTAATAATCCTTCCCTGTCGGGGTCTTCGCCAATAAGTCTTATCGTCTCCCGATAATTTTTCATCAATTCTTTCGTCACCTCTTCATCGTAATGTTCAATTTTTTTATAAGCCATAAATCAATCAAATTATTTTAAGTTAGAAAATACCAAATCATGATGCGGGATATTCCACAAAATTTTTTTCCGTTTCATACAGGCGAACCCGCATGTCGAGTTTTTTATCAATTTTAGCGCGAAGAATATTATAAATCAGGATGGCAATATTTTCAGCAGTTGGATTTACCTCTGAAAATTCATGCACATCCAAATTAAGATTTTTATGGTCGAGTTTTTCGATCACCATCTCTTTTATAAGATCACTTAAATATTTCAGATCAACTACGAAACCTGTATCAGCAGCGGGTTCGCCCGTAACCTTTACCACCAGTTCGTAATTGTGCCCATGATAATTAGGATTGTTGCATTTACCAAAAACCGAAAAATTTTTCTCTTCACTCCATGAAGGGTTATTTAGCCTATGCGCCGCACAAAAATGTTCTTTTCTAAAAACGGATACTTTATTGTTCATCTCAAATTATAAATAAAATTTTGGGTTAATTGCCGAAGTATTCCACAAATATCCGGGGTGTTTCAAAAAGTTTCACCGAATGCATGCTCACACTTTTGGGCAAATGAATTATTAATTGCTGCCAGATGGCAATAGCGAGATTTTCGGCAGAACAAAGTTTTCCCTTCATCATCTCCACATCCAGGTTCAGATTTTTATGATCCAATTCTTCTATTATATACTTCTTCATTAGCCTGCCCAACGTTTGGGCATTGATCACAAAACCCGTGTCAGCAGACACTTCGCCCTTTACGGTTACATGCAATTCATAATTATGCCCGTGCCAGTTTTCATTAGCGCATTTGCCAAACTCTTCTTCATTCTTCTCCTTGCTCCAGGCTTCGTTATATAATTTATGCGCCGCATTAAAATGTTCTACTCTCGTTAAAAACATCATAGAATAACAAAAAATTTTTCCAAAGGTAACCCGATGAATTCATAATATAATTGGAAATACGAAATTCGCAATATGAATGTATTAATTGTAGCGGCAACTGATTTTGAAATTGAACCATTTATACAAGAAAAAAAGAAAGCCGATATACTGGTAACCGGTGTAGGAATTCCAGCCACTATTTTTCATCTCACAAAAAAATTACTGGCAAAAAATTATGATTTGGTTATCCAGGCCGGGATAGCAGGGACATTTGCAGAAACCTTCAATTTAGCAGAAGTTGTTGCGGTAAAAGAGGATTGTTTCGCTGATATTGGAATTGAAGAAAAGGGTCAACTGAATACACTTTTTGATATGGGGTTCCTGAAGAATAATGATTTTCCTTTTTCTGATGGTAAACTTATTAACTCTTCTAAAATTATAGAAACCATTTCTTTACCCAAAGCGAGGGCAGTCACCGTAAATAAAATTAGCGATGATGATTTTCACAATAAAATGATGCAGAAAAAATTCGCAGCTCAAATTGAAAGCATGGAAGGCGCTGCTTTTCATTACGTTTGTCTTCAGCAAAAAATAAATTTTTTACAATTGCGTAGCATCTCCAACAGGGTGGGTGAAAGAGACAAATCAAAATGGGAATTGAAAACTTCCATTGAAAACCTGAACAACCAATTATTAAAAATATTTGACAATTTATAAAACTACTCTATGAACTTTACTCTTGGATTTTCACCCTGTCCTAATGATACTTTTATTTTTGACGGGCTCGTTAATAAAAAAATAGATACCGGCGATTTCAACTTTAGGGTGCGGTTGGAAGACGTGGAAACACTGAACGAACTGGCCAAAAATGAAGCGCTGGATTTTACCAAAATAAGTTATGGCGTGTTGCCACACGTTTCTAAAAATTATAAAGTACTCAACAGCGGAAGTGCTTTAGGCAAAGGCGTTGGGCCACTTCTTATTTCAAAAAAATCCGTAGATTTTAAAGAGGTAGAAAATTATACAATTGCTATCCCAGGAGAAAATACCACAGCACATCTTTTGTTTTCGCTTGCATTTCCAAATGCAAAAAAGAAAGTCTTTAAAAGATACGATGAGATAGAAAATGCCGTGCTTCATTCTGATGAAATTTTAGGCGTCATCATTCATGAGAACCGATTTACGTACATGAACAAAGGCTTGCATAAAATTGTCGATCTCGGAAATTACTGGGAAGAAAAAACTTCACTGCCCATTCCATTGGGCGGAATCGTTGGCAAAAAATCAATCGATGAAAACATTTTGATACAAGTGGATTCGCTGATAAGAAAAAGTATAGAATATTCTCTCAGCAATTATCCTTTTATTTCAGAATATATCAAAAAGTATTCGCAGGAAATGGAAGAAGAAGTAATGAAAAAACACATTGACCTATACGTAAATAATTATTCCATCGATTTGGGCAGCGATGGAAAAAATGCGATTGAAAAATTTATGGATGTTTACGATCAAAATCATTCAATTGAAAGACAGGATAAGGAAAATATTTTTCTGTAAAGAATCATTATAGCTTTTCAACATAGCGGTCAAAAATTGTTTTTGCAATTTGATGAGCGTATATTTTATTTCTGAATTGCTTAACCCACCTTACGGGGTGAATAGAATTGGTAAGAAAAAGTTCGTCTGCTGATAAAAGATCTTCAATTGATAATTCTTTTTCTTCAATTCTAAAGTTTTCCAGCAAAAGGTTTTCTAACATCCACCTTCGCACCACGCCGGCTACGCATCCTTCAGAAAGCGGAGGAGTGAATA
>JBDTKU010000044.1:0-3244 GCA_039935135.1 Ginsengibacter sp. | reverse complement strand
TGAAATCTATTTCGACTTATAAAGTAAAATTTCCGGATTGATATTAAGAGAAAGCCAAACCCAGTTTTGCAATGATTTCATTTCCTGGCTTGGCAAAATATTTTTCACATATCTCATAGAAGGATCGGTGAACATCTGGGAATACCCTCCACTCAATTTTACCTCTTTCATGATGTTGTAGCCAAAAGAAATATCTGCCTCATTTCCCAATGTTGGCGCGGCTTTGTTGCCAGAATAATTAATTACTGCGGCTGTAGATGTAAAATGATGAAGCGCAATTTGGAAGCTAAGTTTTTCAGAAGCATTTAGGTCAAGATTTAAATAGCTATCCCAAAGCCCAACATTGTGATGTGGACTGGCCACGTAAAAATAATCCATGGCTCCATAAAATTTATGCCCCGTCCCATATAGCGGATTGAAATAAGTAATTTTTGATGAAGTGGCATTCATATCGCGCCCGCTCAGGAAATCGCTGCCTATGCCAAGAGCAGCATTATTATTAACATTAAATAAAATTTTGGCTGATGCCATCCAGGCGCCGGTCTTAATAGAAGAAGAATTTTTTAGTGGCATATTTCCTGACTGGTAATAAAAAGTTCCGTTTACATGCAGTTTATTTTTTGCATAAAAAAGATTGGCACCCATTGTTTGCAAATTAGAAATGCCGGAATCGGCAGGGTTTTGAAAATTAAGATTCATGGCCAGCGCAGAAGCAGACAATGTTTTTGAAAAAGAATATTTCATCCATAACAATTGCATAGATTTATAAGGCTGGCTATTAGAACTATTGTAAAAAGTGCCCGTGCTTCGTTCTGAGTTTTGATTGAAAGCAAAAGCCGCATCTGCCCTGAACTTTTCCTTTTCAAATTTTAGCAAAGCCGCGTCATGCTTGCGTCCGGCATTGTTCCAATCCAGTTTGCCCAATATTCTTTCGTCATCATAAGAAAGCACCTGTCGTCCCACTTTCAGGCTCCATGAAGGATTGAAATTAATTCGTGCCCACGCTTCATACAGGGAAATATCATTGGCGGTATTTTGCACTTGCGGATCATTTCCCCATGTAGTAACTACCTGCGTACTCAGCCCTAATTGTAATTTTTGGTTTTTCGAATAAGTTACTCCTAAACGGCTTCGTTGCGAAATAAACGACGCTGGCTTTTGTGATTCCAATATGGGCGTAAATAAACCGTTCCTGAATTCGGCCCTTGGCCGTAACTGGATATTTAACTTTAACTCACTGCTATCATTTTGTGCAAAAAGTGAAGGAGCAAAAAAAATAAAAACCAGGAGGAAGACTACATTGATAATAAGTATAGGATACTTTAATTGTTTCTGCATGTGATTTGAGGTTTTAAAATCAATGCAAAATTCGTTGGATTGGTCACGCAGGAAAATAACTGTCGTCAGAAAAAAATATGAGTCTCATCATATTGACAGATTGAAATGAAAAAGATCTAAGAGGAAAATCTTTCCTGCTCAACCCTTCAATACCATTAAGGGAATCTTAGTCTCCTGGCTCATTTGTTTGGTATGTATAGTTCCAAACAACCTTTCAAGGAATGTATGTTTGCGGGATACCATTGCCAAAATCTCAGCGGGATTTTCATCCAGGAATTTATTGATTCCATTAATTACCTTAGCATCTTCAACCACGTTAAAATTGTATTTCATCCCCTCGAAAGTAAAATGTGTTTTCATTTTATTGATGAATTCAGGGTCACTGATCTGACTTTCAGGCTTTTTCACATTGAGTACCTGGATTAAGGAATTATATTTTTTAGCAATTTCGATTAGCTGGGGAATGTCTTTTGTTTCTTCCTGGCTATTTAAATCAGTAGCAAAACAAATAGTATCTATAGATTCGTACGAAGCTGTTTCAGGAATTACCAAAACGGAAAATGGAGAGTTTTTAATAACAGACGTAGTGGTGCTTCCAAAGAAGAAATTACTTTTTCCCTTGCCTTTCATTCCCATAATGATAAGGTCTGCTTTGTTTTCCTCAGCCATTTCTAAGATCATATCTGAAGGAGAACCTTCTGCTACATAGCCTTCTGTTGAAACCAAATAATTTTTTGAAAGCTCTTTAATCACTTTTGAAATCAACTCTTTGTTTGTTTCAACCAATTGCTGCTGCGCGGCAATCCTGGCCTGGATAGATTCATCCTGTATTAATAAGCCCACCGGAACTACATTTATAAAAATAATTTTAGCCTTTAAAACTTCACCAAGCGATACAGCGTATTTTGCAGCATTGTGAGAAGCCTCAGAAAAATCAATTGGAACGAGGAAGTTTTTCATTCTGTAATGTTTTGAATATTAAATGGAAAATTATATCAATCTGTGCAGCTAAAAATTGATCTTAATTAGCCATTTTTATGATGCTTATCAGTTGATTTTTTATTTAACAGAAATATTGATTTTTTGTTGGCTTACTACAAATCGTTGACTTCGCTTAACGCATCCAGGTATTTTTCCAGGTAAACTGATTTTGATTTTGATTTGTATTGCATAATGAAGCGGGGGTGTTCCAACGGAATTACTTTTTTAAAAAAATGAAATTCCTCATTTATCTTACTGAAAAATTTTGCATTTTTTCCTGTTCCAAATAAGAAGCATACATCAGTGCTGATGCCAAAACTGATTTGCTTTTTAATATTCGCGATGATAAAATCATAAACGCAGGCGGTTAACTCTTTGCTGTCGTAATAATTATAATTAATCTCTTTACCCTGTGGATTAGTAATTGTAAATCCAAGCGGGCAAAGCGATTGGATATAAAAATCGCTATAAAATTTTTTTACCCCACCATATTTATTGATCACTTCGTACACGAATGTAGCTGAAGGCTCATGAGTAGCTTTTCCCGGAAATTCAATTCTACATTCGCTTAATAATCTCTTTGTATCCGTAAAAGGAACGCCGGTGATGCCTGCACCAAACCGGCCAGGGTTGATTCCAAAAATGATGTGACGTTTATTATGATCATTATAAAATTTTGTGTAAAATTCAGAGGATATACGCAATACTTCTTTATTCCCTATAAAGGGATTCATGATGCTTACTTTATCAGGCAGGCTCCCTTTATAAGCGACATTTTTATTGAAAGAAATAATCTTCTCTGCAAAACTTTTCATGATTATTTTTGAGTACTAACTTCCACTGCACATCAACTTTTCCCCGCCAACTTTACCCATTTGATCAATTCATTCAAGGGAGTATATTTTTTGTAAGAAACCATCAACTT
>JBDTKU010000043.1:0-10036 GCA_039935135.1 Ginsengibacter sp. | reverse complement strand
AAAAATTTACTGAAAAATTATTCAATCACAAATCCATCGGGAAGTATTGCATCTTTTTTTATCACTACTATGCCATCCTTTACCGTATATAATTCATGGTCAATATTTTGAAGATGTGAACCTCCGTTGATTCTTACATTATTTCCTATTCGTGCATTTTTATCAATAATCGCATGGCTAATATAACAATTATCACCAACGCCCAGTTTAGGAACGCCTTTCTCTGCGTCGAAACCCATATCTTCTATGGTTTCATAATAATCACTACCCATCAGGTAAGTGCTATGAATTTTTGTTCCGTAGCCAATCCTTGTTCTGATACCCACTACAGAATGTTCAAGTTGGTCAGCATGAATAATACAACCATCAGAAACAATAGTGTTAATCATTGAAGTGCCGCTGAATTTTGCGGGAGGCAACATTCTTGGCCTTGTATAAACCTTTTGTTCATTATGAAATAAATTAAATGGCGGAAGTTCGTCAGTTAAGGCCAGGTTGGCTTCAAAGAATGACCCGATGTTTCCAATGTCTGTCCAGTATCCACTATATTGATAACTGCAAACATTATAATCCTCCTGGATAGCAAATGGAATGATTTCTTTCCCAAAGTCGGTCGCATTTTTTTTCTTATTTTCCAAAAGATCAATAAGGACTTCTCTTTTGAAAAGATAAATTCCCATGGAGGCAAGGTAATGTTTACCCTGGCCCTGCATTTCTTCGCTTGTTTCGCTTACCCAGTCAGGCAACAGATCCAATGCAGGCTTTTCTATAAAAGAAGTGATCTTGCTCTCTTCATTTGATTTTAAAATACCAAATTCTGTAGCTTCCTTTTCAGTAACTGGAATTGTAGCAATCGTAATGTCAGCATCTTCTTTTGCATGATTGCGGAACATGGTACCAAAATCCATTTGATACAACTGATCGCCGGACAATATCAAGACATGATCGCATTCTTTGGTAACTAAATATTTTAAGGATTGTCTTACCGCATCAGCAGTACCCTGGAACCATTCAGAACTTTCAGGTGTTTGTTCAGCGGCAAGAATATCCACAAAACCACTGCTAAAATTGCTAAACTGGTAGGTGTTTTTAATGTGTTTATTTAAAGAAGCAGAATTGTACTGCGTCAGCACGAAGATTCGGTTGATATTGGAATTGATACAATTGGAAATGGGTATATCCACCAAACGGTATTTACCCGCGATGGGCACTGCAGGCTTGCTTCTGCTACGTGTAAGGGGATATAACCGGCTGCCAGCGCCGCCGCCAAGTATTACTGCAATGAGTGACTTACTGATCCACATATTTTTCTGCATTTTTTTTCTATTTATAAATTAAAAATTAAAACCCTTTTTTATGATAAGTAAATATTTGCTAAAACACAAAACTTTTTAAGCTATTTAAACTTTAAGAATTATATAAATTAATATAAATACCTGCGCTACTTTCCCAACTGTGGTCAATCTGCATAATATGCTTAATTATTTGGTCCATCTTTTCTTTATTTGAATATAGCTCTAATGATCGGTGAACCGAATTGGTAATATCGCCGACAGAGGCTGTGTCAAAACAAATACCAAAGCCACCTTCTTCTCCAAAATCTTTCACAGTATCCTGCAAACCGCCTGTGCGCCTCACTATGGGTATAGTTCCATATCGCAGCGCATACATTTGATTAAGACCGCAAGGTTCCACCCGACTTGGCATTAGTAAAAAGTCAGCGCCTGCATACATCAGGTGGCTCAATGTTTCGTTGTACCCAATATGCGAATTATAATAGCCAAAGAAGTTCGTGTGCAAATGAGACAGCCGGAATTCTACATCCTTGTCTCCACTACCCAGCACAAGGAAATTCATTCTTCCTTCCATGTAGTAAATAGAATCGCCTATCACCTGGGGCAAAAGATCAGCGGCTTTTTCTTCCACCAGTCTTCCAATGAATACAATTAATGGTTTTGATTCATCAAGATTAAAACGATCGCATAATATTTTTTTATTGGCTTTTTTCTGTTCTTTATAATTATCCAGCCCATATTTATTTTCTAAATAAGTATCTGTTTCCGGGTTCCAAACATCGAAATCGATTCCATTAAGTATGCCAAAACATTTACCTCTTTCATATTCGAATAAATTTTCCAGGCCATTTGCAGACGACGTCAATTCGCCCAGATAGCCGGGGCTCACCGTATTTACTTTGGCTGCGCATTTTATTCCAGAAGCCAGCGAGTTAATGTTTTTTTGCCATTCAAGCATTCCGCTTTTCCAATTATCATAGTGGGGAATATAGTTGGATTTATCCCAACCTATCCATCCCTGGTATTGTGCATTGTGAATGGTGAGAATTGTTTTGATCCATGATAAATGCCGGTAAGCGTAGCAATATTGCATCATAAACGGAATCAGCGCTGCCTGGTGATCATGAACATGCACTATGTCCGGATGGTGCTTCCATTTGCTAATCCAATCCACCACTGCTATCTGGAATGCGACAAACCTTTCTATATCATCGTCATATCCATAAACCTTTTCACGGTCAAGCAATCCGTTTATATCTACAAGGTAGAGATCAAATCCCAGCACATTAGTGCTTTCTCTTATAACGGTATATTCAAAATAATAATGAGCCATCCCAAAAGCACCTTTGTGAACCACTTCAAAAGAATGTTCGTACAAGAATTTAGTCCGATACATTGGCATCACCACTTTGGCAATGTGCCCCAATTTGTTCTGGTATTTTGGTAACGCACCCACCACATCTCCAAGCCCTCCGGCTTTTGCAACAGGATAGCATTCTGCACTCACGTGAATAATTTCCATAAAAAATAATTTGCGCTTCAAATTAAGCATGATTTTTCTTATTAAAAAATTATAATAAAAATACTTACTTTGAAAAAATTCTATATTTTCATTCCTAATTTAAAATAAACTACACTCCTGATGGCCACTCCTTCAATGAATTTATCCAAGCCTGTAAAAGCCTCCGGCGGAAAACTTCAACCTACAAACTACGGCGCTTTGAGCACCCTGGTAGTTGTGTTTTTTTTCTGGGGATTTATTGCTGCCGGCAACAGCGTTTTTATTCCTTTTTGCAAACATTATTTTAATCTTGATCAGTTTCAAAGCCAATTGATCGACTTTGCTTTTTATCTCGCTTATTATATCGGTGCCCTTGCACTCTTTGCCTATGGCTCATTTGGGGGAAAAGACCTTGTTGCCAAGTGGGGTTATAAAAAAAGTATTGTGTATGGATTATTATTTTCTGCAATCGGCGCCGTAGCAATGATCATCGCGGTAAATGCAAATACTTTTGTTGGAATGCTTGCCGGTTTATTTATCGTGGCACTTGGATTTTCATTGCAACAAACCGCTGCACAACCTTTTGCTATTGAGCTGGGCGATCCTTCTACAGGAAACAGCCGTGTAAACCTGGGAGGAGGTGTCAATTCTTTTGGAACCATGATCGGCCCGCTAGTAGTTGCCTTTGCTTTGTTCGGAACTACTGCAGCTATCACCGATCAACAGATCGCAGGTTTAAGCCTTAGTAAAGTAATTATTTTATATAGTTGTGTGGGCGTACTTTTTATAGCCGCAGCTCTTTTATTTCAATTCTCAAAAAAAGTGCCTCATGGTATTTCAACTGAAAAAACAGAAAAAGCCAACAAAGCTTTGTATTCATTGCTGATCATGACCGGCCTTTTAATTATTATGTTCGTACCGGTTTTCAGCAGTTATAAAGTTGATCTTACCAATGCTTCTGATTCAGATAAAATAGCCATGGAAACCTACCGGGTGAAATGGTTATTTGGAGCACTGGCTGTGGTTATACTTAGCTTATTAATTTCTTACGTAAGCGCACAAAAAAAACCACAGGGTTGGGGCGCGATGCAATATCCACAATTGATTTTGGGAATGCTTGCCTTGTTTTTGTATGTGGGCACAGAAGTGACTATTGTAAGTAATTTGAGTGACCTGTTGAGCAAGCCTGAGTTCGGAAGCATTCCTTCTTCACAGGCTGCTCTTTATATTTCCATGTATTGGGGCAGTTTAATGATTGGCCGTTGGGTAGGTTCCATTTCTGCTTTCGAATTGACAGAATCAACAAAAAAATTGCTCACGTTTGTAGTTCCCATGGTGGCTTTTGCCATAGTTTTATTGGTTAATGCAGCTTCCGGCTATGCCGTAAATATTCTCTACTATTATATCATTTGTGTACTGATCCAGGTGGGCGCTTTTTATGTCAGCAAAGACAAGCCCGCACGTATGCTGATGATATTTGGATTGCTTGGCGTAATAGCGATGGCTATTGGATTAGCCACTACCGGCAAAATTGCGATCTATGCTTTTATAAGTGGAGGTTTATTTTGTTCCATTATGTGGCCGGCCATTTTCACACTGTCAGTTGCCGGTTTAGGAAAATATACCACTCAAGGTTCTGCATTTTTAATTATGATGATCCTTGGAGGTGGCGTTATTCCTCCCATACAGGGCAAGCTGGCAGATTTCCTTGAATCAAGAAGCGCAGTCCCTGGTTCTGGAATTCATGAGTCCTACTGGATTCCGCTTCTTTGCTATGCCTATATTACTTTCTTCGCCATTTTTGTAAAAGGAGTTTTAAAAAGGCAGGGAATTGATTACGAAAACCCGGTAGAAATAGAAGATGTAATTGAACCAACTTCTCCTGAAGGAGGGTTTGATGTGCCGGGAAATTAGGCTAATCTCAAAATAAGAATCTAAGATTTTTGTCGCTTTACTATTTCCTTATAACAAATAAACCTTCCACGTTTCTAAAACCTGGAAGGTTTGTTTTTAATAATTTATTGAAAAACAAAATACAAAATCACTATAATTGTTTGTTTACTGTCTTATCCATTTTTGTATTTCAGATTGATATAAAATTAAAATTGAACCTGATATGGCTACCTCGTATGATTTAATTACAATAAAAAAAATAAAAAGAATTCTGATGACTGCGGTCATTTCTTTTTTTCTTTTCCCGTTTTTTTCAAATGCACAATCACAAAATAATATATTGCCCGATTGGGCATTTGGTGGTTTTGTTCGTCCACAAAATATAAATCCAATTATTTCTCCTGATAGTATTCCAGCTTTTTTTGATCCGATGACAACAAAAAAAATTGAATGGGAATCCGATAACACTTTCAATCCCGCCGCCGTTATTAAAGATGGAAAAGTAATCGTGCTTTACAGGGCCGAAGATAATTCCGGAATGGGAATTGGGTTTCACACATCCAGAATAGGATTTGCTGAAAGCAATGATGGAATTACCTTTAAAAGAAGAAGCACTCCCGTCCTTTATCCGGATAACGATTCACAAAAAGGTTTTGAATGGCCCGGAGGCTGTGAAGACCCGCGTGTAGCCGTGACAGAAAACGGAACGTATGTAATGTTCTACACTCAATGGAATCGGAAGTTGCCACGACTTGGGGTAGCTACATCGATAGATTTAATCCATTGGAAAAAACACGGGCCAATATTTGAAAAAGCATATCACGGGAAGTATTTTAACATGGCAACAAAGTCTGCATCTATACTTACGAAGATGAAGGAAGGAAAGCAGGTTATCGCAAAAATAAATGGAACCTATTGGCTATATTGGGGCGAGCATCATGTGTATGCGGCCACTTCCTCCAATTTTGTAGATTGGCAACCTGTGGAAAACAAATATGGAAAACTAAAAGAGCTGATCTCTCCACGAAAAGGTTTTTTTGACAGCGATCTTACAGAATGCGGCCCGCCTGCATTGATAACCCCAAAAGGAATTTTACTTATTTACAATGGTAAAAATAATCCCGGTAAAAATGGCGACAAGCGATACAACCCTGATTCCTACTGTGCGGGTCAGGTCTTGTTTGCTTTGGAAGACCCTTCGAAAGCCATAGCTCGTTTAGATGTTCCTTTTTTGCGACCAATGGAATCTTTTGAAAAAAGTGGCCAATACATCAACGGAACTGTCTTTATAGAAGGCATGGTTTTCTTCAAAAATAAATGGTACCTGTATTATGGTTGCGCCGATTCTAAGGTGGGGGTTGCTGTGTATAATCCGGCTAAACCAACTTATGGCGACCCGGTAATTTTAGATTCCGAAAGCAAAGAAGAATGAATTTCCTATTTATAAAATGCACCAATTTTATCCAATTCTATTCACCATTATGATAAAAATCATTTTAATAAAAAAGAAAAAGTATTTTTATCTTTTTTAAGGCGTCACGCTGAAATTTAATTACAAACTTTTGAAGTTCTATTATTAGGGATAAAAAATTTAAATTATGGACACTGCGGCAGAGTATGCGATAGGTATTGATATAGGTGGCACCACCACCAAATTCGGAATTGTAAATCATAGGGGTGACATTTCAAATGTCGGGGAAATCTCTTCCACCGGGCATGAAGATATCAATCTATTTATTGATGAATTATACAAAAAGATGAAGCCTGCGATAAAATCTATCGGGGGAATTGATTTAATAAAAGGAATAGGAGTTGGTGCGCCCAACGGAAATTATTACACTGGTACTATTGATTATGCACCAAACCTGCAATGGAGAGGCATCATCCCTATCGCAAAAATGATTACTAATAAATTCGTCAAACCCTGCACGCTCACCAACGATGCGAATGCAGCAGCCATCGGCGAATTGATGTATGGCGCTGCGCGCGGAATGAGAGATTTTATAATGATCACTTTAGGCACCGGCGTTGGAAGCGGCATCGTGGCTAATGGTCAGCTTATTTATGGGCATGATGGTTTCGCCGGTGAGTTAGGTCACACTATAATTCGCCCGGAAGGCCGTCTTCACTGGGGTACAGGCATGAAAGGTAGTTTGGAAACCTATGCTTCCGCTACGGGAATTTCCATCACTGCTAAAGAGATTCTTGACGAAAGAGTAAATGACAAAAGCTTATTGAGAGACATTCCACACGACAAAATTACTTCCAAAAGAGTTTGTGAAGCGGCGCTAAAGGGCGATGTTATTGCAAATGAAGTATTCCAGATAACCGGCAAGATATTGGGTGAAGCGCTTGCCAATTTTGTAATGTTTTCTTCTCCGGAAGCCATCATTTTATTTGGAGGGGTAATCAAAGCCGGAAATCTTTTATTAGATCCGACAAGAGCCAGCATGGAAAAAAATCTGCTTCCTATTTTTCAGGATAAAGTCAAATTATTATTTAGCGAACTAAAAGAATCTGATGCCGCCATTCTTGGCGCCAGCGCATTGGTTTGGGAAATAAAGCCTGAAGCATTGAGTGCAACAAAATAAATTGACCAAATAAGAATCGCCATTATTTATTGGTTTACTGGCTGCATCATTTTTATCACGGGATGAACACTCGCAAAGGATATATCAATGGGGTTTCTCAATGTATAAAATGGAACAATGGTTCAGGTCGCGGAAGAAAGCATCTGAAAAATTCGAACAAATAAAAATTTAATATTTATGCCAGGCAACAATTTAAAATATTCAGAGGCACAAATGCTCATAAGGAAACCTGTCTCAGAAGTTTTTCAAGCATTTATCGACCCGGAATTGACAAAACACTTTTGGTTCACAAAAGGAAGTAGCAAATTGGAAGTTGGAAAAATTATTACCTGGGAATGGGAAATGTATAATTTCTCTGCAAAGGTGGTAGCCAAAGAAATTTTGGCAAACAAAAAAATATCTATTGAATGGTTTACTACTGAACTACCGACCACTGTTGATTTTAACTTTAAAACATTAAGTGATGGTTCAACTTTTGTGACCATAAAACATTACGGCTTTGATAAGACTGGAGACGAACTATTAGAAATAATTAAAGACTCGACAGGCGGTTTTACAATTGTTCTTGCAGGACTTAAAGCTTATTTAGAACACAACATCGACTTGAATCTTGTTTTAGACAAGTTCCCAAAAGAAATAGCGCAACACGGAAACTGACTAACGGGAAGAACAACAAACTGCTACAGAATCCAGCTTCAGTTCTAATTATTTTATTTCATCAAAAAGCCACGCTGCAGTTCCGGAAGACGAAAATAAAATTTTCCACCATCGCTTAAATCCGTACGATAGAAGATTTAAGTAGTATGTTAATCTTCCTTTCTGATAAAGTCTTTTTTAGCACCTGATTCTGAATTAAATTTGACCAAAACCAAAATGCTTTGTATCTACCACCGGTCTGTTGATCCTTACTTCAATATTGCAACAGACGAATATATTTTTAAACACATCCAGGAAGATTGTTTCATGCTCTGGCAAAATGA
Source organism: Ginsengibacter sp. (assembly GCA_039935135.1). Classification (GTDB taxonomy): domain Bacteria; phylum Bacteroidota; class Bacteroidia; order Chitinophagales; family Chitinophagaceae; genus Ginsengibacter. Next base: position 1,776 of record JBDTKU010000043.1, on the reverse strand, counting down.
TAATGCCATCATTGTAGGAAAACACCAAAATACTTTATCCGAGATCAATGTGGATTATGTAAAAGAACACGGCATCAAAGTGGTGAGACGCTTGTCAGGCGGCGGGGCGGTGTATCACGATATGGGAAACCTGAATTATTCTTTTACCAGGACCGGGTCAAATTCTGAAATGGTTGATTTTAAAAAATACACGTTGCCCATTTTGGAAGTGTTGCAAAGCCTTGGCGTGGATGCAAAATTTGAGGGAAGAAATGACCTGACGATTGAGGGCAAAAAATTCTCAGGAAATGCGGAACATGTTTTTAAAAATAAGGTACTTCACCACGGCACTTTATTGTTTACTTCAGAAATGAAAAACGTGAGCGGTGCCTTAAAAATAAATCCATTAAAATATGCTGACAAGGCTGTAAAGTCAGTGCCAAAAAGAGTTACCAACATTTCAGATCATTTGAAAACTCCTATAACCCTTGAAGCGTTCACTGAAAAAATAATGGATCATATTATTGCCACTCACGAAGATTGTGTGCCGTATGAATTCAGCGAGACCGACCTCGCAGCCATCCAAAAGATCCGTGACGAAAAGTACGCTACGTGGGAATGGAACTATGGAAAATCGCCTGACTATAATTTTAAAAAAGGAATCAGAACCGATGGCGGCACACTGGAAATGAATCTCGATGTAGAAAAAGGAATCATCCAAAATGTAAAGATCTATGGAGATTTTTTTAATGAAAAAGATATTTCTGAAATTGAAAAAGCCTTAGAAAATACACCGCATGACGAAAAGGAGATCATGAAAGTGCTGGACCAATATCCCATTGGTAAATACTTTCACAATATGACGGAGAAGGATCTGTTGAGCGCAATGTTTTAAGAGGGTAACAGGCCAAAAATATTTGAACTTATTAGCTCATATATTTTCATTTACAAAGAAATTGAATCCAATTAAAACAAAATTGAATGTTCATACCCAATTACTATAAAAACGAAAATAATGAAGAGGTTAAAGATTTCCTGAAAGGAAATAGTTTTGGAATTTTAATCAACCAGGCGGATGGTAAATTAACCGGAACTCACATCACCATTGAATTAGAAAAATCTGGAAATTCAAATTCGATAAGCATTGCCGAAGAGATGAAAAAAATAATTGGCCACAACCTTGTATAAATTAATCAGCCGATATGTGCCAATACGAAACTTTGTAAATTTACTAAAATCTAAAACAGGTCAATTTTTTGGCAACCAGGAAACGGTTACTAAATTTTGTAAATTTTAAAGCCAACCTAACCTAAAGACAAAATATTAAGATAGGACCTGATAAAGACATTTAATTTCCATTTGAAAATTATGACAGGCTTTGTTTTTTAAATAATGTTATAAGAAATCCTAACATAATTGTTAGTGACTACACCTATTATGGCGACTTCGACAATGTTGAGAATTTTGAAAAAAATGTAAAATATCATTTTGACTTTGCAGGCGACAAATTAATAATAAGAAAATTCTGCATGATAGCGTCCAACGTAACTTTTATTATGAATGGAGCAAATTATTTGACAGATGCATTTACTACTTATCCGTTTGCAATTTTTGGAAACGGTTGGAAAAAAGCAATGGATGAAAAGTTCTATCCTCAAAAAGGAAACATGCATATCCATTGCCTTCTGATTTCATCAAAATATAAATCTCGGCTATTTGTTGCTTTACTATACGATCACCGGTCTGACTTAAAAAAAGTATCCATTCATTCCTTCTTTTTCAGTGTGGATAAATACT
>JBDTKU010000042.1:0-22690 GCA_039935135.1 Ginsengibacter sp. | reverse complement strand
TTGCGATTTGTTGATTTTTGATTTGGATATCGCTTATCTGCAATTGTTTTTTTATAACGATACCACTGAAAAGCGGTACCGAAATTCCGACCGATCCTGAAGGGCCGTAGGTTTGATTGAAGAGGTTGAATCCTGCGCCACTGCTGCTCTTAGCGAAATTATAATATCCATTTAGATCAACAGAGGGAAGCCGCGCTGCGTTGATTTCTTTTTTTTCCTGTTGTAAAATATAGAGTTGACTGTTTGCTAAAAGCACATCCGGATTTTCTTTCGAAATTTTTTCCTGGACATCGGAATAAGCAGGCAACGGCAAAAGAAGGATCGTATCGGCTACATTATAAGAAGTGTCTGGCTTTTTGCCAAGCAGGTTCAACAAAGATGCTTTGGCAGTGGCAATTGAATTTTGAAGAGATAATAAATTGGACCGTTGTTCATTCAGATCTACCTGAGCCTGCAACACCTCATACTTAGCGCCGGTGCCTATTTCCAGCCTGCGTTGGGAAAGTGTATAGCGATCATTGTATAAACTAATCTGTTCAAGCGTGGCTTTTTTTTGCTCATTAAGAGTTACGATATTGTAATAAGAGCTTATAACATTATAGACTGTTTCGTTAAGGTTTTTCCTGAAAGAATATTCACCGTTTCGTTCCAGTTCTTCCAATCTTTTTTTCGTCGCAAACATTTTTAAGCCATCGAAAATTCTCCAGTTTACTGCAAGTCCGGCATTTAGACTTTGGGAACTGTTTCCTTTTTTTGTGGTAACGGTGCCATTGCTAAGTTTCTGGTGAAGATTGTTGACACCTACCTGACTCGTAGCTGTAGCTCTAACTGAGGGAAGGAGGTCAGTGTTGGCCCAACTGTTATTTATTGAACCTATTTCAATTTCGTTTTTGCTAATAATTACCCCATAATTATTTTCTATGGAGGTCTTTATTGCTTCTTGTGCAGTCATCATAGTATCCTGCGCCTGTAGTGACGAAATACCAAATACTGCCAGGCCAAAAGAAAAGTATAAAATTTTACAAAAGCGCTTCATCCAGGGGTTTAGTTTTGCGTGAAAGAAAAGCGTACATCGCCGGTACCACATACAAGGTCAGGATCAATGAAAAAAGAATGCCGCCTACAATTACGATTCCCAAAGGAATACGGCTTGTAGAAGCGTCTCCGATAGAAAGTGCCAAAGGTAAAGCGCCCAGGGACATAGCAAGGCTGGTCATCAAAATGGGTCGCAGGCGCGAATAAGCAGATTCAATTACTGCATCCACTTTTTCCAACCCTGCATCTCTTTTTTGATTGGCAAATTCCACGATCAGGATTCCGTTTTTAGTAACCAACCCAATCAGCATGATCATGCCGATCTGTGAAAAGATATTAAAAGTCTGACCGAATATCCATAAAGATAATAGGGCGCCTGCCAGGGCAAGGGGAACGGTGATCATAATGATAAAGGGATCAACAAAGCTCTCAAATTGAGCCGCCAAAACAAGATAGATCAGGATCAGCGCTAACATAAAAGCAAAAGTCGTATTTCCTGAACTTTCAGAATAATCCCTGGAAGTACCGCTGAGCGCGGTGGTAAATGAACCGTCCAACAGCTTTTTAGAAATGCGATCCATTTCTTTGATACCATCTCCTATAGTTTTTCCCGGTGCAAGGCCTGCAGAAATGGTTGCAGATTTGTAACGATTAAAGTGATAGATCGTAGGAGGTGCTGAGGCCTCCGATATGTTGACCAGGTTGTCGAGACCAATATTTTCTCCCCTGTCATTTTTCAATGTTATTTTACTCAGATCATTTGGATCATCTCTGTCGCTGCGTTCCACCTGTCCCAAAACCTGGTATTGTTTTCCTGATCTTAGAAAATAGCCAAGACGCCTGTCGCTGTAGGCCAATTCCAGCGCCTGGTTGATATCATCCACACTAACGCCTAACTCACTTGCCCGAAGCCTGTCAATATTGATCCTTAATTCCGGCTTATTAAATTTTAAATCAGCATCAACACCTTGCAGAACTGGGCTTTTTTTGGCTTCATCTAAAAATTCAGGAAGCATTTTTCTTATTTTGTCAAAATCGTTATTTTGAATAACAAACTCTATGGGTTGTCCTCCATGCCTGCTGGTGGAAATGGTTTGCTCCTGGCTGGCAAAAGCTCTTCCCTGCGGAAATTTTTTAAGGTTGCGATTTACCATATTCACAATATCCTGTTGCGATCTGACACGCGTGTTTGGATCTCCCAACACCACATTAAAGAAACCCGAGTTTACCGCACCGCCTCCAAAGCCAGGAGCCGTAAGGCTGATCATCATTTTCTTTTCAGGTATGGAATCTTCTAAAAAAGTATTTAGTGTGTCCATATAAGAATTCATATAATCATAAGAAGTGCCTTCAGGAGCCGTGACGCTAAGCCTGAACTGGCTACGGTCTTCCATCGGTGCCAGTTCGGAAGGAATGGTAGTGAAAATAAAATAAATGATGCCCACACAAATTGCAACCAACGCCAGTGCCACCCATTTGATCTTCATAAAAGAGGCAAGACTTTTTTTATAGCCATTTTCCATCGCTAAAAAGAAAGGTTCAGTTTTTACGTAAAACCACGATTTTCCAATTTTTTTATGAGTGAGTTTTACATTGAGAACCACGGTTAAGGTCAGAGATACAAAAGCGGAGATCAGCACAGCGCCGGCCACCACTATTCCGAATTCGCGGAATAATCTTCCTACAAAACCCTGGAGGAAAACGATGGGTAAAAAAACAATAGCCAACGTGATGGAGGTGGAAATAACAGCAAAATAAATTTCTTTGGCTCCTTCTTTTGCTGCTTTGTATTTGTCCATTCCGGCTTCAATCTTTTTGAAAATATTTTCCGTGACGACAATTCCATCGTCAACAACGAGGCCGGTAGCCAGCACAATGCCAAGGAGTGTAAGTACATTGATGGTAAACCCAAAAACATACATAATAAAAAACGCACCAATCAACGAAACTGGGATGTCAAATAATGGCCGCAATGCGAGAATCCAATCCCGGAAAAATAAATAGATAATAAGGATTACCAACCCTAAAGCGATCAACAAAGTTTCTTCAACTTCAGAAATAGATTTTTTAATAAATCTTGTCTGGTCAAATGCTACATCCATTTTCAGATCTGTAGGAACTTCCTTTTTTACATCATCTAATCTTTTATAAAATTCATTCGCGATTGCTACGTAATTCACGCCCGGCTGGGGTATAATCGCCAGCATGATCATTGGCACGCCGCTTTCTTTCAACCCGGACTCCTCATTTTCGGGGCCTAAAACCACATTAGCTACATCTCTCAATCTAATATTTGCGCCTCCAATATTTTTGACGATCAGATTATTAAATTGTTCTTCTGTATTTAATTTGCCAAAAGTTCGTACAGACAATTCTGTAGTGTTCCCGGAAATTTTTCCGGCTGGCAATTCGACACTTTGGGTAAGTAAAGCCTTTTGCACATCGGTCATTGAAATTCCATACGCCTGCATTTTATCGGGCTGGAACCAAATGCGCATCGCAAATCTCTTTTCACCCCAAACAGAAATAGAACTTACTCCGGGAATGGTTTGCAGGCGCTCTACAATATTATTCTCTGCATATTCTGTTACTTCCAATAAGTTTCGTGTATTACTACTGACTGTAACTGCAATAATAGGCTGGGCGTTGGCATCTGCTTTGGAAACCACAGGAGGAGCATCAATATCCTGGGGAAGGCTTCTTGTTGCCTGCGAAACTTTATCCCGCACATCATTAGCTGCAGTCTCGAGATCAACGCTCAATTCAAATTCAACATTGATCCTGCTTCTTCCCTGGTTGCTGGACGAACTGATATTTTTTACTCCCGGAATTCCATTAATGGCTTTTTCAAGTGGCTCTGTTATTTGTGATTCAATAATATCTGAGTTAGCGCCCGCATAGGAAGTGCTTACAGAAATATTTGGAGGATCAATGGCGGGATAATCCCTTACCCCCAAAAATTTAAAACCGATGATGCCAAACAAAACAATGGTTACGTTCAAAACAATGGCAAGAACCGGCCTTCGTAAACTTATTTCGGAAATATTCACGGGTCTAATCTGTTAATTTATGGATGAAAGTTTAATCTCACTTCCCGGTTTAATGGAAAGTAATCCGGTAGTAATTACCGTGTCACCAATGGAAAGACCACTTAGGATTTCCACTTTTGCTGAATCTCTTGTTCCTGTCGTAACTACTTTAAAATCGGCGATGCCACCGTTGAACACAATTACTTTTTTATCCCGTGCTTCAGGAATAATAGCCTGTGTGGGAATCATTATTGCGTCACTATTATCGCCCATGTCAAAAGCAACTTTTGCAAATGAACCTGCTGTAATATTTTTATCCGAATTTTCCACAAGAGCATGCACTTTCAGGCTCCTGTTTTCCTGTGTGATGCCCGATTCTGTTGCATAAATTTTTGCCTCATATTTTTTAGGCGATGCTTCAGTTGTAAAATAGATCACATTTTTTAATTGCACTTTAGGTGTGAATTTCTCGGGAACACTAAATTCTAATTTTAATTTAGAGTCCTGGCGGATAGTCGTAATAATTGTGGATGGAGTTATGAAGGCACCGATGCTGATATTTTTAAAACCAACTTTGCCATCGAAAGGAGCACGTATAATGGTTTTGTCAATAGCAGCCTGCATCACCTGGATGTCTGCTTTGATGCTACTTACGTCCAATGCGCTCAAATCATAATCCTGCTGGCTGATTCCCCCGATTTTCAAAAGTTCTGACTGTCTCTCCTCCGTTTTTTGCGCTACCTGCAATTGCACTTTTAATTTTTGAAGCTGCGCCTGCAAGTCGCCGTCAAAAAGCCTTGCGAGTAGAGTTCCTCTTTTTACATGAGTGCCTTCGTTTATTGATAAGTAGGTTACTTTACCTGAAACTTCAGGGTGAATTTCTGTTTCTTCAAAAGGTAACAGGGTTCCGGCCACTTCTATGCTTGAGCGCAAAACAGAAGGATGGATAATGTATCCATTCACCGGCAGCGCAGGTGGCGCCGGTATTTGGGCTCCTGCTTTGGGAGGTTGAATTTTGTTGGACTTATTTCCACAGGAACTTAGAGAAAATATAATGATTGCTGATAAAAAGCCACCGTACTTCAATTTCATTTATAAGCTGATTTTTCTGCTGAATTTATTTGACGTTTAAATTTGTAAAATCCTTCGGTACGGTTTATGAAATCACCCTTAAAAGTTGTTTTACTTTGTTAGCCACGTGAATCAGTTCCTGTCTCTCATTGCTAAGAACCGTAACATGCCCCATCTTTCTTCCCGGGCGCGTTTCTTTTTTGCCATAAATATGAACAAAAACATTTTCAATTTTCAACACTTCTTTTAGGTTTTCATATACAGCATTTCCCCTGTGATTTTCTGCACCTATCAGATTTACCATTGCTGAATCCATGATTGATTTGGTGAAACCTAAAGGATAATCCATGATAATTCTCCAGAGCATATCAAATTGAGAAGAAAAAGCTGCCTCAATTGTATGATGCCCACTGTTATGAACCCGGGGAGCTGTTTCGTTTACCAATACGTTGTCATCGATGTCCACAAATAGTTCTACTGCAAAGATACCTGCACTTTCAAGTTTCTTCACGACCGTTAATGCGATGGCTTCTGCCTTCCATAAAGTTTTTTCGCTGATTTTGGCCGGGCTTAGTTGATATTCCAGTAAATTGAGATCGGGGTTAAAAACCATTTCTACGGCTGGATAAATCGCGGTTTTTCCATCGTTGCTCATCGCAACAATAAGCGAGAGCTCTTTCTTAATCTGAACTAATTTTTCCAACACGGCATCTTCATCAAATGCTTTCTCCAAATCGTTCTCATTTTTTATAAGTTGTACACCTCTTCCATCATAGCCTCCCATCGCCAGTTTATGCGCAGCAGGCAAAAAAGTCAAGAGGCTTTTTAGTTCTTCCTTTTTAGCAGTAACTACAAACGGCGAGGTGGGAATTTCATTTTTTTTGTAGAATATTTTTTGTTCAATCTTGTTCTTTATAATTTCCAAAGCATGCGGACTTGGATAAACCTTAACGCCTTCCGCCTGCAACTTTTTTAAAGCCTCAACATTTACTGATTCTATCTCGATGGTGACAGCATCCAGGTTTTTGCCAAAATTATAAACGTCATCAAAATTCCTGATGTCGCCTTTTGTAAAATGATTGCACAAATGTGCGGCGGGACAATCGGCATCGTTTTCAAGTACACAAGTTTCGACAGGATAATTGGCTGCAGCCTGCAATAGCATTCTTCCTAACTGGCCTCCGCCAAGTATTCCAACTTTTTTCATTTATAAAAATTTTTCTGCAAGATAATTGTTAGATTTTTATTAAGGCCATCCCCATAAAATTATAGAACTCATTCAGCAGTAAACGAACAAATAACCAAGATCTTTATTTTATGTGAAAGCTGGTTAGGTACATGCATTTATCATTACTTATTTGGTATGTTTGTGCAAAACATCAATATGAAAAAATCATTATTTATTGCTTTTGCTTTAATAGCCATCTATATCCCTGCCAGCGCACAGGTAAACATGCCCGCTCCAAGTCCTACTGAAACAATTATCCAGGATTTTGGGCTTGGGCAAATAACCTTAATCTATAGTCGCCCTGGCATCAAAGGCCGCCAGGCTTTTGGAGTAAATTCTGAGCTTGTTCCTTTAGGCCAACCCTGGAGAACGGGCGCCAACTCTGCAACTAAGATACATTTTAGCGATAAGGTTACTGTTGGTGGAAAAGAATTAGACAGTGGATCTTATGTCATCTATACGATTCCGGAAAAAAACCAATGGGATATTGTGTTGAGCAAAGGCACTGCTTATCCCGGCTCGCAAGGATTTACGACCGACGATGATGTGCTTCATTATAAAGCTCCGGTTGTTTTGCAAAAAGAAAAAACCGAAACATTCACGATGCAGTTTTCGGATCTGAAAAATGAAAGTTGCAATCTGCACCTAAGATGGGCCAATACTGATGTGAGTATTCCCATAACTACTAACATTAAAGACAGGGTTCGCGCGCAAATAGAATCTGCTTTACAAGGCGACAAACCTCCCTATTACCAGGCAGCTAATTTTTATTATGACTATGATAAAGATTACAAGAAAGCGCTGGAATATATAAACAAAGCCACTGAAGAAAGTCCAAAAGCTTTCTTTATGTTTTTGCAAAAGGCAAGAATTCAAAAAGCGATGGGCGATAAAGCAGGAGCAAAAGCCACTGCGATGAAAACAATTGAGCTTGCCAAAGAGGCTAACAATGCAGACTATGTGAATTTTGGAACTAAACTTTTAAAGGAATTGTAATTCCTTTTTACAGTAAACGAATAAATAAAGAAGATTTCTATTCTCATTGCTATGATTATCTTCTTTAAAAATTCAAAGGCTTTACCATCTTACAATGGTAAAGCCTTTGTTCTTTTTACGCTGATTAAATTTTTTACATCCCCGGATCATCGGCGCTGGGCCCATAACTGCCGGGAATAGGAATATCCAGCAAACGAAGATAAACACCAAGTTGCGCACGATGGTGAGTGATCTGGCTATAAGCGTGCCGTATCGATTCATATTTTGTCATTGCCTGTAAGACCTTATCTCCATTTTTTATGGTCCATGTTTTTAAAAGGTCTTCATCTTTAACTTCCTGCAAGGCTTTCAACGCTTTTTGGATAGATTTATCCAAAAGTTGCACGAGGTCATCCGTAGAACTGACTTCAGTGGGAGTCCAATCCATAGTGGCAAAGTCAATTCCGTCGGTATTTACAGACATATCAACCCAGGCGGGCAATTCGGCAATGTGTGTGCAGAGTTGCTTCATCGACATACTTTTTAGATGCGGCTTGTAATCAAACTTATCCGGGCTTACTAATTTCAAAAACTTTGTGGTAGTAGTTGCTTCCTGCTCCAATTCTTTGATCAAAAAGGGAATCACGTTCATAAATAAAAAATTTTAAGTGTAAGTAATGCTTATAACTCATGCAAAATTTCAACCAAAATTCAATGAAAAGAAATTTAAATTTCAATCTTTGTCTTTTCTCCAAAAGCCTTTCCTTTTTTTAACTGAATAAAGTCCTCGGGCCTTGTCCACCGATTCAATGAATTCGGTTTCCAGAAAATTGTCCGGAGATTGGGCGGCTACAGCAATATCTTTTATTATTTTCCAATCCAGCTCCGGTGGAAAATATTTGGATTCTCTTAGTTTCATTCCAAACATAGCAACCGCGGTTGCAAATTGCAAATCCTTATTTAATGAATCGAGGGAAATATAATTATCAGGACAAGGATAATCAATTAACTTTTCTTTCGAATCATTAGGCAAGCGGTAATGAATTTGGAATTTGCCAATATTTATCGGTTTGCTGCTGACAGAATCCAACTTTGTGGGAAGAATTTCAAAGATCACTGTATTCCCTGATCCGGAGCCGATTTCACCACCTTCCAGATCGGAAATGTTTTTAGCGATAATACTTTTTTTATTATCATACCCGATCAGCCGGTATTTGCTGATGTAGGCCGCATCAAATTTTGCGTTGATGTAAACATTGCTGGCAACAGAATATAACGTTTGAGTAAATTCAGTAACGAGCACTTTTTCTGCCTCACGCAGATCGTCTATGTATGCAAAATTACCATTGCCTTTTTTTGAAAGCACTTCTATTTTTGAATCTTTATAATTTCCCATTCCCACTCCAAGGCAAGTGAGATAAACTCCCGATTGTTTTTCTTTGGCAATAAGATCTTCAAGATCTGCTTCATTATTTTGCCCTACATTAAAATCTCCATCTGTTGCCAAAATAATACGGTTGTTGCCCCCTTTGATAAAAGTATTTTCGGCCAGTTTGTAAGCGACTCTGATGGCCGCTTCGCCGGGTGTGTCGCCTGATGCGGTTAAAGCTTCAATAGATTTTGTGATCATTTTTTTATGGGCGCCGCTGGTAGGAGGGAGCCAGATTCCTACTGTGCCACCATAGGTTACAATGGATACTGTGTCAATCTTACGAAGATTTTTTACGAGCAATTGAAACGCCTGTTTTAACAAAGGCAACCTGTTGGGAAGATCCATACTTCCGGAAACATCGATCAGAAAAACAAGATTGGAAGGAGGAACATGATCCAGGTTTAATTTTTTTGCAGAAAGATTTAAATATAATAACCGATGCTCTTTGTTCCACGGACAATCAGAGACGTGTGATTCAACATTAAAAACGTTATCGCCTTTGGGCTCTTCATAATTAAAATTGAAATAATTAAGCATTTCATCTATCCTCACTGCATCAACAGGAACCTGTGTTCCCTGGTTGATAAACCTTCGCACATTGCTGTAAGAAGCTTTATCAATCCGCATTGAAAATTCAGTATGCGTTTTAATATTGGTTTGAATAAAATCATTTTCCGCCAGATTGCTGTAACTCTCATTTTCATAATAGGAAATGGGAAAAATATTTCCTGAAGATCCGGTAGTTATTGAAACTAATTTTTGCGAATTAACTTGTGAGCCAATTTGAATTATTTTTAAAACTATGTGCTGGTACTCACTTGCTTTAATCCTTAAGTTTTGTGAAACATATCCATCAAGGCTGAACATCATTGAATCAGTTGCTTGCCTGGTGGGAATGCCAAAGCCTCCTGTAACTCCGCTTGAATAAAGAGAATTACTTTCGGGCATGTAGATCTTTACGTTCTGCAAAGGATTGCCTTGTTCATCGCGCACTTCGCCCCTGATATAATATTGAGCAACCGTATGTTGAACAATAAGGAGTGCAGCAAATATGGTAACCAGCTTTCTCATGAAAAATTGAAGTCGGTAAGATAAAACTTTTCGCAATAAAAGAGCATCGATTTTTGGCGTGCCAATTAAACCAATTGATAGATCTCTTTTATATTTCTTCCGAGGCCATCATAATCCAAACCATACCCCAAAACAAATTTATCAGGAATAGTAAATCCCAAATAATCAATTTTTATTTCGTGGATGGTAGCAGAAGGTTTGTGTAAAAGCGCTGCTATTTTTAAAGATGCAGGATGTTGATGTTCCAGCGTAGGAAGAAACTGCGATAAAGTTTTTCCTGTATCCACAATATCTTCTACAATCACCACATCACGGTTATAAATTTCAGTATCAAGACCAATGGCAGTAATTACTTTCCCAGTAGATTTCACCCCTTTATAAGAAGCTAATTTTATAAAACAAATTTCTGCTTCCACATTAATTTTTTTAAAAAGATCGGCAGCAAAAATAAAAGCGCCATTGAGAATGGCGATGAACAAAGGCTTTTTACCTTCATAATCATGATTGATTTCAGCCGCGACACGAGTGATTTCTTGTTCTATTTCAAGGGCACTGATATACGGAATGAACTCTTTGTCATGAACTTTTAAACTGGCCATACTTTATTTTGAAATGATGAGCTGCTGCCCGATTTGCAAATGATCACCGGTGAGATTATTCCATTTTTTTATATCATCAACGGTCACTCCGAATTTCTTTGAAATGCCATACAGGCTTTCTTTTGGCTGAACAGTGTGCGTGTTACCGGATGATGAAACCGATTGATCATCGCTTTTCACCTGCCTCACCTGTGGCCGGTTCACTGTAGTTGTGTATTGATTTAATATTGGTGGCGGCTTCAAATATACTTTTGTTCCTTCAACCAAATAATCATCAGCAGTAAAATTATTATAGGCGTAAAGATTTTGAAGGATCACTCCATACTTTTGAGAAATATCATACAAGTTTTCGTTTTGCTGTGCGATACAAAAATCCTGTTTTCCTTCTTTCTGTTTTTTCTCCAGGAAAACATATTGATCCTTTTGCAAAAGGCCATCATTGGAAAGATCATTGATGCTTAATAATTTTTCAAGATTGATGTTGTGTTCAGTGGCTATTGCCAGCAAGGAAGTCCCTCTTGAAGCGAGCAGAGCTTTTGATCCATTAATAGTGAGGCTGATAGGAGCGCCTGGAACAGGATCGTTTTTTACCACGTTAGAAGCTATCACCGGTGGCGATACCATATTTTCTTTTTCGCTGGCATATTGCGAAGCGTCAAACCTCGGAATTCCATCTAAGCCTTCTAACGTATATTGTACAAGGTCATAGGTTTCAATATTTTTAATTAAAATTTCGGGGTATCGTGGGTTGGTTGCATATCCAGCTTTCCTCAAACCATAAGCCCAGTCTTTGTAATCAGAAGGATCATAATTAAATAGAAATGCATAACGACCGTTTCCTCTTAAAAAATCAGAATGGTCGCGATAAGAATCTTCTGCACAACTATATTTCCGAAAACATTCTCCCGGAGCGTCATCGTCGTGACTAACCGTTTCGGCTGTCCAGGTGCTTTTGCATTTGATACCAAAATGGTTATTGGATTTTTTCAAAAGATCACTGTTCCCATTTTCAGTTTCTAACAAACCCTGTGCAAGCGTGATGGCAGCAGGCACTCCCGTTCTTTGCATTTCTTCAATCGCCAGGTTCTTATATTTTTGCACATACTCCTGCGCTGTCATATTTTGAGCAGATGCTGTGCAAAAACATCCTATAGAAAGAGTTATAATGATCAGGATTCTGTTCATCAGTAAAGAAACAATTATTGAATATTTTTAAATTCTATTTTTTTATGATCATCATCAATCCATCTCTAAGTGTGATGATCACCTGCTGCACTCTTTCGTCTTTTGCCACATGTTCATTAAAAGCATGGATCGCGATTGCATTTTTTCCGCTGATCTTTTCATTGAGCACTTCCCCATGAAATAATACATTATCAGCCAGGATAACGCCACCTTTTTTTAGCCCTGGCAAAACTAATTCGTAATAAGTGATATAATTAATTTTATCAGCATCAATAAAGACCAGGTCCCACTTTTCATCTAATGTAGGTATAATCTCTAACGCATTCCCACGGTGTAAAATTATCTGTTCATTATGTGAAGATTTTGTAAAATAATTTTGTGCGATCTCTGCGTCTTCATTTCTCAATTCCATGGTATGCAATTCTCCGCCCGGCTGCAAACCTTTTACAAGACACAAAGCGCTGTAACCAGTGAAAGTGCCCACTTCAAGAATTCGTTGTGGCCTGATGATTTTGCTCAGCATCTCCAGCAGTTTTCCCTGCAGCGGCCCGCTAAGCATGTTGGAATGTGCATGATGATTCAAAGTAAAGTCTTCTATCTCTTTCAACAACCCATCAGTCGGTTCAGAAAAAGAAGTGGCGTAATCAGTTACTTTGTCATTTATGGCATCAGGCATACAATAAATTTAATTCTTCCGTTGTTTTTCTTTTTGAGAAAATCCATAATCCTATAAAGGTAAGAAGGCCATTTACAATAATCAACTCTTCTGCAAATACATAACCGTTAAAAAGTACGGTGGAATATTTGTCAATAAAGAAACAAAGAATAGGAGCGATGATTACGATATAAGGTGTCGCCTTGTCCATCACCTGGCGTTTTTTTGCAAATAAAGAAAAAGCAAATAACCCGATCAATGGCCCGTATGTAAAAGTAGCTACTTTAAAAATTGCACTTACCACCGATGCATCATTTACCGCATTGAACAACAGCACCACCAGCAAAATAATAATGGAGAATGCGATATGTACGTAAGTTCGTTTTCGAACCATTTCTTTTTCAGGAATATTTTTTCTTTTATCAAAATTTAAAAAATCAATACAGAAAGAAGTCGTTAGTGCAGTAAGCCCTGAATCAGTGGTGGCAAAGGTTGCGGCCGTTAGGCCCAGCATAAATACGACTGCCGGCACACCTTTGAAATGATTCAATGCAATTTCAGGAAATAAATAATCCGTTCTCGGCAAGCCGGTGCTGGCATCAATTGGAATAGCGATTCCTTCGCGATTAGCATAAATATAAAGCAACGCTCCTACGCTTAAAAAAAACAAATTGATAATTACAAAAATAACAGTGAAGCTCAACATATTTTTTTGAGCATCTTTCAGATTTTTACAACTTAAGTTTTTTTGCATCAGATCCTGGTCGAGCCCAAACATCCCAACCGTTACAAAAATGCCTCCTATAAATTGTTTGCTGAAATGAAATTTATTGGTGATGAAATCATCTGTGAAAAATATTTTTGAATAAGGGCTGTCTTTTACAGCATGAAAAGCCTGGCGGATATTCATGTCGAGGCTGCTGCATATAAAATAGATGGACAAAAATACGGAAGCTACCAGGAATACAGTTTGCAGGGTGTCAGTAATGATGATCGTTTTTAAACCTCCCCTAAAAGTATAACCCCAGATCAGTAGTAAACAAATGACGATCGTGAGCCAGAAAGGCACGCCCATTTCATCAAAAATAAATCGTTGTAAAACAATTGCGACGAGGTATAACCTGAATGCTGAACCAATAACTCTTGAAACTAAAAATATAGCGGCAGCGGTTTTGTGGCTTACTTTTCCTAATGTTCTTTCTATTACTTCATAAATAGAAATCAGGTGCATCCGATAATACAACGGCAATAAAATAAAAGCTACCAAAAAATAGCCTGCTGCATTTCCCAACACAAACTGAAAATAGCGAAACTGTGAACCGGCAAGGTTTCCCACTTCTCCCGGAACGGAAATAAAAGTAACGCCGCTTAGCGCAGTGCCAATCATTCCGAAGGCCACCAGGTACCATTTTGACGAACGGTTGGCGATAAAAAAAGTGGCATTATCAGTTGATTTCCTGGAAGTGAGATAAGAAATAAAGATCAATACTAAAAAATAGCCAATGATAAATGAAAGCAGTACGGATGGAGACATAACCGGGAATTAGAAAGATTAAGAATGATTTTGGATTTCTATTTTTAAATTTGATTTTTTCCGAAAATAATTAAAAATATGTCAATTAAATCTTTATCTGTTTTTTGCGGGTCAAAAAATGGCAGCGATAATTTGTTTTGTGAACAGGCGAAACAGGTAGGGTACCTTCTCGCAAAAAGGAATATTACTTTAATTTATGGTGGCGGCAACAAGGGAATTATGGGGGAAATCGCTAATGCGGTTTTGGAAAAGGAGGGTAAGGTAATTGGTATTATGCCCCGATTCCTTGCAGTGGCTGAACACCGGCACAACGGCCTCACTGAATTGATTGAAGTGGATGATATGCATGTAAGAAAAAGGCTTTTGTATGAAAAATGTGATGCAGCGTTAGTGCTTCCGGGTGGTTTCGGCACGATGGATGAATTTTTTGAAATGCTTACCTGGAACCAGTTGCACCTTCATAATAAAAAGATATTTGTTTTGAACACTTCTGGTTTTTATGATGACCTTATTGCATTTTTAAACAAGGCAGAAGAGGCAGGCTTTTTGTATTCAGACATTCACCAATACCTGCGCATCATTTCGTCTCCCGCAGAGTTGGAACCTTTTTTGAGTCAACAGGAAACTCTGGCAAATGATAAACAGTAAAGCAAGTTTTAGCACGGATTTTTATTTTAGTAAGTCACCTAACGGTTACCTGTAAACGAAGGAATTAAAATTTAATTAAACAATAAAATAAAATATGAACCGGATTATATTTATTACGGGCGCTACTTCCGGGATTGGAAGGGCATGTGCAGAAAAATTCGCTGTAAATGGAGATAAACTGATCATCAACGGAAGAAGAAAAGAAAGATTGGAAGAACTCAAAAACGAATTGGAGAAAAAATATAAAACAGAAATTCTATGTGCGGCATTCGATGTGCAAATCAAGGAGGAAGTTTTTAAAAATATAAATGCCTTTGATGAAAGGTGGAAAGAAATTGATGTGCTGATTAACAGCGCGGGATTGGCCCTGGGTAAGGATTATTTTGATGAAGCGGAAATTGCGGATTGGGAAACAATGATCAATACTAACGTACTCGGTCTTTTGTATGTTTGTCGGGCGGTACTTCCTTTTATGAAAAAAAGAAACGAAGGACATGTGATCAATATTGGTTCTGTGGCCGGTAGTGAAATGTATGAAAAAGGAAATGCTTATTGCGCCACCAAAAGCGCGGTGCAGGCAATAAGCCACACGATGCGCATTGACTTGTTGCGTCATCATATTAAAGTCACCAACGTGAAACCAGGTGCTGTGGAAACAGAATTTTCTTTGGTGCGTTTTAAAGACGATGAAAATAAAGCGTCCGGCGTGTATGATGGCTTTACACCACTGACTGCTAATGATGTAGCAGATTCTGTTTTTTATTGTGCTTCACTTCCGCCGAATGTTTGCATCAATGATCTTACGATCACTCCGGTTGCTCAGGCAGATGGTATTTATATTTACAAAGGGAATAGATCGTAATTGAAAAATTTTAAATTTTGACTTTTGATAATGAAGAGCGATATGATGATCTGATTTTTTGAAATCCGGCATAAACGGGTCTGCAATTTTTTATGAAATAAAATGTAAGAAATGAAGGAAAGAAATAGAATTCAAAAGGATTAATCATACTGTTTTTTTGTATTGGTTCAATTTTTTCTACCGCCATCGCGCAGCATCCGACGTATTTCACTTCGTTTAAAACGGGCCAGGACTGGATTGCAGATGATGGACTTCCTATTGATTGCCATGGAGGAAATATCATTTATGTTGATTCATTGAAAACCTTTTTTTGGTATGGCGAGCATTACGGAAAGCCGCGAGGTGTCGCGTGTTATTCTTCCAAAGATTTGTACAACTGGAAAAATGAAGGATTGGTTATGGAAAAAGGGAAGATAGAAATTTTAGAACGACCTAAAGTGATTTACGATAAGATCAATAAGAGATATGTAATGTGGTTTCATTATGATGGCAATCGTTATTCCATTGCAGAGCTTGGTGTTTCTGTAAGTGATAAACCAAGTGGCCCTTTTATCTTGAAAAATCATCTTCGTCCAAACGGACATGAGTCAAGAGACATCGGGCTTTACGTGGATCCCGAAACAGAAAAAGCCTATATGGGTTATGCAGCAGATCATGTGAATGTGACGATCAGGATGGTAGAATTGTCGGATGATTATCTTAATCTAACTGACAATGATGTTGATATTAAAGCTCATTGCGAAGGACCGGGGATTTTAAAAAATAGGGGAACTTTTTATTTACTTACCAGTGGCTGTTCAGGATGGGCGCCGAATCCCGGAAACTATTACACAGCCTCGTCTATTATGGGTCCTTATGAAATAAAAGGATCACCGTTTGTTGGTGATGCAGGTGATAATTCATTCAACTCTCAGCCATGTTATATTTTTAAAATTCCTGGCTATAAGAATGCTTATATCTACATGGGCGACAGGTGGAATGGTTTTGGAAGTCCAAAATCTCAATATGTTTTTTTACCAATCACCATTTCGCCCGCTGGAAAAATGGAACTACATTTTTATCGCGAATGGGATCTGAATATTTTTACTTCTCTAAAGAAAAAGTGAATTACTTTAATAAATGTAAAATCAAATTCAAAAGTAATTTAACTTCGATCACACCCAAAATTAAATTCTGAAATTTTCTCACCAGGTTTTGGATTGAAGCCCTGGCTCTAAAATAGGAATCACCTTTAAAACTTCGTTTACTGTATTATTGAAAGTATTTTTCTATCAATTATTTGCATTTCTCTTCTACTTATATTTCTTAAATTTTCTTGCATTTTACTGGTTTTTTCTTGCACTTTTCAACAACAAAATAATAAGACAATTTTAAATTATCAAAAAAAAGTTAATTAGAATTCTGGTCCACCAGGAAGGCAGTTTATATGGTTTGAAATGCTTAACTTAACACAAAATATTACACTATGAATAAAACTTTAGAAGAATTAAAAAACATTGTATCCGATTGTTGCGTTACAATAATATTGCAGACTCATCGTACCCTTCCGGATAATGAAAAGGATCCGCTTTTGTTGAAAAATCTGATACGGGAAGCTGAAAAGCGCTTACATGAAAGTAATTCTGCGGATTTTGTCAGGAATATAATGGCAAGGATCAATAGCCTGGCGGATAAGATTGACCACAGGCATAATAAAGAAAGTCTTATTCTATTTGTCAATGAGGACGTTGCGGAATATGTTCGTTTACCCATCACCGTTGAGAACAGGGTAGTCGTTGATAAAACTTTTGCGACGAGAGATTTGGTGAGAACATTGCACCGTGAAACTTCTTATTATATTTTAATTCTTGGGCGCAAAAAAGCCAGGTTGATAGAAGCTTTTAATAATAAAGTGGTGGATGAAGTGAGTGAAGGTTTTCCATTGAATAATACAGATTTGAACCCGGCTCAAAGGGCGGAGGCCGCCATTGGCAGCAGGCAATCAAATCTTACCCGTGAATTTTTTAACCGGGTAGATAAGCAACTTAATGAGGTGCAGAAAGAAAATCCGTTGCCGGTAATTATTAGTGGTGATGAATCTAACTATTCTGAATTTTTAAAGATCGCTGATAATTCGGAAAGAATTGTGGGAAATCTTTTTGGAAACAGGATAGATGATAAGGCCCATCACGTCGTAGAAGCCGCATGGCCTGTAATGCAAAAACTGATAACAGAAAAAAACAATCAGCGATTGGCAGAACTGAATAAGGCGGTTAATTCACGGAATGTTTTAATTGATTTTAATGAAATATGGCAGGCAATCGAAAATGGGCAAGGCAAAACTTTATTTGTAAAGCAAGGCTATTTTCAACCTGCAAAAATTGAAAACAATCACATTGAATTGATTTTACCTGGCGATACGACTGTCGCAAACGTGGATGATGTTATTGATGAAATGATAGAAAAAAATATTCAGTTTGATGGTGATGCTGTTTTTATAAATGGCAACGAATTGGAAAAATTCAATGGATTGGCTTTGGTGACCAGGTATTGATGCAATTTCTCTAATAAAGAAGTGGTGCCCGTTACAAAATGAATTTTTGGTAACGGGCCTTTTTATTTTGATCTTATTCCTCCGGAATGATCATCAGAGGTCTTTGCGCAAGAAGCGCCATGCTTTTTGTAAAACTTTCTGTGAAGATTTTTTGAAAAAAACTTTTCTTTGTCCTCAACATGATGAGAATATCATAAGGAATTTCTTCATAAAGATTTTCCAAAGTTTTCGCTACAGAAAAAGTATCCAGTTGTCTGAATTGAATATTTGCATGATCAAAAGTTCTTTGTACACTGTAAGCATACATTTCAAATTCTTCTTTTTCTTTGAAGCCATACAATTGATGAGGATCACGCAGGTTTACAACGGTTATCTGGGTTTGATATAAATTAGCAAAGTTTAATAAAACAGGAAACGCAAGGCTGTCAGATTTATAAATGGTGGTTGTAAACAAGATCTTTTCCGGCTTTTTCCAATGATACTTTTCAGGAATCAGGAGCACAGGTACCGCTGATTGCTTTGTGATTTTTGCAGCGTTACTTCCAACAGTAATTTTCTTCAAACCTGTAGCACCCTTCGTACCCATTACAATCAAATCAATTTGATTTTGTTCAGCGCATCGAAGAATGTTTTTTACAACAGGAAACCGCCCGACGAGAGTTGAAACCGTTACGTTTTTTATTTTTGTATCGGTCAACACTTTCTTTTTAAGCCTTTGTAATTTTTTCAAAAAATTCATCTCTAATTGCTTATTATAGTCACGCGTATGGAAGGGGGGACCAATATCTGTAGCTCGTAGTGGCCTGAAAAGATGATAAAGGATTATTGTACCACCTGATTTTGAAGCGATATCCAGTGCATATCTGAATGCTTTTTTTGAATTTGGTGAAAAATCAACTGGTACTAATAATCTTTTCATGATTTGAGTTTTAGACTTTGAATTTATTTTTTCGCATTCGCAGCAGCAGGAATTGCCAGTAAAGGAATGTGGGTATGATAACTCATGAGTTTAGTTTTGCTGGGGTTAAATATCCTGTTCCAAAATTTGTGAGGATAGGTAACCATTACCAGCATATCAATGTCATTTTTTTTAATGAAATCCTGTAGAGTTTCACTAAAGTTTTCTCCATAAAGATGTGCTGAAGTGAGCGTGTTTTCATTATAAGTTTCTTTCAAAAAAGTTTCGTACTCAGATATTTTTCTTTTATTTTCCAGAAATGTGCCTGCTTTATCAACTTCTTCATCGGTGAAAACAGCCACCTGCACACTTGCCATATATAAACCTGCCAGTTCAAATATGATATTAAGAATAGCAGAATCTTTTTCAAACTGGTTGGTGGCGAATAATATTTTTTGAGGTTTTTTCCATTGATACTCATTGGGAATTGCGATTACGGGAATCCCTGATTTCCCAATAGTAGAGGATGTCCTGCTGCCCCATAATTTTTCTTTAATTCCGCTCGCTCCCAACGTACCCATCACAATAAGCTCAAATTCATTTTCGCGTAATGCTTCAGTAATGGCCTCCTGCAACGAATCTTTTGAAATAAGAGTATCTACAGTCACTCCATCATTTTCCTCCATACTTTTTTTAAGATTGGCTAAATTTTCTTTCGCGCCAGTTAGCATGGTCTGGTTAAATTCCCTGTTTACACCAATATAATCGGTGTACATATTGTCATTCAGTTCGAAGGAATGAAGCAATGTAATTTCCATCGGCATAATTTTAGCAGACTGAACTGCAAAATCAATAGCGTTTCCTGCGCAATTTGAAAAATCTGTGGGAATTAAAATTTGTTTCATTGGTTTATTTTTTAAAAATTAAATGATCCATTTAATTTATTTACTTATTGTGTGCGATAAATAATGGGGTATCCAGTTCTTTCATCAAAATGTCTGCCATACTGGTTTTGAACCACCTGGATATTTCGCTTCTTCTGTAAGCACCCACCACTACCAACTCATTTCCTTTATGATAGCGTAGATGTCCCAGTATCTGTTCTTCTGTATTTCCTTTCTCTACTTTGAAGTTGGCTTTTGGGAAATGCCTTTTAATAAACTCACGCATTAGTTTATTATTTGGCACATGAGATCCTTCCATTTTATCTTTTACGGTAAATACTTCCACCGAAGAGTCAGTGATGCTGCCAAAAAGATAACTAAACATCTTAATAGCAAAAACAGAAGACGGACCTCCATCATACAACAAAGTGACTTTATCTATAGGTTTAAAGCGGTCAGGCACTACCAACACTGGGCACTGCGCATCAGTAAGCAATTCTTTAATGAAGCGGGTAGGAGGGTCTTCTGCAAACCTGTTAAAGGTTTCAGTATCGTTGATGATAATCAAGTCGGCGAATATGCTTTCCTGTTTTAATTCCTGGATGGCAATTCCTTTATTTCTATGAAACGAGTACATAATGCCTGCCTGGCCACAAGCCTGCTCGAATTGCTTTACAGTTTCATCTCTTTTTTGCTGATCTTTCGCATCCAATTGTTTTAAAATTTCCTCATCGTTTTTATAAGAGGAGATTACTTTTGAAACACTATACGAGCGGTAAATAAATTCGTCCAAAAAAATACCAACAAGAAATGCATCTGTTTCTTTTGTTAACTGAATGGCATAATCCATGGTGCTTTGAGAGAATTTAAACCCATCAAAAACCGCAAGAAATTTTTTAGTTTTTATATTTTTTCTTTTGTAGGAGTGGTCTGCAACATGGTAGTTGAATTCTTTCTTTATTAATTTTTTTGTTAACTCTTGCATATCTTAATATTTATGGGGTTATCAAATAAAATTTCAATTCTATTGGCAACTTAAGCGATACCGGGAATTGCCAAAATCGGAATAGTAGAATGAAAAGCCATTTGTTTTGTAGTACTTTTTATTAAAACTTTTTCAAAAAACGATTTGGGATAAGTGACCATAGCGATGATGTCCACTTCGTTTATGTTACTGTATCCGTCTATCGTAATTTCAAAATCAGTCCCTTCTAATACGGCTCCTTTAAATTCCACCTTTGGAAAAGTTTCTTTCAGGAATTGCAGGTATCTGTTTAATTGTTCTTCGTTATAAATAAAATCAGCATTTTTATTTCCACCTTTCTCTTTAAATACAATGACGTGGACCGGCGCGGAGAAGAGTTTAGAAATGCCTGCGATCTTTTCCAGGATTTTATTATTTTTTTCAAACTGGTTGGT
Organism: Ginsengibacter sp.; assembly: GCA_039935135.1. Taxonomy (GTDB): domain Bacteria; phylum Bacteroidota; class Bacteroidia; order Chitinophagales; family Chitinophagaceae; genus Ginsengibacter. Next base: position 1,632 of record JBDTKU010000042.1, on the reverse strand, counting down.
GGCAAACATTATCGCATCGGGTTTTTCTAATTCATACGAAATAGGAATGGCTAATACCGGAATTTTTGTTTTGCCAATAACACCGGCTGTCACGCTTCCCATAATGTATTTTTTTAGGCCACTTGCACCGCTTGTTCCCATTACGATCATGTCTATTTTTTCTTTCTCCACATATTTAAAAATGGCGGCTATAACAGCACCTCCTTCAAGGAAAGGAATCACTTCTACATCCGGATACACCTCTGCAATTGACTTTAAGGATAAATTGAACTCTGCAGATTTCTTCTCTACTTCTTTTTTGTCAGAAGAATCTACGTGCATAGTTGTCATATTGAGCGAAGGCTCTATGACATGCAACAAATGAATACTGGCTTCTGATCTTTTTGCTATTTCTGCAGCATAAGCAACTGCTTTTAAAGCATTTTTAGAAAAATCTGTAGGGACTAAAATTTTTTGCATCGCTATCAATTGTATTTAAGCAATACTATTAATATTTACCTGTTTGTGAAATGATGCTTGTCAAGTTTATTTATGATTGATGTCAACAAAAATGATATGTGTGAAGGCTACCTTAAAATTTGTTGAATATGCATTCGTTTCAGAGCAAATAGCAGGAATGAAACGATAAGGTTTTCGTCAAATCGGAGAATTATAAATTGACGTATAGAATACAATAGCAGGAAGGGTTAGTTAACAACCCTTTGTATAAGAAGCTACTGTTAAGATTTTTAAAAAAAGTATTACCAGTAAACCAATAAATAACCGGGTTTTTTATTTTGATTTTTTAGAAAAAAAAGTAAATCAGCATTTTTCCAAAGCCTGTAAAATATCAGATTTTATGTCTTCTATATTTTCCAGGCCCACAGAAATCCTTATGAGTCCCGGAGTGATGCCAACTTCCAATTTTTCTTCATCAGTTAATTTAGCATGAGTGGTTGAAGCCGGGTGAGAGGCAATGCTGCGCGTATCTCCCAAATTAGAAGTGAGAGTGAGCATTTTCAAAGCATTTAAAAATTTCTTTCCACTCTCCAGGCCGCCTTTGATATCGAAAGTGATCAATCCGCCACCACGCTTCATTTGTTTTTTGGCAACTTCATACATCGGGTGGGAGGGATGAAACGGATATTTGATGTTATTAAGTTTAGGATGGCCATCCAAAGCCTCTACCAAAGCCTCTGCGTTGTCACAATGCCTTTGAATTCTTACATCCAGTGTTTCCAGGCTTTTGCTGAGCAGCCACGCATTGAAAGGGGAAATTGATGGTCCCGTATTTTTACAAAAAGTAAATAACTGGTCTATTAATTCCTTTTTGCCGACAGTAATACCACCTAATACGCGGCCCTGGCCATCGATCCATTTTGTGGCAGAGTGTAAAATAAGATCTGCTCCATACTTCGCAGGTTTTTGCAAAATCGGTGTGGCAAAGCAATTATCAACTATTAAAATCACTTTATGTTTTTTAGCCAGTTTGCCCAACCACTCCAGGTCGATAATGTCTAAACCGGGATTGGTGGGGGTTTCAATAAAGATCATTTTTGTATTAGGCTTTATCAGCGCCTCCCACGAATCCGGATGGTTCAGGTCAGCGTATGAATATTCAATATTCCAACGGGGAAAAAATTTGGTAATGAT
>JBDTKU010000041.1:0-5904 GCA_039935135.1 Ginsengibacter sp. | reverse complement strand
AATTTTACCAGAAAAAAGCTTTCACCAACAAAAGAAGATTTAAAAATCGCGCAGGAGAAAATTTTAGCTGAATTAAAATAAAATAGAACCCGTCCAGTAAACGAAGAAATTCCCTGTTTTTTTATTTTACCCTGGTTGGATTTTGCACTAAAAAATCTTTCCATCCGTTCACTTTTTTTGCGCTGCTTTTTATTGGTGAATTTCCCTGGAAATGATGGCACACAGCCACTGCAAGGGCATCTGTGGCATCTAAATATTTGGGATCTTCATTAAATGCAATAAGCCTTTGCAACATTTTCAGCACTTGTTGCTTATCTGCATTTCCATTTCCGGTGATGGATTGTTTTACTTTTCTTGGAGAATATTCGGTGACAGGAATTCCTGCCTGCATGGCTGCCGCGATGGCTACACCTTCTGCCCGTCCCAGTTTCAGCATGCTTTGCACATTTTTTCCAAAGAAAGGCGCTTCAATGGCAAATTCGTGCGGACAAAACTCGACGAGTAAATCACAAACTTTTTGATGAATGATTTTCAGTCTTTCATAGGCATCTTTTTTGGGAGAAAGCTTTAGTACATCCATTATGATCAATGTCATTCCTGTGGAAGAAATTTTAATAATTCCAAAGCCCATAATCAGAGTACCCGGGTCAATACCTAAAATGATTTTTGAATTTGTATTCAATTGAAGTTTATTTTTACCACTCTGTAAGAGGTTTGTAAAATAAGGCAAAATTTTGGTATTACACTTTCATGATTCGTAATAAAAAATTCAAAATAATTATCAGGTACTTTATCGGACCGCTTCTGGGCGCATGGTTATTTTATTCCTTATATCAGCAAATTAAACACCAGCCCCACCTTCATGATTCTTTGTCACTCATCAAAGAAGCGCCTTTCGGTGAGATGGCGTGGAAATTTTGGTTAGTGATCTTCCTCGCCCTTGTTAACTGGGGCATCGAAGCGCGCAAGTGGCAGGTATTGCTAAGGCCGTTGCAGAAAATTGGTTTCCTGAGAGCATACCGCTCCGTGTTGAGCGGGCTGACTCTATCTTTAAATACGCCAAACAGGATGGGAGAATATGGCGGCAGGATATTGTATGTAAAAGAAGGAAGCCGATTAAAAGCTATTTCACTCTCCATCGCAGGAAGCATCAGCCAGCTCATTATCACTTTGCTTCTCGGTTGCGGTGGATTGGCCTATATTTTATTTGCCCGTGATTTACAGACTGATTATATAATGGGATTGTCACTTTATTGGATTGAAGTTTTGCTTTTTATTTCTTCTATTGTTACAGGAATTCTTATATTATTTTTCTTTCGCCTTTCATGGCTGATAAAACTCCTGGAAAAAATTCCAGGCTCATTAAAGTTTATAAAATACTTTAACGTTTTAGAGGAGTTTACTGCTAAATTATTGTTAAGGCTGCTTTCTCTTTCCTTCTTTCGCTATCTTGTTTTCGTCCTACAATATATATTGCTGCTGCAGGTTTTGAATGTAGAAATATTTTGGTTTGATTGTTTCTGGATAATTAGTATCCTTTTTTTGGTGTTAGCAATCGTTCCTTCTTTTGCAATTGCAGATCTGGGTATTCGGGGAAAGTTCAGCACCGAGTTGCTGAGTATGTTTAGCATGAATACAGTTGGTATTTTAGGCACTACATTTGGTATTTGGATCATCAATTTATTTATTCCTGCCATTGCAGGAAGTATATTGATTCTTGGAATAAAATTTTTTAAAGAAAAATAATTACAGGTTTGAAAGCTATAATCTCACTTTTACTTTTGCTTTTTACTTCTTCCCAACAGCAGGATGATCCTTTTTGCGGTATCCGCAATACTGCCTTTAAAGATGGTGAAGAAGTTACCATGAGAGTTTATTATACTACTCTTGGCTTATATGTAGGCGCAGGCGAGGCAAAATTCACCACTAATTTGGAGAGGTACAATGGAGTTCCTGTTTATCATTGTGTAGGCGTAGGTAACACGTATTCCTTTTTTGATAATTTTTATAAAGTGCGCGACCGGTATGAATCTTACATTGATACTGCCACTTTGCTTCCCGTAAAATTTATCCGGAATGTGGATGAAGGCGGATCAAAAATTTATAACAATGTCACTTTTAATCATAAGGCCGGAACTGCAGTTAGCACACATGGGCTTTTTAAAGTTACTTCCTGCATCCAGGATGTGATCAGTTCTGTTTATTATGCAAGAAACATCGATTTTAATCGTTATAAACCAGGCGATAAAATTCCATTTGATATGTTCCTTGACGATGAGATTTATCACCTCTATCTTCGGTATGAGGGCAAGGAAAATGTAAAAACAAAATATGGAAAATTCAGGGCTATTAAATTCAAACCGCTGCTTATTAAAGGAAGCATATTTGAAGGGGGAGAAAAAATGAATGTATGGGTAAGCGATGATGCCAATCATTTGTTGCTTCGCGCAGAAAGTCCCATATCAGTGGGTTCTATCAAAGTAGATATGATGGGTTATAAAAATCTACGCTACCCGCTTACTTCACTGATCAAAAGGTAAAGTTGCTTATTTTTTCAAATTATCTTCTTTTTTATTCTCCCTGTTTTTCAGCCAGAAAAGTGTCAGCAGAGAAATGCCTACGACAAGGTAAGTGATGGACAACACCAGGTTCTCATTTCGTGATAAAACGATCTTGTTAAATTGTTCCTTGATAAAAAAATAAATTATCGTAATAATACTGATTAGGAGAGCAATGAAAGCAATTTTTTTCATTCGATTATTTTATAAAATACTTTCCAGGCTAAAAGTCTCTTTACTGCGTATGCCCCTCTCCGTTAGTTCAAGATTGCAGCATTCAATTTCACGGTCATGTTCAAAGAATAGAATGAAATCTTTTTCCAATGCTTCATTAAGAAATGATTTTTTTTCAACCAAAGTCTTCAGGGGCCTAGTGTCATAAGCCATCACAAATGGAATGGGAATATGCGCAACAGAAGGCAAAAGATCAGCCACGTAAATAATCGTTTTCCCATTGTAATTTATTTCCGGCAGCATCATTGACTCTGTATGGCCATTTACAAATCGAAGCTTTATGTTTTTTGTAAATGGAATTCCCTCTATTGGTTCAATAAATTTTAGCTTCCCACTTTCCTGAATGGGCAAAATATTTTCTTTTAAGAAACTGGCTTTTTCCCTATCATTCGGTTGAGTAGCCCATTGCCAGTGATTTTCATTGCTCCAGTAGGTTGCGTTTTTAAATGCGGGCTTTAATTTGTCTCCTGATTTTTCAATTGAGCCCCCACAATGATCAAAATGAAGATGCGTGAGGAAAACGTCAGTAATATCATCTTTTGAAAATCCATATTTAGCAAGAGATTTATCTAAAGTTTCATCGCCATTCAAAAAATAATAGCCAAAAAACTTTTCGCTTTGTTTTTCACCCATTCCGTTATCAATAAGTATCAGCCGACCTTCATCTTCAATCAACATACAACGCATGGCCCAGTTGCACATATTATTTTCATCAGAAGGATTTAATTTTTGCCACATGCTTTTTGGAACCACTCCAAACATTGCCCCGCCGTCTAATTTAAAATGACCTGCATTTATGGGATAAATTTTCATGATATTATTTTGATGTTAACAGGCATAATTTTTAGAGTCTATTTCTGTACCAGACGATTGTCTTTTTTTTGCCTGTGCAGTGCCGAAATTAAACCAATTAAGCCAATTGTAAAAAACACTACCAGAGAAAGAACTGAATCGCGCATGGTGCCTGTAATTTCTTCAATATATCCAAAGGCCGTTAATCCAATCACAATGGCAATTTTTTCCGTAACGTCGTAAAAACTAAAGAAGGAGGCAGTGTCATTGGTAAATGGCATTAGTTTAGAATATGTTGACCGGCTTAAAGATTGGATTCCTCCCATAACCAATCCCACTGCGACTCCCAGGATATAAAAATGAGTTGCAGTTTTCATATAATAAGCAGCGATACAGATGCCCACCCAAAAAACTACCACTCCAATTAATACCTGGAGATTTCCGTATTTTCCTGAAAGTTTAGCAATGAAAAGGGCGCCTGGTATGGCCACGAGTTGAATGATCACAATGATCACAATAAGATTAGTAGAGGGAAGATGCAATACTTTGCTTCCAAAAATTGTTGCTGCCAGCATTACCGTTTGAACGCCCATGTTATAAAAGAAAAAAGCAAATAGAAATCTTTTTAAAACCTGCATTTTTATCATTTGAAAAAATACTTTTTTCAATTCGATGAAACCTCCTGAAATGAAATTTCTTTTCTGACCGAATTTTTCTGAAGGAATGCTTTTGGGTAAACGGTTAAATGTGATTTGTGCAAAACCTACCCACCAGATGCCGACTAATAAAAAGGTCCATCTGACTGCATCTCCCGTGCTGTGTAAAAAAGGAATTTTATCCCAGAATAAAACCAAAGCAAATCCTATCAATTGCATTATCACGCTTCCTATATATCCATAGGAAAATCCTTTAGCGCTCACACGGTCCCTGTCTTCTTCTGCGGCTATTTCGGGTAAATAAGAGTTGTAAAAAACGAGGCTGCTGTAAAATCCAAATGCTGCCAGCATCATACAAATAATTCCAAAATTAAAATATTGCGGAGTGAAAAAATACAGGCAACTGCAGGCAATCGCACCTATCGTACAAAAAGCCTGCATAAACATTTTTTTATTGCCCTTGTAGTCAGAAATTGAAGAAAGAATGGGCATAGTGATTGCCACAATTAAATAAGTAAAAGCCAGTGCATAATTGTACAAGGCAGTGTTTACATAGGTTCTGCCCCAAAAATGAACCTGGCCGTTGAAGGGAGCAACCCTTGTCATTTCTGTATAATAAATAGGAAAGAAAGTAGTGGTAATAACCAAATTGTAAACAGAATTGGCCCAGTCATACATGGCCCATCCGTTGATAACTTTTTTAGAAGCAGTCTGCATTTAAGGATAATATAATTTCAAAATAATAAAATACTTTGATGCTAAAGTAAAATGTTTTTTCTCAAAATCGTTTCCTCATAATTTTAGTAAAAATAAAATAGCTCTGTAGGTAGATCTATGACAGATTTCTTTAGCTTAAAAATTAAAAAATGAGACTGGTAATTAAAATAAATTTAAATAAGATTATTCTATGACTCCGCAACCGATCCTGGTTCCCGCATTGCCCGCTGGTTGGGAAACGAAATCGTCTTCGCCTCCATGAACAATAATTGCCTTGTTTAAAATATTAGTCTTCATATCACCACCGAGCGACCATAGATCTGTTTCTAATTCCATGTTGCCATTTCCATTCATATCTAATTTTACATTGCCTAAATCACCGGAATGAAAATTACTGCTTCCCCATTTTCCATGCTCTGTATTGGTCGGATTCCAATGACCTCCTGCTGCCTTTCCCATGTCGCCGCAATCGCCATTAGCGTGTATGTGAACTGCCACGCTTTTATTGGCTTTTGATGGAATAGTTAGATTTAATTTCATTTTTACTTTTCCATCCGGTTCAGCATCAAACTGAGCGGAACCACTAAGTGCCGTATCTTGAAAAATGAGTTTCAAATCTGCCACCGCGTGTTCCTTCATTGGCGTCGGCTTATCCGATGATGCAATACTATCGGCAGAAGGCTTAAGGCTATTTTCAGAGTTATTGCTGCTGTTGCAGGAAATAATAGCAAAGCAAGTCATCAGAATAAAACCTGCCTTTTTAATAGTTTGAGTGATTAGTTTCATTTTACTTTTATTTATTTGATGATAGGATTGAGCACTATACCAGCTAATTTTTTCTTTAAATTTTTAAGAACACACAAATGATGCCTTCTTTCAAAATATCTTTAAATAATAGGAAATGCTTGTGGAAAATATATCATCAAACAGTAAACGAACTTTTAATT
>JBDTKU010000040.1:0-18031 GCA_039935135.1 Ginsengibacter sp. | reverse complement strand
GGCATTTACAGAAAAAGAAATGTTATCCAAAACAGTTAATACACTTCCGCCGCTTTTATAATTTTTAGTTACGTGTTCAAGAGAAAGAATAGTTTCCATTTGATTTTGTTTTTTATAAGATGCAATTAAATTTAACATAAAATATTTGTGGGAACACAAAACACAGTATAAACTTCCTACACCAAATAAAAATAATTGAAAAGAGGATGGCAGCAATGTGGTATCTATATTTAGATTATATCAACCAGCTTTTTATACAATTTAAATTTATCATCAACAGTAATGATACTCATGCTTTCAGAAATTGCTGTTGAAATTATCAGACGATCGAATGGATCACGATGGTCTTTCGTCAAAGGTAATTTTACAAATTCGTCTAAATATTTATTATTGAAAGGAAGTAATTTAAATCCATCTGATTGCACCTGGTCAATAAATTTACCGATAGGCGTCTTAAAATCCGGCAGCTTTCCGATGTTTATTTTTATTGCCAGCTCGATAAAACTAAATTCACTAACAAATTTTTCATTTTTTGTATCAGAAATTAAAGCAGCATGTTTGGCTGACAATGAAGGATTATCTTCTGTTACCCAAATGATAATATGTGTGTCCAATAAAATCTTCACTGCTGCATATATTCGTTTAACACATCAAGTTCATCATCAAAATCTTTAGGAACGCTTACTTTTCCTTTCAGGCTTCCAAATCTTATTTCATTCTTTTTAAGCGGAAGTTCATCTTTTATATCTGGGAAAATTATCTTCACAGGCATCTTTTTATTAGACGGCGGAAGTTCATCTAAGACAATTTTACCATTCTCAAAAATTCCTTTTATGGTTAATGACATAGTGAAAAGTTTATTGAAGCAAATTACAAAATTTATCTCAGGAATTCCATGATTGCATTTCTAATTATGCATCCATTAAACAATTCCTTTAAAGATTTAAAACGACATCAAGCTATCTTTGTAAGAGATGAAAAGTTATGATTGAAAGTATTTAAAAAAAAATATTAATCTTTATCTAAATGGATTCTTATATAAATATTACCAACAATTTAATTAGAATAAGAAGCACCAAAAACGATGTCCTCAATGGGCACATTTGGAGATACCCGATGCTGCCAGGCTTTCTGGTGTTCTTATTTTTTGCCATCGTTTCCTGTAATAATAATTCCAAAGAATCCACTCAACAAAAACAAGAAGAAGTGAAAAATATTCCTGTTGATTCTTCCACCAAAATGAAATCCATATTATTTTTTGGTAATAGTCTTACTGCGGGTTATGGTGTGGATCCGTCAGAAGCTTATCCCGCGCTGCTACAAAATAAAATAGATTCGTTGCAACTCAATTATAAAGTAGTAAACGCTGGCGTTAGCGGCGAAACTACTTCAGATGGCAACAGCCGCATTGAATGGATATTAAAACAGCCGGTTGATATTTTTGTTCTTGAACTGGGAGGAAATGATGGGCTTCGCGGTATTCCATTATCAGTGACCGAAAAGAATCTGCAATCTATTATTGATAAAGTGAAAGCTAAATACCCCGACGTAAAAATTATTCTGGAAGGAATCCAGATACCACCAAACATGGGTGCAGATTACACCACGAAATTTAAAAAAATATACCCAAGGCTGGCATCGGAAAATAAAATTCAACTAATTCCTTTTTTGCTGGAGGGTGTTGGTGGCGACCCAAAGCTTAACCAACGCGATGGCATTCATCCAACCGCGGAAGGGCATAAGATAGTAGCGGAAACTGTTTGGGAAATTTTGAAAAAGGATTTGTGAATGCTTGCTTGGCGATCTGGAAAAATAAAATTGAAAATCATTACGGATTTGAAAATTTTTATTACCGTAATTTAATCTTTGGCAAAAACATTCCAGTCGTTTTTTTGTATGTATCGTAATTTGAATATTTATCCTCTAATAATTTTTCTTCATAAATCGCTTTGAACCTGAATAAAATAAGCAATAAAAAAAAGATGATAAGCCGCAAAGTGTTTTCAGAATAAAGCGAGAAACCGAAGGTGAAAAATAATATACTCGAATAAATAGGATGTCGTGTGTATTTGTATATGCCCGACTGAATCAATTCAGCGCCTGGTTTAGGGGTGGGAAAAGGTGACAGGTTTTTGTTTAAAGCAAGAAGTGAAGTAATTGAAATAACAATTCCGGCAAATGAAAAAAATAACCCTATCCATTGCAGCCAAACAGAAACTGCAAAATCAATTTTTGATAACCGGAAAAGATAGGCGACTAACAAAATAAGTTGAATGACAACAAAGAAAATATCTTTCGGATTTCGATTCACCTTTCTTAATTATTTGATCTAAGTGACTTAGTAACTGTCCCGTATCCAAATCGAAAATTTTAGTCTTTGGCTTTAATCTTGAAGTTCTGTAATCTGCACAATATATTACGTTGTCGTCCACTCCTCTAAAAAAATGTTTTTTATCCGGTTTTTATTTCATTCCCGGACAGCCATTTAATAGAAACAGTGCGTATTTATTATACGCACTGTTTCTGATATTTTTTATTTGACTATTATTTTGAAAGTGCTGCCTGTATCTTTTCAGCATGTTCCAAATGTCCTTTAAAGATTGGCAATGCAGATTCGAGTAAAGCTTTTAGTTCCGGATTGGTGGCATCCGGTATCAATGTGTTTTGTACCACATCAATAGCTGCCTTGTGATAAGCTACTTCATTATTTACATAAGCTATATCAAAGTCAACACCCGATTTTGAATTGAGCATTTCTTTAGTGGTAGCAGCTTGAGAAAGTAATGATTGTGTAATTGGATTGTCCTGCGGGGTAACACCTAATTTGGTAGCTAATGCCACAGCTTGTTTGTTTACATCCCCATGATCCTTTGCCATAGTTGCAGCGAATGCTAAAACATCTTTATTTTTTGATTTTTCCTTAGCAATGGCTGCATAATCAATATCAATCTGATCAGCTGTAACGGCTACTGAAGCTATTTCCGGGTCAGTGAGTTTTGCAGGAGCAGTTGCTTCTGTTGTTGCGTTGGGAGTAGTTGCGGTGGTAGTGGTAGAGTCTGTTGTTTCGGATGTAGATTGATCACTACTTGAATTGCAACTGTTCAAAATGAGCATACCTCCGACAATAAAAGTGCCGATCTTAAATAATCTGAATACTTGTTTCATAATTTAATTTTTAATGGTTATTGGTTTTTTGTTGATTTATTTTATATAATTTTTTTAATCACTCTACGTGAGCAACATGTTCCACGAAATGAGGCAAAGCATTTTTGTAAAAGTAATAAATTCTCTCGTTCAATTTTTTGAAGTATCAAAATTAATACATTTTCTTTCCCTTAAACTGCTCCTTGCTGTCTGTTAGCAGCAACTGCAAGATTTTAGTGAGACCAATATTTAGGACTTTCTTCCTGCGACTTTTGCATAATCTGTGCCAGTTTCATTATTTACACGATCTTCTTAAGGAATCTCCGAATATATAAGCGTTTTTATCATTCTGAAATTCAGAAAGTGTAGAACAAGCAGCGATAATAATCTCTACGCAAAAGCGGTTTAATACAAGGATTAATTCTTATTTATTATTCTTCATAACCTACTTCATTTGGAAGTCAAAAAAAAAGCGAAAGGAAGGAGAGTTAGTGGCATCTGTTCAATTGCTTTTTAGGTAAAAAGCTAAACATCCAGCATACCGCAAAAGAATATTCCCGAAACCCGCAAGAGATTATCACATGGTAAACCAACAAATTCTTCCGATCTATATTTTTAAGAAACCCGGAAATTAGAATGAAATAATGCTACTCTTTAGTAGCAATCAGTCAAAAGCCCTGAAGCCTGCCTCAAATTTTTAGAGCAGGATTTATTCCAAATGAAGCATAAGAAATCTCCTCAAGAGATGAAGACTTAATTCGAAATTCTCAAAAGATATTAAGTGTTTTAAAACCATTAAAGACTGGCAATCGGTCAATATTTTTATTAACTGATAGATAGCAACTAAAAGATAGCAACGGCCTCAATACGAAGAATAAAGTCAATGAGAAATTGTAATTTTTTATTTTGGCCTAACCAATTATTTAAAAATTAATAATCGTGGCAACTGGAAATTTATACCAAATGGTATGCCGAATATTTTTTATGCAAAATAAAATTGAATTAGTACTTTAGTAAAAGTTTACTAATTCGTAAAGATCTTAAGATCGGTTAATTTATAAATTTATTTATATGCCAACAACCAAAGAACGTATTCTAATAAATGCAAAAATGCTCTTTTCTCAAAATGGAATTGCCAACACAAGGTTACAGCAAATTGCCGATGAAACGCAGATCAGCGTTGGTAACCTTGCCTATCATTTTTCAAATAAAGAAGAAATTGTTAGGGATGTGTATGGCGTAACTTTAGTTGAAATTTCTGAGATTCTTGAAATAAGCAAAATTTATCCCAGCCTCAAAAGCTTCGATGCCAAATTCTCCAACTTGTATCATTTCATGGAAAATAATGTTTTTTATTTTACCAATTTCTGGGAGATAAAGCGCAATTACCCTATAGTTAACGGAAAGATTATGGCTTTCAATAAAAAGATTTTTACCAAGCTTAAAAAAAGAATTAATGATAATATTGAAAGAGGTGTTTTTATAAAAGAGCCCCGAAAAATGACGTATGAATTGCTTGCCAACGCCTTGCTTAATTCTATCAATACATGGCTTCCTCTTAAGCTCTTAAATGATAAAGCCATCAAAGAAAAGATTTTCAGGCTTTATTTGTGGAACCTTATTTATCCTCACTTGACCGAGAAAGGCCGGAAGGAATATAATTCCATTCACTTCTGATGGAATGAAGAGCGTCTGGTTCTAATTTCATGTGGAAAGTAATACCAGGTGTATTTCTAATTTAATCCAATGAAACTTATGGTATAATGCCAGCCTGTACCGATGTGTCGGTAATATAACAGATTCATAGTACAATGTAGCATAAGCGGAATTGGACTATAGAATATGTATAATCGGTATAAGTGACAGCAAACGAAGTTTTAATACAGTTTTTTATTTTCCCTGCTGTCCTAATCCCAATATTTACCACTCCCTCACCACTTCACCATTCAGGATTTGCATAATGAATAAGTGCTTATTTTCATAATAATCCACTTCGGAGTTGTTGCCATGATAAACAGGCTTAAAATTAAAATTATGAAGAGGCGCATACAAAGTGTCATTTACATTTTGCATAAAACTGCCAGGGAAATTGATCAAAATTGAGGTGAAGTTATAAGTGATCGCAAATCCTTTTTCTACCATATCACTTGGATCTATATTGTACAACTGAAAATATTTATTGCTAAGGTATTTACCAAATGCATTGCTTTTTTCCAGGTAATGCGGAGTCGTATAGCTAATAGAAAATTCAGGGTAAGCACCTCTTTTGTACCAACGGGGAAACCCATCCCAATTAGGCATTCCAAACAAAACCAAAGGATTCGTTTTTTGAATAGGGTAACAGGCATCTGCGAGCTTTTGAGAAAAAGTCTGATCAAGGCTTGCACCAATAATTACAATTGGTTTGGTTGTATCAACTAAATATTTCATGCCTTGTGAAGAAACAGAACTGTCCAGCATAATATCTTTGATCTTTAGAAGTGGTTTGCCATCCACGAGATTAATGTCTTTAAAATAATTAAGGATCCGGTTGTCGTTTTTTTTGTGAATAAGATAGATATTATCAGTTCCGTGTTTTTGCAAAATGTAACTGAAGATGGCTTCGCAATGTGTTTTTAAAGTTGAATTCGCAATCAGTAAAAAAGGATTTTTTCTTATTCCTCCGTCATTGGGATAGATAGCTGAAATAAATGGAATCTTTTTTTCAAGAGCAAACTGAGCCAAAGGATAATATTCGGGTGGCTTTACAGATCCGATGATAAGGTCGATGTGGTCAAGCTTTCCGCTTTTAATGAGTGTGGTTACAGAATGCGTTGCAGATTTTGAATCAAAGATAAATGCTTCCAAATGCCGGCCTTTAAGATTGAGGGTGTCCAGCGCCAGTTCTGCTCCCTGCACAAAATCAGCACCACTAATGGAATACTTGGGAATTGAATTTTCTGATTTTAGGTGATATCCTGTGAAAATGGAATCGAGAAAAAGAGGCGCAATTATAGCAACCCTGTAGGTTTTATATACCGGAGCTGGTTTAATTTGGGCGAAAGATCTTTGAGAGACTGCGAAAGCAAAAAGTAAAATAAATGTTACTATATTTTTCCTCATAATTTTAAATTCATGACTACTTTTTTCTCCAATCTTATTCCCATTCGATGGTAGCCGGGGGTTTGCTGCTGATGTCATAAACAACCCGGTTGATTCCTTTAATGTTATTGATGATTTCGTTTGAAACATGAGAAAGGAATTCATAGGGTAGGTGGGCCCAATCGGCTGTCATGCCATCTACCGAAGTTACTGCGCGAAGCGCCACTGTAAATTCATAAGTTCTTTCATCTCCCATTACGCCCACACTTTTAACCGGCAGCAAGATAGCGCCAGCTTGCCAAACAGTTGCATATAAATCAAATTTTTTCAAAGCATTAATAAATACCGCGTCTGCCTTTTGCAATAATTGCACTCTTTCTTCAGTCACTTCTCCCAAAATTCTTATAGCCAGTCCGGGACCGGGAAAGGGATGGCGGTTTAATAAAGCGGCTGGTAATTCCAGTTCTGTACCCACTCTTCTCACTTCATCTTTAAAGAGAGAACGCAGCGGTTCGATCAATTTTAATTTCATCCTGTCAGGCAATCCACCCACATTGTGATGAGATTTGATGGTGACCGAAGGACCATGAACAGAAACTGACTCAATCACATCCGGGTAAATGGTTCCCTGTCCGAGAAATCCGATTCCTTCCAGGGCATGGGCTTCCTGGTCAAAAATCTCTATAAAACTATTTCCGATGGCCTTTCTCTTTTCTTCCGGATCTGTTTTGCCGGCAAGCTTTTTATAAAAATATTCTTTTGCGTTAACACCTTTTATATTCAGGCCGATGCTTCTGCAGGATTCCAGTACTTGTTCAAATTCATCTTTCCTAAGTACGCCATTATCTACAAAAATTCCGAATAAATTTTCCCCTATTGCTTTATGAATTAAAGTTGCTGCTACCGTAGAATCTACGCCGCCACTCAAGGCCATGATCACTTTTTTATCACCGATTTTTTCTTTGATATTCGCGACGGTATCATTGATAAAATGTGCCGGAGTCCATTCCTGCGTGCACTGGCAGATATTGACTAAAAAGTTTTTTATAATTTTCTTGCCTTCTGCCGAATGATAAACTTCAGGATGAAACTGCAAACCAAAAATTGGATTATTTCCTGCCCGAATAGCACTGTCAGGCGGGGTTGCTTTACTGCTAAATGCCGCCACCGGAATGTTATGCGTACACGCAGTTATCACAAAATTTTCCGGAAGATTTTTTATGGTATCACTATGGCTCATCCAAACATCAGAATCAGTTTGGACGCCATTCAATAAATCATCTTCCTTTTTTATTTGCAGCTTCGATCTGCCATATTCCCGTTTGTCACTTTTTTCTACAAGACCTCCGTAGCTCTTTGTAATCAGTTGGGCTCCGTAGCAAATGCCCAGAACCGGCACTTTTTCATTAATGGCTTTCACATCAATTATTAAAGCGTTGGCGTCATTTACCGAAAACGGAGATCCTGAAAGAATAACGCCTTTTAGGTCTTTTGAAAAATCAATAGTTTTGTTGTAAGGCGCTATTTCGCAATAAACATTGGCTTCCCTAACAGATCGTGCAATCAATTGGGTATATTGAGAACCAAAATCGAGGATCAGAATTTTTTCTGTCATGCGTGCGAAGGTAAATAGTTTAATGTTTGAGATGGCAAGTCAAATTTATTATATAATATATTTTAATTTCGTTTCCTTTTTATAAAAAAATAAAAATTTATGGCAATGCTTCCGTGCGAAAAGGTTGCGACTATTTTCCATCTGAATTTTGTTAGTTTTATAATTGGCCCCATTTTCAAAAATCATCAAATAATTAATTATGAAATACTTTTTCTTCCTCCTGCTTTCTTCTGTGATATTTATTTCCTGCGAATCCGTTACCGGAAACGGAAATGTAATTAAAGAAAATCGTGATGTCTCAGATTTTAAGGGAGTAAAAACTTCCGGTTCTATTGATGTGGAAATTAAAAGCGGGAATAAATACCAAGTTGCTGTTCAGAATGATGAAAATCTTATTCCTTACGTGATTACTGATGTCAGGGATGGAGTTTTAAATATTCATTATAAGGATGGATATTCCATAATGAGCGACCATGCCAAAGTTTTTGTGACCTCTCCATCCATAGAAAAAATAGTGAGTTCCGGGTCTGCAGATATCTCCGGTAACGGGATAATCTCAAACTCTAATCAACTGGAGGTAAGTACTTCGGGTTCCGGAGATGTTACTGCTGAAGTAGATGCGCCTTCGGTTAAAGCAATTAGTTCGGGATCAGGTGATATTACACTTTCTGGCCGCACCAAAGATTTTGAATGTAAAATTAGTGGCAGTGGAGATGCCAAATGCGCTAATCTCAAGTCTGAAAATGCAATTATCCGTGTTTCCGGTAGCTCAGATGTTCATGTTTTTGCCAGTGTAAGCTTAAAGGTGAACGTAACAGGCAGCGGCGATGTTTATTACGGTGGCAATCCTTCCTCTCCTGAAATCCACATAACCGGTAGCGGTTCAGTGAAAGCTGCGAATTAAATTTATGTTGACAGTAAAAGAATAAATAAGGCGTATTCTTATTTTGGATGGCTCTATTTTAGAATTCTTTTTTCAAATTTTAATATAGCCTGGTAAATTTCTGGAAGGAAATATTTTCTCTTTAAACTGGATTCTAATTCCTTTTTCATTTGTTTTGTTTCAATTATATTTAACAGGCAGCCTGGGAATTAGATGGATGATTTATTCCAATAAACTTTGTAAATAGAAAGGCATGAAAAATGAAAACGTGGATTATCAAATTAATATTCCATCTTTTGATGAGAATAAAAAACAAAAATATTGGATCGGTGGATATGTCGTGCTCGCCTTCGTATTTCTTGCCATTCACTTTTTGCTTGAATTGAAAGTCTTTTCAGTTTGGGATGAATATTTGCCAATGGTAAAAAGATTAAGCCTTAGCATATTTTTCATTTTCATCATTTTATTGATAGGGAAATTTATTGAAAAACTTATTTCTACAAGAAGTAGTTCAAAAGGGATTCGTTATAACCTGATTAAAATTACACGGTTGCTGACGACATTATTTATCCTCATTCTTTCTATATCTTTTCTTTTTCAAAACCTGTATGCGGCGGCAGTTTCTTTCGGTCTTCTCTCCCTGATTTTTGGTTTTGCGCTACAGGCTCCGATTTCCTCTTTCATCGGTTGGATCTATATTGTAGTCAGAACTCCTTACCAGGTGGGAGACAGGATTCAAATGGAAAATTTTAAAGGTGATGTTATGGAGATCACTTATCTCGACACTATTCTTCTTGAATTTAGCGGAGATTACTTAAACAATGACCGGTCAAGTGGGCGTGTGATACATTTCCCCAACAGTAAAGTACTCCGATCGGAGGTCTTCAATTATTCCGGACCTGTTCATCCTTTTATCTGGAACGAAACGGCTATTCAAATCGCCTACAATTCTGATGTTGAATTTGTAGAAAAATGCTTCCAGGAAGCTGCTAATGAGGATTTTGAAAAACGCCATCCACAATACGATATTGAAAGTTTACAACAATTGAAACCCGATGTATATTTCAGGGTAAACAACTATTCGTGGCTGGAAGCAGTGATCTCCTATCCTGTAAAACCTTTGGAAACCACTTCCCGCAGAACCTCTATATTAAAGCTTGCTTTGAAAAAGTTGCGGGCTCATCCGGATAAAGCACAGTTTCCTGAAGGCACGGCACGTTGACCAGTTAGTTGAAAAAACAATTACAAAATGTTTTTTCAAATTCAAGATCCTGGTGAGAAATTGTTGTTAATTGATCTTGTTCCAGCGCTTTACGATTTTTGAAAGCATTGCATTCAGGCCCGTGGAAGTGCCATCGTAATAATCATTTTTAGCGAAGTAGGGGATAAAGTCTTTGTTGATCACCTTCTCTTTTTCAATTGTAGTCATATATCGGTCAATTCCAAAATCAGTTGTTACACAAATTCTTCT
The DNA here is from genome assembly GCA_039935135.1 of Ginsengibacter sp. GTDB lineage: Bacteria > Bacteroidota > Bacteroidia > Chitinophagales > Chitinophagaceae > Ginsengibacter. Next base: position 7,837 of record JBDTKU010000040.1, on the reverse strand, counting down.
ATAGTCTTTGCAAATGCAAATCAGTATCCCGTTGCTTTTTGAAATTTTTCCTATCCCCCAAATTTTCATTAGCCGAAAACTAAAATCGTTGAACTTATTAGCTGTTACCATATTGGAATCCAGAGTAACGATTGAAATTTCAATGCTTGTTGATTTTTCAAAATGTTCTAAAGTCTTTTCCAGAAAGCGTTCCTGCTCCTCAGTAAAAAGGTTTTCAAAATCATTTACCCAGCCAATAGCAGCAGGCAAAGTGTCCCAAATGTTTTGTCGGTAAACATTCAATTGCTCCGGCGTCATCGCTTCGTACTCAAAATAATTAGAAACGTTTTGTGCCGGCGTTGCAGGATGAAAAAATAATAATATAAATAAAGTAAAAATTATTTTCATACGCAATTCACAATTATATTATGATTTATAAAATTATAAAGAATTAATCATATCACGTTCCATCGAACATGAGCAAATTACCGGAATTGGAGTACGAAATGAGGTTTTAGCAGGATGCTTAGGGGGTATAAGGAGATAAAAGTAATAATTACTTTTGAATATAAAAAGCGTTGGCTGTTTTATTTTTAAGAAATATAAATTCCATTTATTTCTTTCTTGTCTGCTGTTTATCAGATAGGCACAAAAGATGAAATCCAGGGAGAAGGTTTTCAAAGGAGATGAAATGGCAAAAAAAATCAGCCATTTTTCCAGATGGCTGATTTTTTTTGGGGTTAATCAATTAAGAAATAGCTGACTCTCTCTTTATGTCTGCCGATTCTTTTTTTGCAAATAATATTTTGGAATTATTGTTTATTACACCTGCTATAAGTGATAATTTTTGTCCCACTTGAATATTTGCCATTGAAGAATCCTTCTTCATTGTCGTATCTGTATCAGAGGGAACAGTGTCTCTTTGTGCATTAGCAAATGCAACGAAATAATTGTTATTGTTCAGGTTAAAAACCATTGAGCTGTCCTTTTTGGTGGTGTCCGTGTCAGATGGAATAGTATCTCTTTGTGAATAAGAATAAGCTACCAATTGACTATTTTGAGGATTAAAAACTAAAGAAGAATCCTTTTTGGTAGTATCTGTAGGCGGTACTGTATCTCTTTCAACTCTACTGAATTTATTCAGATTATTATGGCCAAAGTTTAAAGCTACTGAAGAATCATTTTTCGGTACTGAATCTGTTGTTGGCACTGTGGTATCTTTTGGTGCCATAATTAAAAAATTGAATGCCGTTGGATTTGCATGTGTTGTATCAGTCGAAGGAATAGAATCTGTTTTGGGAATTGTATCAGCAGGTGGCATCGACTCGGTTTGAGCAAATACTGCGAGTCCCGTGAGTGATAAAAATAATGATAGCACTAATGTTTTTGTTTTCATTTGAAGTTGATTTTTAGGGTTTAGATAATCAGATTAAATATTAACCCCTATAAGGCAAATCCAATGCCACTAAATAAACTTAGTGGATAAATATTTTGTTAATCAATCTTAATCAATTGAAAACCAATGGGCTGAAAGGTGGTAAAAAATAAGATAAAATAGAAAGGTTAATTTAGAAAACCAAATATGTATTAATGCATTGTTTTGAAAAATCGGATTGAAGGTGATAAACTATTTGAAATATCTCTTTGCAATTATTGAAAATTAGAAAGGATTTTCTAATTTAAAAACTGGAATCATGAGAGTGAGAGTTTTAAGCGAATTACAAATAATTTCTACAGGAATTTATTTGGCAACTTCCATTTTCACCTTTTTATTTTTGATCTTTTGATCTTTTATCAAATGAAGAAGATGGTTCATTTTTACCTTTCGGATGCCGGCAAAAGAGAAAAAATCTTTTACTTCTATCAGACCAATATCCTCTATTTTTAATTCACCTTTATTGGTTAAAAATCCGACAATATCACCTTTGTTGACTTTGTCTTTTTTGCCGGCAGCGATGAAAAGCGTAGCCCACTTTGGTTTTTCAGGCAATACGTTTTCTTCAGAAAGGATTATTTTTTCTACTTCTTCATCAAGATAAGTGGGTAATTTTTCTTCTTCACTCAAAATGAGAATAGCAGTGCCACTGGCCTCCATCCTTGCTGTGCGGCCATTGCGATGCGTAAAAGCATCTTCAGTATGTGGCAAATGATAATGAACAATGTAACGGATGTTGGCAATATCAAGGCCCCGTGATGCAAGATCTGTAGTCACCAAAACATTTGTTGTTCCATTTCTGAATTTGGACAAAGCGCTGTCTCTTTGCTGCTGCTCCATTCCTCCGTGATAGAATTCATTATAAATTCCTTTTTCAGAAAGAAGCTTGCTGGTGCGTTCTACTGCTTCACGATGATTGCAAAAAACGATTGTAGATCGGTTTCCAAGAAAACAAAGCAACCTAAAAAGTGTTTCCGATTTGTCTTTGTCAGGTGAGAATACCGATTTTATTTCAAGCCTTTCTTTTTCATCACCGGGCTTCAAAAAATTAATTTGTTGAGGATTTTTTAATCCAATGAAGGCTGGTATTTCAACGGCATGTGTTGCTGAAGTCAGGATTTTTTTCTGAACATTTTTTAGCGAGTTGATAATAAATTCCATTTCTTCCAGGAAACCCAATTCAAGCGACTTGTCAAATTCATCCAGCACCAAAGTTTTGATAGAATCTATTGTAATATTTCCCCTTCGTATATGATCGCAAATTCTTCCTGGGGTGCCTACGATCAAGGCGGGTGGCTGAACAAGGTTATTTTCTTCTATTTCTCTTTTATGGCCACCATAGGTAGCAGTAATTTTATTACCCGTGCCCATTCTCTTAAAAACATTTTCTATTTGAATGGCCAGCTCCCGTGAAGGAACAACAATAAGGGCCTGGGTGTTCTTATTTTCTATTTCAAAATTTTCAAGTATGGGTAACAGGTAGGCCAGTGTTTTTCCTGAACCTGTAGCGGAAAGCAAAATAATATCTTCATTTTTTTCGCTGGCATCAAGAGAGGCAATTTGCATCTCATTCAGTTCCTCAATTTTTAAATTGGTTAATATATTTTCTAACGAATAATTTTTCTTTTTCATGGATGCAAAAGTAACGAAACGATTGTGGGAAGAAGGTTTTGCTTTTCAGCATAGATAATGGCTTTGGAAGATAGTAAACTAACAAAAAAGTGGTTTTTTTATTCTGAAGAACTTACATTTTTGTATCTATTTATTCAAATTCTTAAATCATGCCTGCTGCGGAAGTTCGATCTCTATTTCGGTAATGAAATATTCTTTTGCGATATTTTTTTTATCAAATACCCCATCAGCAATATGGGCAATAATACCTTTCGCGGAAGGGATGTCAAAAATATCTTCAAAGTGAAATTGAAGTGCCTCCTTCATATTTGCCGTAGTCTCTTCTACTGATTCTCCTGTCGCCACACAACCTGGAATATCAGGGCTAAAAGCGGAGTAGTTGTTTTTGGCTCTTTCAATTACTATTAAATAATTTTCCATTTTATAAAATTAATTTTTTGTATCGAGAAGATAAGGATTATTTAAGTCCAGCCTGTGTTAAAATACTATTTATTGTTCCTTTTGCCAAATCATCACTTGGCTTTCCTGCTATTGTAACTGTCCGTTTTTTTCCTTTGTGATTAAACTGCCGATGACTTCCTTTTTGTCTTACCTGATACCAGCCATCTGTTTCAACTATTTTTATAATCTCTTTTATTTTCGTATAAATTTTCGAAGATGTAATAGAATTAGGTTTACAAATTATTAGCAGCCTACTTATCATTCCCTTTTATCTGCTTCAATGCTTCCGTAGCGGCTTCTACCGGTCGTTGGCAGGTTTTATTTTCACACACGTAGATCATTGTTTTGCCCTTCATCAATTTGTTTTCAAGCAGGGGAAGTTTGCCCTCATTGGTTCCTCCAAGATAGAGCGAATTGGGAAGATAATTTTTTTGCATAGCTGAAAGCTTTTGTTGCCAGTCGTTTCCTACAATGGCCACTTCATAAGGGGACTGGATTTGCAACGCCATCACCTGTGCCCAATTGCTGTAATAGCCCGGATTTTTTTGAATATCACCTGAAACATTTTTGACCATTTGCACAGATTGTTTTTCATATTGATTATTCTCAAAATAGAGGCTCAGGAGTAATAGATTTTTAGCCATCTCACTGTTGGAAGAAGGAATTACGTTATCAGAAACTTCCATCTTTCGTGCAATCAAGTTGCTGAATTGATCATCCGTATAAAAAAACATTCCGGAAGTTTTATCAAAAAAATGTTCTTCTACATAACGGTTAAGGTTATTCGCTTTTTCCAGGTAAGTTTCATCAAAACTCACCTGGTAATAATTGATCAAAGCATTTATTAAAAACGCATAATCATCAAGAAAGCCATTGATAGTAGCTCTGCCGTTTTTATAATTTCTGTAAATGCCACCATTTTTTGTTTCAATATTATTTAAAAGAAAATCAATATTCTTCTTTGCAAGGGAAATGAACTTCGTATCACCAAAAGCCCTGTAAGCATCTATGAAACCTTTTGCCATTAAAGCATTCCAGGAGGTTAATATTTTATCATCTGTGCCTGGGCGAACGCGCTCTGTTCTTTTTTTAAGCACCATCTTTTTTAAAGAAACTATTTTGTGGAGCAATTGCTCATGAGTCAGATTGTATTTTTCCCCCAAATCCTTTTCCCCAAAATTAATATCCAATATATTTTCTCCTGCCTCCCAGTTGCCCTGGTCTGTTACTCCAAAATATTCATTGAATAACTCCGCATCCTTCCCCAAAATACTTTTGATTTCTTCTTTTGTCCACACATAAAATTTTCCTTCTTTTCCTTCGCTGTCTGCATCGAGAGAAGAATAAAAGCCGCCTTCCGGTGAAGTAAGTTCGCGGTTTACAAAGTCAATGGTTTCATAAACAATCCTTTTGTACTTAAGATTGCCCGTAACCTGGAATGCGTGACTGTAAAGGCTTACGAGCTGTGCGTTGTCATAAAGCATCTTTTCAAAATGGGGAGCATGCCACGACTGATCAGTCGAATAGCGCGAGAATCCGCCACCTACCTGGTCATAGATTCCACCATCGGCCATATTATTTAATGTTGTTTCTACTGCTTGTAATGCCTCCTTGTTTCCACCCAAATAATTGAATTGTAAAAGATATTCCCAGATAGCCGGCATAGGAAATTTCATTGCCCCATTAGTGCCGCCTTTTTTCATATCAATGGTATTACTAAGCCTATCAAACATAGTTTCCAAAGTTTTTATATCGAAGGAAACATCGCTTTTATTTAGAGGCACCTCTTCAATATCTCTTATTCCCTGGGCAAGGTGATCTGCCTGATCTTTTAACTTTGCCCTATCAGTTTTGTATAAATTTGAAAAATGCTCCAGCAGTTGTAACCAGGAAGCTTTTGGATAATAAGTGCCTGCGAAAAATGGTTTTCCATCGGGCATCGCCAATGCATTTAAAGGCCAGCCGCCATTTCCATTGATGAGGTACGCCGCATTCATATAAACCTGGTCAACATCCGGCCGCTCCTCCCGATCCACTTTTATACAAACAAAATTCTTGTTCATAATATTGGCCACTGTGGTATCCTCGTAGCTTTCATGTTCCATCACGTGACACCAATGGCAGGCTGCATAACCAACACTTATCAGCAACATTTTATTTTCTTTCTTTGCTTTATTTAGCGCTTCGTCTCCCCATGGATACCAATCTACAGGATTGTGCGCATGTTGTAAAAGATAAGGACTTGTTTCGTGTATCAATGCATTGGTGTACATAAATTTTTTGTTTTCTTTTGATAAAGTATTCTGGGCGCAGGATGAAAGGGTAAAGAACAATACTGCCAGGTTTAGAACATATAATTTGTTGTGTAACATTTATCGGGTATCAACTACGAATATTGAGTTGTAAAGGTAATTTAATTACGTGGATGAAATGGAAGGCTGATATAAGGCCTAATATCATTTTATGAATAAGATATCATAAGCTGTACATAATAAAATAAAAAAAAGAAATGCCATAGGTATATAAATATTCTTATACCTGAAATAATAAACTGAGAAAATAATTCCAATCATAAACGGAATTGCAATTTCCTGTGCAGTTCCATTAGTTGAATGCGCCAAAGAGAGGAATATTGCTGAAAGAATAATGCCTGCAAGAGGGCTTTTAAAAATTAATTCTATTCTTGTTTGCAGGTAGCCTCTAAATATTATTTCTTCTGTTATTCCTGTTGTAATACAGGTAAACAGATATAACAAGGGATGCGCCTGTAATATCTTTATCCTGTTTTTCATAACATCGCCTTCGTTCCCGTCAGTAAACCCATTGCTTTTAAAATAGGCGATATGGTATTACTCAAAATAAATACCGATGCTCCACTGCCCAGAAATGAAACCTGGAGGTAAGTAGCTTTTGTTCAGATAATACCGTAGGGACGTGAGGTGCCCATCCAAATATCAACGCTATGTTTCTATGAAAAATGAAGATTAATGTGATCACCACTCCGAGTTTCATTGCATATTTTTTCTTCATTTTAATAATATATATATTAAAGTTCACTAGTCCAATTGTTGGAATGTTTTTTGAATTAATGTTTCCCTTTATCTTCATCACTTATTTTTTAAAAAATAGTATTATTTTCATCAACATTTTTATTATTTAGTATTTATTCAATTTAAAAAGTCAACAACAATAAAATTAATTACAATGAAAAAAACAATTTTACTTTTTAGCATCATCATGCTTGCATTTACTGGCATCAATGCGCAGGTAACTGACTCAACGGCACAATCAACACAATCAACCATTGGACAAACCAATTTCATCGGGAACTGGGATATTAACATGCTAGGACTGCCGCAGGGTGATGTAAAATGCCATCTTCTTTTAAATGAAAAGGATGGAAAACTGGCTGGCTCACTCAAATTTGGCGATCCTCAACCCGGAGAAGTAGCTATTGTAAATCCTGTGATAAAAGATACCGTTCTTACATTCAATGCAACACTCCAGAATTATGATATTGATTATAATTTGTCCCAAAATAAAGAGCAGCAATTAAATGGTTCTATGTATAATGGGATGTTTGTAGTAACCGGCAAAAGAAGCGAAGCTGTTGATTCTGGAAAAGCACAATAGCTTTAGTGCAATCTTTTTAGGGCTTACATAAACTTCCCGGAATTCTTTATCATTTTTCAACTTACTATCATGCGAATCAAAATATGTCTTTCTTTTATCTTTTCCCTTTTCATTTTTCATGAAATTTCAGCGCAGTCATCCCAATTAAGCCTTATGCCGGTGCCTGCAGATGTAAGCATACAGCCCGGCAAATTCAGGCTGGATAAAAAATTTTCCATCGAGGTAAATATTCCGCATTACGATTCTATCCTGTTTTCGGCTGTGAATGAAATGTATCAAACCCTGAACCGGAGAACGGGAATATATTTCCTTACGGAACATATTACCAAAGGGAAATTAACTAATCCTTCCATGATTATTAATGTGGACAAATCCGCCCCTGTTACTATCGGTATGGATGAATCTTATTCAATAACTGTTGATCAAAAAAAGGTGTTGCTAAGTGCAACCAATACAGTCGGCGCCCTCCGAGGGCTTCAAACACTTTTGCAATTGGAAAATTATGATGAAAGCGGATATTATTTTCCGGCAGTTGCTATTAAAGATAAGCCCCGCTTCGAATGGCGGGGGCTTGTGATTGATGTATCACGCCATTTTATACCTGTTAATGTACTTCAACAAAATATAAAGGCAATGGCATATTTGAAAATGAATGTGCTGCATTTGCATTTGAGTGACGACCAGGGGTTTCGTGTTGAATCAAAATTGTTTCCGGAG
>JBDTKU010000039.1:0-9367 GCA_039935135.1 Ginsengibacter sp. | reverse complement strand
CCGGTTTTTCCATGAATTGATCCTCCATTCGCGCAAAGCTTCATTATCTTCTTCTGCCGGCATCATAGAAATGTATTGGGCGATGCGAACTTTATCTTTACTGTTATTCTTTCTGATTCCATGTGGCTCAGCACTGTTGAAGATCAGCAAATCTCCGGCTTCCATAGTTACTTTTGTAGTTTCAAACCCGGAAGTGTCCGGCTTAAAATGATCCCGGTCGTCGGGTTGTGTGAGCTTCCATGTATCATAAGTCCTGAATAATTCCGGAATGCATTGGAAGCCGCCCATCTCTTCATCCAACTGATCGGCCAGGGCCAAAACTCCCTGCACGTTCTGAGGTTTGGTTTCTGGATCATAATCCCAATGAATAAAGCCCTTGTATTCAAAGCCCGGACGGACGGGGAAATTCAAATTGGCCCGGTCGATGGTACACCAAAGTTTTTCGGTTCCCCATATATCTGCGAATGCCGCATGTACCATTGGCATTTGCCTGTTGTCCCACAAAACCTGGTGATTGTAAACTTCTACCATTCCTGTGTTGGTGAGTTCTTTCATCTGCATTTCGGCCCTCGCCGGGGCATACCAGGTTTCGGGATTATTCGGATCCTTTTCTTCAAATTCCCAAAGAAAATCAGCCGTCTTTTTTACCTGCTCCTTCGGCACTGCATTTTTGACGATAACATATCCATTTTGTATCCAGAATTTCCAATCCTCTTCTGATAGGATGCGAAGTGGTTCCGCGTTGCTCCGGTCGCTTAATTTGATAGCGCTCGTGGTGGCAGTTGATGGATTGCCAGGTATTTCTTTATGGGCATTGTTGGGAGTCATGGTCTGAGCCATTGTTTTCGGATTCATAAAAAGATATTTATATTGATTAATTTTTTCCAAAGGTCATTCTTGCCCCACAACTGTTGGTGGCTTTCTAATTCTCATCCAAGTTATTAATTTTATTTTAGAACAGATAATTTTAGAATATAAATGAACGGAAGGAGGGTTGTTAATCCGAAATCTTTTGCAAATGCTGGAAGGCGGGTACAAGAACAAAATATAAATGTGTTTTAATCAATGATAATTTTTTTGAAAGAATTAGTATAACCATTTTCTTTTTCCAATGCTGATGTTTGCTTCCGCGATTTGAGTAATTCTGAATTTATTATATTACCGCATGAAATATTTTTTGACGCTAATGTTTTGTTGCATTTCCATGATCAGTCCAGCGCAAATCGTGAATGTTGAATCTCAAAGAATTCAAAGCGATACAACTGGGTGGTTAGGAAATTTTGGCGCTTCTTTCAAGCTCGATAAAAATAAAGTACAGATTATAAATTTGAATGCCAACGCACAAATAGAATATAAAGAGCCGAGAAACCTGTATCTCTTTTTAATTAATTATGATTTTTTGAAGGGTGCAACACAAACACTTCAGAACAATTTGTTTTTCCACCTAAGATATAATTACAAGATGAACGATCTGCTCCGCCTGGAAGCATTCACACAAGTTCAACACAATAACCTTTCAGGAATAAAAAGCAGGTGGCTGATAGGAGCGGGGCCGCGCTTTAAAATATCAGGTACAAAAAAACTTTCCTTATATGCTGCATCGCTCGTGATGTATGAGGATGAGCATGAACAGACCAAGCCTCCTATACTTCACAAGGATATACGAAACTCCAGCTATGGAACTGCCTCCTGGCGGCCTGATGACAGAACAGAGATTACCACTACCGTATTTTACCAGCCTCTTTTTAGAGATTTTTCAGATTTTAGGTTGCTTCATGAATTAAAACTGAAGTTTCAGTTCACTAAAAAATTCTCCTTTTTTACAACATGGACTTTTTTGTATGACAGCAAACCGGCATTGGATGTTCCCAATAACATTTATACTTTAAGGAATGGAATTGAGTATGAATTCTGATAATACCTGGTTGTTAATTTCCTTTTGAAATAAGATTAATAATTAGCTTTCGGTGGCGCTTTCATTTTTTTGTAACGGTATAGCCTAAACGAGCAAATTTTATTTCGCAAAATCATTAGCCAATTGGTTCAATTCTTCCACGCCAAGGGTTTTATTATTTGCATCTATGACAATCCTGTACCGAAACGTCACAGACTCGCCCTTTTTTAAGCGCAGGTTTTTAGAAGACTTTCCGTTTGTAAATATTTTTTCTCCGAGCGGATTGGCTGCAAATAATCCGTATCCGCGTGCATGCCAAAAAGTTGGATAATTGGGATTTTTAGGATGGTCAATAATGGCTACGCTTATGGAATCTTTTCCCATTTTGCCATACACTTTACACCATCTTCCTCGTGTGCTCCATGCGTCATCACCCGTCTTTCCTTCACTCGTAAGATAATTTCCATTGGCGATGGCATCTGTTCCTCCTTTTACGATAGTTACATTGCCCCTATCATCTTTGAATTCTTTGTCTTTATTGTCTGGTATCTGCAAAGCATGCGCAAGCCTCATTCCATACATTCCATCTTTTGCATCATTGAAATTGACCATGACATTTGCCTTTAAAGTGGTTTTTCTGTCTATGATTCTCAGGTGCTCAGTTCCGCTGAATGTGAGTTCCGTGGTCTCTTCAAGCAGAATATTTTTTTGCTGGTCGGTCCAGTTTGCATGATAAACAATAATTCCTTTTTTCCCGCCCGATGTACTAATAATACGATCGGTTCTTATCCATCCGTATAAATGTTTTTTGTCTTTCGGTATTGCATACGAATTGTTCCAGAAATCAAGCCCGTTCACATTTTCATAATTAAACCATATACCAAGATGATGCGGATGATCCGTGGGGTCACCGGGTTGTGGATTTAGAGGAAATCCTCTTGTAACAACTTTTCCATCAGCAGCATGCACAGGATACAACACCGGCTTTTCAAGCGTATCCGAGTATAGAAAGCTTGTAAATGGCTTGTTATTGATGAGCACATTAATTTTGTTTTCTGTCGAAGATTTTACCACTTTTACTTGCTGATTATTTTGAGCAAATGTTAGCGAAGCACAAATCATCGCACTTACATTCAGCAGAAAATATTGGAAGATAGTTTTAGATTTTTTATTCATGACTAAAAGAGTTTTGTGTAACAACCTCCCAGGTTTTTTTAATCCTGCAAGGTTTATTTGAAGTTTGAGGTAGGCCATTTCAAATTCATCCTGCTCAAAGGTCGTGGTTGTTTTGAATGACCGAAAGACCTTCCATGTTTTTAAAACCAGGAAGGTCTGCGCATTACTTAATCAAAAAATGACGACTAATATTTAAATGGTTTGCCACCTACCATTACTTCCTGTGTGGCTTCATCGAACGTAGCCCTTAATCCGCTATGTGAAGCAGCGGTAGTCATGATGTTAGCAATCGAATGGCTGTATCCCGCTTCCACAGGGGCATGTGGCTGTTTACGGCTACGAATACATTCCATCCAGTTTCGTACATGGTTGTCCGTTAGTGAGTCGCCGCCGGTGTTTGCTGAGGCTACTACTTTTTCCGTCTGGGTTAAACTCATTTCAGGTAGAAGATTGGGTTGCATATTCATTGCATCTGCGTGACGTTTTGTAAGACCTCCCTTTGGCGAAATTTGATTGGTATTTAGATTCAGTTCTCCCCCGTTTGAATAATAAATTTCAGCAGGATTTTCTGTTCCGTTATCCATACGCGAAGCAAAAGAAACCTGGAAACCTGTTGAAGGATCATTTGCAGGACCATAATCGAAAACTGCTGTGATGGTATCCCAGTTTCTTCTTCCGTCTTTCCACATGTAGATGCCGCCATTGGCCACGGCGCTGCGGGGATGTTTCAATCCGCTGAACCAATGCACTGTATCTATTTGATGGCTCATCCATTGACCCGGAAGGCCTGAAGAATAAGGCCAGAATAAACGGTATTCCAAATATTTTCTTGGATCAAATGCCTCGTAAGGCCTGTTTATCAGCCAGCGTTTCCAGTCTGTATCTTCTTCTTTTAATTGAGCTACCAGGTCGGGCCTTCGCCAGCGTCCCGGCTGATTTACATTCCAGGTTAGCTCCACCATTTTTATCGGGCCGAATTTTCCGGATTGTATAAAATCTGCTGCGGATTGATAGTTGGCCCCACTTCTTCTTTGAGAGCCGATTTGTACAATTTTGCCGGTTTCTTTTACCGCTTTTAGAGCGGCACGATTATCTTCCATGGTTTCTGCAAAAGGCTTCTCGCAGTAAACATCGCAACCTGCTTTTACGGCTTCTATGCAATGCGTTGCGTGTTGAAAATCGCTGGTGCTGATGAACACGGCATCTGCCAGTTTTTTATCATACATTTCTTCGTTATTACGACAGGCTACTATATCATGGTTCATTTTAGCTTTCCAGAAAGCAACCCCTTCATTTCTTCTCTTGCTCCAGATATCTGAGACAGCCACCAAATCAAAATTCAGGTCTTTATAATGGTTCATAAATGACGGCGCATGTGAACTTCTGTGCCTGTCGGAGAAGCCTATAACGCCTACCCTTACACGGTCATTGGCACCAATAATTTTTCGATAACTATTAGCGCTAAACGCGTTAGCGCCCACGTAAATGCCGGCTGTGGTCAGAGCCGTTTTTTTAATAAAATCTCTCCGTGAATTTGGCATGATACAATTGTTTTTATGAATTGAAATTTAAATTTTTAAATCGATTTTAAAACTATGGAATTTTTTTGGGTTCAGCATAAAGTTATTTTTTAAAAAAGCTTGTTGGTATTAATCAACATATAATAATCTTCAGAAAGTTGAGACAAAAAGAATTTTTTCCCTAAAATAAAAATCTCCAATATTTATTGCTTCACTATGTTTTATTTCATCACAATTGAAACAACAGGAAAGATGCATTGACACTTCAAACCACCTGGATGGCGGTCAATGGAAAGCCGCTATGATACCAACGGGCCTGGCGAATGGAACATCTGGTTTCACCTGGGATAATATAAATTTCCTGAGGACGGGCGGCTTTGGTGATTCTTATTAATCAGGATGCAGTATCTAACGGAACTGTCGTAGCCAATAGTTAAAAAATATCTTATTTAATGGCCGGAATGCATAAACGGAAATGCTCACCGATCAGGCCCAAAAAATATTTGAAAGGCTTCAGCAAGGAGTGATCGATCAATCCCTTTTTACATCTGATGCAAATTCTTATTTTGGTGCGCTTGCTTTACAAGACTTTCAATTTAGCCTGGCACCAGTTGTTGTTCCGGAAAGAATAGGGCAAACCAGAATGAAAAATACCACTATTTCTTTGTCCACTGTAAAAGATTTTAATTATATTTAATAGGAATAGCTTTATTCAAAACTCATTTTTCAATGTCAGCCTGCCTTGACTTTTTACTATTACATCTTTTTGTTCCTTTCTGGGTATGGCCTTTTTTGATCGTTTCGATGATGGTGATGTTGTATTTTTTTTACAGAATTATGAGGCTGCGGGAAAATAAGATAAGAGAGGCTGATGCGACGAGGATCGAGTTGGAAAAATTGAGGTCTAAGAACTATGAGGAACTTCTTGAAAGGGAGCAGATCAATAATTTTTTCTCCACATCACTTCTTCTGAAAAATGATGTGGATGATATTCTGTGGGATGTTACCAGGAACCTAATCGCAAAGTTGGGTTTTGAAGATTGCCTGATATATATGTGGAATGAGGATAAAACCAAAATGGTGCAGAGTGCAGGCTTTGGGCTTAAAGATTCAAAAGAATTAATTATGCTTTTCCCTTATGCGCTTTCACCGGGAGAAGGAATAGTGGGTACAGTTGCAATGACTGGGATTCCTTTAATTGTTCCCGACACACGGAAAGATCCAAGGTATCTTACTGAAGGATATAGCGGACTTAGTGAAATTTGCGTTCCTATAAAATATGATGATGAATTATTAGGAGTTATTGATTCTGAACATTCAGAGTTGGGCTTTTTTAATCAGAACCATCTCCTGATGATGACTACTATGGCAGCGCTGATGGCTGCAAAAATAAAATCAATTGAAGCAGATCAGCAATTGAGAAAGCAAAAGGGAGAGATCGACAACATTTCAAAACAGCTTACCGAATTGCAACTGGCTGCGCTTCGCAGCCAGATGAATCCTCATTTTATCTTTAACGCGCTCAATTCTATCAAAAAATTTGTACTGACCAATGACGCGGAAAATGCGGATGATTATTTGGGTAAATTTTCCAAGCTGATCCGGTTAATATTAAATACCACCCGCGAAGCAGACATTAGCCTTGAGAAAGAAATTGAAATGCTTACCCTTTATCTTGAACTGGAAAAGCTTCGATTTGGTAAAAAATTAAATTACGATATTTATGTGGATCCACCATTGACAGAAAGCACGATTTATATTCCAACAATGATCATTCAGCCTTTTATCGAGAATGCTATTTTGCATGGCATAATGCATAAAGAAGGGGAGGGCAAAATTTGTATTTCATTTTTTCATTATTACAATCACCTTGAAATTAATGTGAAGGACAATGGTGTGGGAAGAAAGGCCGCAGCTCTCATAGGCATGAATAGCACAAGGCCTCACAATTCTTTTGGTATCGAAGTAACTACAGCACGTTTGCAGGCTTTAAAGCCGGATGATGAAACGCCCTCTGGTATTGAGATTTTGGATATAGTGGAAGATGGAACAGCAGCCGGCACCCTTGTAAAAATATTTATTCCTCAAAAAATAGAAGATTAAAAACATAACCCAGCAGTAATGATAAAAACGATAATAATTGAAGACGAGATTCAGAGTTCGCAACTACTGGATTTAATGCTCAAAGATTTCAGTGATACCATTGAGGTGGTAGATATCTGTAATACACCTGCAAAGGGAATTGAAAGTATTCGGAAACACGCGCCTGATCTTATTTTCCTGGATATTGAAATGCCACGGATGAACGGTTTTGAAATGTTGAAAAAAATCGGTGCTAAAGATTTCAACATCATTTTTACTACTGCTTATAATAAATATGCTATCAATGCCATCAAATTAAGCGCCTTGGATTATTTGCTTAAGCCTATAGATAAAATTGAATTATCAGAAGCGATAAAAAAATGTGTGCAAAACCTGGAACAAAAAAACATGGGTTACAAGATGGATATGTTGCTTAAAAATATAGGCAGTAAAAATGCGATGGACAAAACCCTTACTCTTACTTCCACGGAAGGAGTGCGTTTTATCAGGATGAAAGATATTGTGCGTCTTGAGGCGCATGGCCGCTACACCAAATTTTACCTGGCTAACAAAGAAGATATTTTAGTGAGCAGAACTCTCGGTGATTTTGAAGAAACGCTTACAGAAAACGAATTTTTCAGGATTCATGAAACGCATATTATTAATCTGATCTATATTGATCGGTTTAATAAAGGAAACAATTATGTGCTGCTTACTGACAAAACAGAATTGCCACTGGCGAGAAGAAGAAAAGAGGAATTTCTAAAACTGATCCCCAAAATATAACTACCGTTTCCGAATAATACATGTTTTTTCCCGTTATAGTACCTTTTTCGCCCTTCTAATAATTTGAATGCCCCTTGTAATATATTTGGAGAAATTTGCGTTCTTTAAATTATATCTTTAAAGACAAAATTGGCTCTCAGTTATTAAAAAAATATTTCTTGTATAAAATATGACACAGTACCCTGAAGGTTTGTGGTGGAAGAAATTAAAAGAGGAAGACTTGCTTGAACTGTCTTTTCTTCTTGCTCAAAAGGCATTGCCTGCCTGGAATAATTTTAATCATTGTGCTAAAATCAAAAAAGAATTAAGATCACTGCCGGAAAATTCATTGAAGGAAATTGAAGCCATGATTAAGGGCTTTCAGAATTCTCAAAAATTAAATGAACATTTTAATTCTTTTATCACGCCTGTAATTCACATTAGAGATGGATATTTAAAATATCCGCATGAAGTTAAACTCGCTTTTTTATCAGTTTTTCATATTCTTCATGGGCTAATTTCAACAGATGTTGTTTCGGCAAAACAAGCATTTTCTTCTGCTGTTTCCAAAGCCATTGACTCCATCAAAATAGCTGGAATTCTGACTGCGGAAGAAATATCTATGCTTACTCACAAATATTATTTACTAAGTATGGAGTAGGAAAGTTTTTCCGTTGCTTAAATTGCTAACCGATTTTTTTTTGGATCAAATTAATTCCATTAAGATTTTTAGGTGAGAATAAACTTTTGATGCAGAAATTTTACGGGACTCTTGTAAAATCCAAATCCTGGAAATCGAAACTGAAGTCAGTTAAAGGAGAAATAGGTTTCATTTTTACTCCGTCGGGTTTTCCTTCGAAATCCAAATTAAACATTACATAAGCATCAGCATCCATGCTTCTGTTATTCCATTTTACAATAAATGTGTTTCCTTTAAAATAAAACATTTCGCCCGTTAGGCGTGGAGAATTTTTAGAATCAAACCAAAGCTTTCCATTTTTTTCTGAAATCGAAATGTTTCCAAACCATGGATCAGAATAGGTTCCCGTGTAGGAGGTAAAATCAACTTTGGCTTTATTCTTTTGTTGTTCTGCATTAATATCATTCCAAATCTTATCAGTAATTTTTTTAGCTGAAGCATCGCGTTTCTCCACCCGATCATGATATTCCTTTACTCTGTCTTTCCCAGGTATTCCGTAATAACTGTCTTTTATAGAATTGGTAATCGCTGTGAAAGCCGCGCCAGACTGTTGGTTGGTGAATACAATAATTCCTAATTTCATCTCAGGAATTAAAGTTACCTGGGTTACGATTCCTGCAAGACCACCCGTGTGTGTAGGAACTTTAAAGCCATTTTCATCGCTAAGGAACCAGCCCAAACCATAAGAAGCAAAATGAGTATTATAGGTGGTTGGGCCGTGAACCGGGATGATGGTTTGTGGTGTCCACATTTCTTCATGGGTTGTTGGAGATAGTAATTGATTACTTAAATCGTCACCATATTTTCCATTATTCATTTGCATGATTACCCATTTGCTCATGTCATTAACAGAGCTATAAATGCCTCCGGCTGCATCTGCCACATATTTCCAGTCGCGGTGAATTACCTGCACTTTTCCATTCACCGGTGCATGAGGATCTATAACATTATCTTTGTTTTTTAGGAGATCATAATTGGGAGCGCTCTCTGTCATTTGCAATGGATCCATAATTTTAGTTTGGATAAAATCTTCCCATTTAATCCCCGAAACCCTTGCCACCACTTCCCCTGCTACTATGTACAATAAATTATCATAATCATATTTGGTTCTGAAATCAGAAGTTTGCTTTAAGTATCTCAGGTTGTGAATAATGTCTTTCAATGTGAATGTGCTGCTGTCGGGCCAGATCATTAAATCACCCGCACCAAGTCCCAGGCCGCTTCGGTGAG
>JBDTKU010000038.1:0-16061 GCA_039935135.1 Ginsengibacter sp. | reverse complement strand
CGTTCAGGCCGCGAAAGGCAAGCGTCCCGACCATCCTATCTCAAGAGCTACGAATAGTGGAGTTTGAAAAAGATAATTTTTTATATTTACAAAAAGAAAAAGATGATAATTGAAAGAACTGATAAAGAAGTGATTTTTCGATTGCCATCCAACACTAAATTGGAAGAGTTGCAGGAAATAGCCGATTTATTTGCCTTTAAAGAAATTTCAAAAAAATCGAAAGCATCACAAACTGATGTAGATGAATTAGTAAAAAAAATAAAAAAGGGGCGTTTGTCTAAAACCAAAAGGAAATTGGGCTTATGAGAGTTGTAATTGATACCAAAATTACATTCAGTGCAATCCTTAATACCAACAGTAAATTCTCAAGAATCATTCTGCATCCAAAATCAAGATTGAATTTGTATTCGACTCAACAAACAACTTGAACTGGAACTAATAGAACATTGGGACAAACTTAAAAAGATATCCAATTATTCCTAGCCGGAATTTCGCAGAGCCGCTACTTTAATTACTTCAAAAATAAAGTTTATCAATGTAGAATTAATACCGCTAAAATTATTTGTAAATGTAGAATCACTAACCGCTGACATTAATATTGACGATACTGAATTTGTTGCGCTAACGGAGCATGTCAGTGGAAAATTATGGACAGGTGATAAAGAGTTGATCAAGGGATTGAAGCGTAAAAACTGGGATAAGTTCCTAACTACTGATCAGTTGTTTAAAATAGTCATCAAAAGGAAAGGGTATTAGTTCTTAAATTTTTACAAGCTGCTCGCAACACTAACGGTGTTTCTACCTAATGATCGTACTCAAACTAAATCGTTCAGGCCGCTGCAGGCAACTGTTCGGCCGGGCAGAATGAAAATCCTCAATATTTATTGGTTTACTGTTTTCTGTTGTTGAACAGTTTCCCTCTTTCCAATCAATCTGAGCTTGACGAAGAAGTAGAGGAGAGTGGAAGAAGATTTTCAGCCTGCCAAAGGCAAGCGTCACCGCCGGGCAAAATAAAAATCCTTCCGATTATGGTTCCTTACGCACGAACCGGATAACGGCACTGCTTTGCTCCGTGCTTTCTAATCTTGTTTCATAGCGTTTTCCATCCACGATGGCCACCATCAGCGACGTATTCGGAGGAATGGATCCGAGATTTTCGGCGACCATAACCAATTCGTTTGATACTTGCAAGGTGGCAACAGCCAGTTTTATGGTATATGCTTTTTCCGTAAGGCGAATGTGTTCGGCCACCAACCGGTCGTTTAGAAAAATAGCGATGGAGTCGCCATCTACTATGGCATTATCATAAAACCGCAATTCGATTGAATCGCCACTTACCGGTATCTCCTGCATCACTATTTTGCTGCGTGAGGCAAACTTTTGTTCATTGCTTAATGGTACCGCAGCGACTATCGGTTCTTTAACAAGTTCCGGCGTAGGTTTTATTGCCGGTTTGTTGGGGGTGGCAGGAATGAATACCTGGCTGTTGGGTTGTTTGGTCACAGGTCTGGGTGATGGCTTTGGTGATTCTTGCTCTACCATGGCAGTCGAACGAGATACGGGTTTTATAAATGCCAGTTTACCAATACTGTCAATTAATACGGCATCGTTGGCGCCGGTGGAATAATTATCAATTACAAAATCCCATTCATCATGGAAAGCAGGCTCAGTGAATTTTTGCAGATCAACCTGCCTCACTGGTTGCTCTTCATCATTTTTTAAAGAGGCCTTCCCATTGAGGTACATTTTGGTACCACCGGGGCAATTAAAATCCGCTGTAGAGCGATAAGGTGTGGCGCTTTTTGCGGCCAACAATTTGTTACCTTTTTTCTCTTCAATCAATTGATCATCCCACCATACCACACTGTTGTCCCGGTCATCAAAATAGCCTTTGATGCTATACCGCCTGTAACTGTTGGGGGATTGATAATAGTAACTGGTACCGGTGAGGCTGTCCCCGTTTTTTATTATTTTGACTTCGACATTTTTATGATCGATCTTACCTTTCCAGGAACCGGTAATGGGTTGCGCTTCGGCGCATGAAAAGGAAATGATTCCAGCTAAAAACAATAAATGACTGAGATAGATTTTCAAAGGGTGGTTGCCTGGTGTTTTCATTGAACAGGTGGGTCAAAAATAGGTATTTTGAATGGATCATACAACATCGGTTAACTTTCAGTTTTGTGGGGGTGGCACTTATTTTTGTTAACATTTGTGTTATTCATTTGTCTAATTGCTTCCTCAAGAAAGTTTTAAAAAAAATAGTATAATTTGCGGATAGGACTCTGAGACCTGTTTATTATTTTGTTAACAAGGAATAGTATTTTTAAGCCTCACTTCAACATGCCAAAAGAATTTTCATACGATATTGTATTTTTAATAAAACAAGTTGCAGAGGATGATGAGAAAGCTTTTCGGATAATCTTTGATAATTATAAAGAACTTTTTTACTCTACAGCTTATAAAATGACACATTCTGCGACAATTGCAGAAGATATTGTGCAGGAAGTTTTCGTAAGGATCTGGATAAAGAGAAAATTGGTAGCAAGTGCAAAAAAGCCTGAAGGCTACCTCTTTACCATCCTTCACAATTGCATCTATTCTCATTTTAGGAAGATGGCCAGGGAACGCCAATTACAACTAAAGGTAAGTTACGGGGAAGACATGATGGAAAATAGTATTGAATCGGAACTTATAGAAAAAGAAAATCGTGCAAACCTGGAAAATCGGATTAACCAACTCCCCCCTCAACAGAAAATTATCTACCAACTTGCCAAGCAGGAAAACCTTTCCAGGGATGAAATAGCCGCGCAATTAAAAATTTCTCCCAATACGGTGAGAAACCATTTATCGGCCGCAGTAGAATATATTAAAGCCCATTTAAAAAAGGACATTGCAGGAATGATTTGGGTTCTTTTCTGGGTAGGCTGATAATTATTTTCAACCCAACTGGTACATTTGGATTCCTTCGTGCGTCTTACTTATTGTAGGAGTTAACTATTCAAAAAATTATATGAGGATTTTAAAGGACAGAATAAGTTATTTATTAAAAATGTATTCGGCCGGTAAGGCCAGCATTACCGAAGAGCAGGAGCTTTTCAATTGGATGGCAAATGGGAATGACGAACCTGTTAAAAGACATATTGAAGAATTGGTTTCCTCTTATAATTCCAACGAGATAGTCCCCAAGGTGGATTGGGAGCATCTGTATCAGAAAATTTTAGATGAAAAAGGCAGCCTGGGTGTTGAACCTGTAGGACGAAAAATGGTATGGCGACGTTGGGCGGCCGCTGCTGCAGCTATTCTATTGATTGGGACAGGGTATTATTTTCTTACTGCGACTCACAAAGTTCAAATGCCCGTTTCAACTATTGAACAACCGAAGATGAATGATATAGCAGCACCGAACACTGTAAATGCAGTGATTACTTTGAGTAATGGGCAAAAAGTAATATTGGATAGTATGGGGAATGGTATGCTTGCCGTTCAGGGAACTGTACAAATTGTTAAACTGCCAAATGGGCAAATTGTTTATAGTGGCACTAATAAGGAAATTCAGTATAATACTTTAAGTAATCCAAGAGGAAGCAAGGCCGTCAATATAATATTGGCGGATGGTAGTAAGGTTTGGTTGAATGCTGCAAGTTCGCTGAGATATCCCACAGCTTTCACAGGAAATGAAAGAAATATCGATATTACCGGTGAAGCCTATTTTGAAGTTGCACGCCATGTAGGTATGCCGTTTATTGTTCATAAAGGAAGCACAAGTATCAAGGTATTAGGAACACATTTTAACGTGAATACCTTCGATGATGAGAAATCTCTTAAAGTTACTTTATTGGAAGGCAGCGTAAATGTCAGAAACGAAAACACGAAGGAATCGGAAGTGATTAAACCGGGTGAACAAGCCAGTGTAAGCAAAAATGGAAAAATTGAACTGGCTAATTCTGTTGACCTTACTGAAGTGACCGCATGGAAGAATGGACTTTTTTTATTTAAGGGCGATGATATCGAATTTATAATGAGGGAGGTTTCAAGATGGTATGATGTTAAAGTGGTTTTCCAAAAACAGATCTCAGAAAAGTTCTATGCGGAAGTTACGAGAAATACAAGTTTATCCAGTCTTCTAAAAATGCTGGAAACAACTAAAGCTGTAAAATTTGAAATTGAAGGAAATACGATTATTGTCAGGTCCTAAGAACGCAGGATATCCTTATAATAAAAGAATTTTGATAGGCTTAATAAAAAAGCCAGGTCCTCTGGAATAGGAGCTGGCCGAAAGTCTAAGCTGATTCAATTTAATCAACAATTGGCATTGTAATACTATTTTATCACCTTAAACCAAACAAAGTTATGCTAAATGCTTTTTATGAAGCGCTTTATTTCAAAAGGCGCTCCGTCATGAAAATGATGAGGATTATGAAAATTACCACCATTCTCATTTTTATATGCTGCCTGCAGGTAAGTGCACGAGTCAATTCCCAGGGAATAACGCTTAATGTAAAGAATGCTCCCCTAAATAAGGTGTTCCAGGATATTAAAGAACAATCCGGATATACTTTTATATATACCGAATCAATACTAAAGGAGTCAAAGAAAGTGACCATGGATGTTAAAAACTCTACTCTTCAGGAGGTGTTATCCATCTGTTTCGCAGCTCAACCCTTTACTTATAAAATAATTAACCGAACAGTAATAGTTCAGCCAAAAGAGAAAGCGGAGGTTAAATCAGATAAAACAACAGTTTTACCTCCTCCGCCAATTGAAATCCATGGAACGGTGGTTAATCAGCAGGGGGAGGCGCTGCAAAATGTTTCAGTTGTAGTAGCAGGAACTAAAATAGGAACCACTACCAATTCCGAGGGGCAGTTTACGTTAACTTCTCCTGGTGATGTAAATATAGTGATAGAGATTTCCAGTGTTGGGTTCCAAACAAAGACGGTGAAGGTGGGTAGTAAGCAAACTGAAATTAAGGTTGTTTTGGCCTTGGATATTACAGGCTTGAGCGATGTCGTAGTGATAGGCTACGGAACGCAGAGAAAAAGTGATTTAACGGGATCGGTGGGAAGTGTAGGCAGTAAAGAACTGATGGAAAGGCCCGCCATTAATGCAGAACAATTATTGGCTGGCAAAATTGCCGGGGTTAATGTTGCTACCAATTCTGGTCGCCCGGGTGGCAGGACACGTGTTTCCATTCGCGGCTTTAGTTCAATTAATGCTACTAATGATCCTTTGTATGTAGTAGATGGAATTGTATCCCCGAATGGTATAGAAAATATTGATCCTAACAATATTGAAAGTATCAACGTGTTAAAAGACGCTTCATCAACCGCTATTTATGGCACCCGCGGTGCAAATGGAGTAATAATAGTTTCTACTAAAAGAGGTAAAAAGGACAAAGCAAGAATAAGCTATGACAGTTATGTTAGCCTTAATTGGCTACCAAAAGATAGAAAATTAAGACCACTTAATTCAAGAGAATTTTTGGATCTCGAAGAATTGCAATATAAAAATGCGTCCAAATTTGATTCTGCTGGTTTTGCTAGTGGAAAATATAAAGATCCTTTATTGAAAAGAATGAATTATTTAGTAGGTAATACGCTTGGCAACAGGGAACTTTTTATGTTGGATAATAATGTACCTCAGCCCATATATGATGTGGATTGGCAGGATATGGCAACCAGAACCTCGGTAAGTAATAACCATAATTTATCTATTACGGGCGGGGATAAATTAACTAACTATGGTTTATTCCTGGGATACGTCGATGATAATGGAATCATCAAAGAGAGCTATGCTACCAGGTATAACGTAAGGGCTGTTTTAGACCGCCAAATCAAAGATTGGCTTAAGGTGGGTGGAACTGTGGCTTATTCAAGGATGAACCAGGGGGGTATAAATGACAACAATGGATCCTACGATGTGATAAGATATATGCTTGAATTTGTGCCTTTCATTCCCTACAAATATGATGATGGTACGTATGGAAATTCAGGCAATTACCAGGGGCTTGAGCGGGTGGATAATCCATTAGCCCAAATTAATGAAATCAAAAGGAATTATAATTCAAGCGTATTCGAAGGAAACACCTATGCCAATTTTTCAATTGTAAAAGGCCTTGAATTTACTTCCACTTTCGGTGTAAACCTATTAAATACTTATAACCCATTTTTTAGAAGTTCAAAGTTAGTGAGCAATCGCAGCCAGGCGAATATTAATTCAAGTGCTTCCAATTTTTGGGAATGGTCTAACAGATTTAATTATGAAAAACAAATAGATAAGAATCAACGAATAAATATTTTGGCGGGTGTTGAATTGCAGGGCTATAATTATTTAAGTTGGTCAGCAAGTACCGAAAATTTATCTGACAATTATTATGAATGGTATAATTTAGGTGCCGGTGCCAATCCTGGTGCTCCTGGCTCTTCTTCTACGGCTTATCAAATGCAATCTTATTTTGGCAGGGTCAATTATAATTTCAAAGAAAAGTATTTAGTTACTATAACAGGACGTTCAGACGGATCTTCCAGGTTTGGGGTAAATAACAAATTTGCTTTTTTCCCATCAGGTGCCGTTGCGTGGAGATTATCGCAGGAAGATTTTTTAAAAGACAGCAGGTCTGTTTCTAATCTTAAAATCAGGGCGAGTTATGGTCTCACTGGCAATTCAGAAATTGGCTCCTATAGATCCCAGGCAAATTTAAGAACAAACGCCTATCCTTTTAATGGCACCAGGGCATCCGGTACAGCGATTGGCACACTTGCCAACCCAAATTTACGATGGGAGAAGACGGCCCAGTTTGATATTGGCGCTGATTTGGGAATTCTGGATAACAGGATAAGTATTGAAGCTGATTATTACTATAAAAATACGCATGATCTATTATTAGACGCGCCTGTTCCAAGTACAAGCGGATATACTGTTGTGACAAGAAATGTGGGCAGTATGGTGAATAAAGGTTTTGAGATTTCGGTTAATTCTTTAAATATTGATGGAAATGATTTTAGATGGTCCACCACTTTTAATTTTTCGAGTCTGCAAAACAAAGTCACCGCTTTGGGAGAAAAAAATGAAGATATTATTTACGGGTTTAAGAACTTACTCATACTTAGGGTAGGGCAGTCTGCGGGTTCTTTCTATGGATATGTAAGAGAGGGTATTTGGGGGACCAATCAAAAAACTGAAGCCGCCGCGTATGGTAAATTACCAGGAGATTTGAGAATTTTAGATTTGAATAAAGACGGAGTTATAAATGGCCAGGATCAAACAATTATAGGAAAAGGGATTCCTGACTTCTTTGGGACATTATCAAATACATTCACCTTCAAAAATGTTGATCTTATTCTTGAATTGCAATATTCAAAAGGTAATGATGTATTTGATAACTCCCGAAATTCGGGTGAAGCGCGACAGGGTATAGCAAATAGTTATGCTACCGTTTTGAATGCATGGACTCCAGACCATCAAAATGCCGTACTCGAACAACTGAGACCTACAGGTGCAGGATATGCATATTATATGGATACAAGAAAATTGCAGGATGGCTCTTTTATAAGAGGAAAAAATCTATTGTTAGGATATACAATTCCTAAAAAAACCACTTCAAGATGGGGCTTAAATAATTGTAGATTTTATGTATCAGCCCAAAACCTCTTTTTAATCACGAAATATGAAGGTTACGATCCCGAAGTCTCCAATTATGATAATGATGTGTTTTCACAGGGGGTAAACTATGCCGCCTATCCTAAGGCACGAACCCTCATGTTCGGAGTAAACGTAGGATTTTAATTTTAATAAAATAAAAATTACTGAAATGAAATTGAATATAAATATTTTAAGCAGGGTTATTTTGTTGATTTCAATTGTTTGTTTTTTCAGTGCCTGCAAAAAGTCACTTAATGAACAAAATAAATCGGCTATCACCCAGGAAAGTTATTTTACAAATGAAGCACAGGCACAATCCGCAGTAAATGGTGTTTACCCAATGCTGCAAACTTTGCAAACCGGCAACGGACTTAACTATGGAGAAGCGCCTTTTGTTTCTTTGGAAATGATCTCGGGACAATCAACTACTTTGGGGCAGAGCTTGTATAATAATGGGTTAATTAAACATAATAACTCTCCTATTGAACCTGTATTTAAGGTTTTGTGGGTCGGGTTTTATAATGGAATTGCAAACGCTAATGTTGCCATTAACAGAATACCTTCCATAAAGATGAATGATGCCGGAAAATCTTCCCTTCTCGGAGAAGTATATTTTTTAAGAGCATTGTATTATTATTATTTGCTTAGGATATATGGGGATGTGCCCTTGATCACGAATCCAATAGATTATTCGAGCCAGGATCTCTATCCTGTTCGAACTCCGGCTAAACAAGTTTATGATACCATCGTTAGCGATCTATTAAGAGCTGAGAAAACCAGCTTGCCAAATATCGATAAGACAGGTAGGGCTTCATTAGGTGCCGTTAAATCCTTGTTGGCAAGTGTGTATTTGACAATGGCAGGATATCCCCTGAACCTGGGGGCTCCTTATTACCAGCTTGCCGCTGATAAATCAAAAGAAGTGATAGATTCAAAATGGTACAAGCTATTTACAGATTATGCTTATTTGCATGATCGTGCACATAAAAATACCGATGAATTTATTTTTCAGATTCAATATAAAAATGGTATTGCTACAAATAATATAACTGAATTTGTTACTCCGGATAAAATTGGTATTTCAAAATTACCAAGTGAGATCGGCGCTTTGATGCCTAGAGCGGAGTTTGTCAATTCTTACGAACCCAACGATAAAAGGGCAGAGGAACAACAATTTTATTTTTCGAAATACCCGGCAGCATCCGGAAACGGAACTACCATTGATTTTGGTGGGTACGCCCTTTATAAGTTTTTCTTATTAGAAGCCGCTGGCCCTAACGGAGATGGAAATTCGGATCAAAATTGGACATTACTTCGTTTGCCTGAGGTCTTGTTAATTTATGCAGAGGCATCGAATGAGATTAGTGGGCCGACTCAAATTGCATTTGACCAGGTTAATCTAATCAGAAGCAGGGCAGATCTCCCCGCACTTTCGGGGCTGAATAAAGACGAATTTCGCGAGGCAATCTGGAGAGAGCGGTATCATGAATTAGCTTATGAAAATAAATCATACTTTGATATTCAGCGGACCCGGAAGGCATATAATTTAAGCACAGGGCATTTTGAAGATGCTCTCACCTATAAAAATGAGAGTGGCGTTGTTTTTAATCAGCAATATTTATTATGGCCGATCCCTCAAACTGAAATCGATGCTAATCCGAAATTAACTCAGAACCCCGGCTGGTAATGGCTTTAATGGTTGCATTGATAAAGCGTTTGAAAATTTGAAAATAATTAAAAAACACAAAAATAAAATATGAAAGAAAATCAATTGTTTCCTGATTTAAAATGGCTTAAAAAATTTGGGTTATATCTTTTTCCTCTTTTAATTATAAGTTATTTTGGTTGTACATCGAGGCACCTTACTAAAAATGCAAAAACGTCCTTCTTCTTTCAAATGGCGGACCCTCAATTTGGAATGTTTACGGATGATACCGATTTTGTAAAAGAAACGATCAACTTCGAAAAAGCGATTGGTGCGACAAATCGTTTGCATCCCTCATTTGTAGTCGTTTGTGGAGACCTGGTAAATCAACTCACCAACCACGACCAGATTGCAGAGTATAAGCGCATTGCTGGTCAATTAGATCCATCTATACCAATTTATAATGTTGCAGGAAATCATGATGTAGGAAGAACACAACCTACCCCGGAAGGACTGGTAAATTACAGGAAACATTTTGGCCCTGATTACTACACTTTCCGATCAGGAAATATATATGGTATCGTTCTAAATTCTTCTTTATTTTACGATCCATCTCTTGTGCCTGAAGAAGCTGCTAAACAGGATGCCTGGCTGCGGTCAACATTAGAAGAAGCTTCTAAAATCAAGAATGTAAATATTGTCCTCTTTCAGCACATTTCATGGTTTAATTATCAGCCGGATGAAAAAGACGGATACTTCAATATACCGTTAGAGCGCCGCAAAACTTACCTGGACTTGTTTCATAAATACGGAGTGAAATATATTTTTGCAGGTCACTTTCACAAAAATGCTTTAGGCTGGGATCGCGGGCTGGAAATGGTGACATCAGGCCCGATAGGAAAGCCTTTAGGAAATGATCCGTCCGGTTTTCGAATAGTCAAAGTAAAGGGCAATATTCTTACTCACAAATATTTCGGCCTTGATTCGTTGCCAAAAATTATTAAGTTGGATGATTCTATTTTTTAGAGAAATGGAGTAGTAGTCGAAAATCAAATCTGAAAAGAACGATTTCCGGATTAAACGGATATGGAATCACTGAATCATGACCGTTGCTGTTCTGGTTTTGTCAGTCACTATCCGTACTTTATTCTCACAAATCAGGAATACTCCTTATTTGTTCATTTACTATCTGCTGTGCTACCATTGGCGGTCATTCGCTAAACATTTAGAGAGCAGGTTAATTGTCTCAGCAAATGCATTTCCTGCCTTTGCTGGATTTCCAGTTACGAAAGGACCTGGAAGTTTAGTTATTGGTTCAAGAGCCAAAGGTGCCAGCAAACCCTAACCAGATATTGACTTTGCAATCAAAGGTGATTTTCCAGGATTTAATTATCCTATAAAATTAAGAATCCTGTTACAGGATGGATAATACTTGCCTTACTTTTTTGAAGTACTGGATAATTCTAAAATTACTAACCCGGATTTAAAAAGTCATATCGACCGCTTTGGAAATATATTTTACTCAAAAAATGAATCGGTTTCCCTAAGTGTATGAATGATATTATTTGATGAAAAGAAAGAATTCCGGAAAAATTCTCATCCCTTTCTTTCATCTTAACATGGGAGTGATTCTAATTAAACTATCTCCTTCAATTTTTCAACTACTTCATCTACTTCTTCTTTTGAGTTGTATTTGCTGAATGAAAACCGGACAGTAGTTTGATTGGGGTTTTGCGAAATCGCGCTGATAACATGACTTGCAGCTTCAGCACCTGAAGCGCAGGCGCTGCCACCACTTGCACAAATATTGTTGATGTCAAGATTAAAAAGAAGCATGTCGGATTTTTCAGTTTTTGGAAATGCTACACTCAAAACGGTGTAAAGGCATTTCCCTTCAGGATTGCCATTGAAATGCACGCCGGGAATATTCTTCAAAAGGCATTCTTTCATATAATCTTTTACGCCTTGAATATGATGGCTTTCTTCTTCCATATTTTCAACTGCCATTTCCAGCGCTTTTGCCAAACCGACAATACCATAGATATTTTCTGTACCCGCGCGCATGTTTCTTTCCTGGCTGCCCCCATTCATAAGTGGATGAATTTTGATATCACGGTTGATGTACAACAGCCCAACACCTTTTGGACCGTGAAATTTATGGGCTGCCGCATTGATAAAATGAACATGCAGTTTTTGCAGGTCAATCGGGAAATGTCCCACTGTTTGAACCGTATCCACATTTAGAATGGCCTCATACTTTTCTGCCAGCTCAGCCACTCTTTCAATATCGGTAATGTTTCCAATTTCATTATTGGCGTGCATCAAAGTAACGAGGCATTTTTCCTTGCATTCTTTTAAAAGTCTTTCAAGGTCTTCATAATCGATCAGGCCGTTTGATAAAATTTTTACGTAAGACAGTTTGGCCTTTCCGGTTTCTGAAAGATGTTCAATAGAATGCAAAGTGGCATGATGTTCCAGCGGTGAGCTGATGATGTGCCTGCAGCCCAAATCATATACGGCTGCATTGATAGCCGTGTTCGTGCTTTCTGTGCCTCCGCTTGTAAAAAAGATTTCAGATGGATGCGCATTTAAAATTTTCGCCACCGATTTCCTGGCACTTTCGATGGCCATTCTTGTTTCTCTTCCATAAGAATAGATGGAGGAAGGATTACCGAATTTCTCGGTAAAAAAAGGCAGCATGGCTTTGAAAACCTCGGGGTCCAAAGGCGTGGTAGCTGCATTGTCAAAATAAATTCTTTCCATTTCAATTAATTAGCTAATCAGCTAATTAGCTGATTAGCTAATTAACTCATCACTTCATGAATATCCTTCATGATCTTTCTTGCGATATTTTCAGCAGTGGTTTCAAAATTACTTTCAGAATAAATACGCAGAATAGGTTCAGTGTTGCTGGTTCTCAGATGCACCCAGTCATTGCCAAATTCTATTTTAAGTCCATCTTCTGTATTGATAGGGTTGTTCTTATATTTATCTTTTATCTTTTGAAAAATTTCTTTTACATCCACATTATTTTCCAGTTTTATTTTATTTTTTGAAATAAAATAATCAGGATACATTCCTCTTAATTGTTTGATGCTTTTTTTTGAATGAGCGAGATGAGTAAGAAACAAACCAATGCCGATAAGCGCATCACGACCATAGTGAAAATCCGGAACAATGATTCCTCCGTTTCCTTCGCCGCCAATCACTGCATTAACGTCCTTCATTTTTTGAACCACGTTTACTTCACCAACCGGTGAAGGAAAATATTCACCTCCGTGCTGGTGTGTAATTTCTTTAAGTGATTTGGTAGAAGACATATTGCTCACCGTGTTTCCTTTTCTCTTGCTAAGAATATAATCTGCCACGGCGACTAATGTATATTCTTCGCCAAACATACTCCCATCTTCACATACAAAGCAAAGCCTGTCCACATCAGGATCTACAGCAATTCCCAAAGAAGCGTTCTGCTTGATTACTTCATTGCTAAGGCCAATCAGGTTTTTGGGAAGCGGCTCAGGATTGTGTTCAAATCTTCCATTTACTTCCCCATTGATCACTACGATATCTTTTACACCAAGCGCTTTCAATAATGCGGGAACATAAATGGCTCCTGAACTGTTGACCGGATCTACAACGATTTTAAACTTTACTTTCTTTATGGCTTCTACATCAACTAATTCATAATTTACTACCCGGTCAATATGTTTCTGGAGATAAGAATTGTCGGCTTGATATTTTCCTAACTTTTGAACAGGAACAAAATTAAATTGCTCACTTTCCGCAATTGAAAGAATCTTTTCACCGGCCTCAGCATCCAAAAATTCACCCTTGCTGTTCAATAATTTCAGTGCGTTCCATTCCTGCGGATTATGGCTTGCTGTCAAAATGATTCCTCCTGCTGCCGCTTCTTCTGTTACCGCAATTTCAACAGTAGGTGTGGTAGTCAGCCCCAGGTCGATAACGTCAAACCCACAGGCCAGCAGCGTGTTGGAACATAGGCCACTCACCATGCTTCCGCTGATTCTTCCATCACGGCCAATTACAATTTTTTTATTATCTGAGTTCTGATCCAGTGACGTTGCAAAGGCTGCTGTAAATTTAACTATATCTAAAGGAGTAAGGTTGGTACCAGGGTTTCCCCCTATCGTTCCCCTTATCCCGGAAATGCTTTTTATAAGTGCCACATCAATATTTTAGAAATGCAAATTTACTTTTTTTCTTTGTTGAATATTCTTACCTCTTTGTGAAATAACCATAAAATTTAAATTTGTAATAAATAAGATCACTAAAATGAACTATCACCAACCGTGGTTTAAAGAATGGTTTGATTCGCCTTATTATTACGATTTGTATTTTAAAAGAGATAAGAAAGAGGCCGCAGCCTTTATTGATAAATTAATTGATTATTTAAAGCCGGCTCCTAAATCGCGCATGCTTGACGTCGCTTGTGGCAAGGGCCGTCATTCTATTCAACTGGCTTCAAAAGGTTTTGAAGTAACAGGAATCGATCTCTCGGAAAACAGCATTCGTATTGCTAAAAAGAAAGAAAATGATCGCCTGCAATTTTATTTGCATGACATGCGACTTCCTTTCCGGATCAATTATTTTGATTATGCTTTCAATTTTTTTACCAGCTTCGGATATTTTAGAACCCGGCGAGAACACGACAATGTGATAAGAACCATTTCTCATTCTCTTAGGCCAAATGGGATTTTTGTTATTGATTATTTAAATGTGCATTTTGAAGAAGATCACCTGCTTCCTACCTGCGAAGTGAAAATTAATAATGTAAATTATTTTATTACGAAATGGTTCGACGAAACGCATTTTCATAAAAAAATAATGGTGAAAGACGATAAAAAAAAGGTTACCCTGGAGTTTGAGGAAAAGGTAGCCAAATTTACATTCGGAGATTTTGTGGATATGCTTTCTTTCCAGGGAATGCAGGTGCAGCAAGTGTTTGGAGATTATAACTTTGGTGAGTATGACATTACCAATTCTCCACGCATGATCATCATTGCGAAAAAGTTACCACCAAAATGATAATTTATAGATAAGTATAGTAAACCAACAAATAACAGCAATTTTTATTTTGCCGATTTAAATATTACGCTTCCGCTTTTTTCTGTATCCGATTCTATCCTTACTTCATATCTTTTGCTTCCGTCTGTAACTACCATCAATGCTGTGTTTGGAGGAATAGATCCCAGGTTGTCAGCATACATCGTCACGATATTTTCTGGAGCGTTCTTATCAACAGAAAGTGTAATGGATATTGGTTTTTCTGATAACCGCTGGTGCGATAAAACCATTTTCCCATTATAAAATACGGTAATTGAATCACCATCAACTTCACCATTATCGTAAAAATCAAGTCTGAAAGTAGGCTCCGTGATTGTAATTGTTTTTACAATGTCTTTTCGGCGGCTTTTAAAACCTTCCATATTTGGAGAAATAACAGAAGGCTTTTGGATGGGCCCATCTGAAAAATCTTTTTGCGCCAGGCTTTGAACACGATCAGGTGTTTCTATGGTTGGTTTTTTTGGCTGTGGCGCTTTTTTAATTGCCGGATATTTTGGCTTTGCAGGAGCTGCTGCGACAGGATTTTTATGAACAGGTTTTTTCACTGGAGCTTTTGCTAATGGCTTGGTAGCGGGTTTCGTGGTTCTTGGCATATAACCTATTGGCATTGGATTAACCACCCTGCGTGAAAGTACGGTAGTCCCTGTGTCTGTGCATGTCTGGTTGGGGGCCGGAATCCAGGTACCTCTCAGGACTTCCATATTGTCACTATCTTTTTCATAATGCAATTTGTGTATTTGAAAGCAATTGGTGATGCCCGGCGGCGTATTCGATTTAATTCTTTCAATTTCTTTTATTTCCAACGTATTGGTATGTCGGTTGAGAGTGCCTGTGATTCTACAAATAGTGTAGTATTTTTTTAATCCTTCCTGGTAATAAGTATAAGAGTAGCCACTAACCTCTGACCCTTCGGTTGTCAATTCTAAAACATATTCATTGGTATTCTCTCCAAAACTATAATAGCCTGGGGGCACCGTATAATGAAAAGACCCTTTCCATTGCCCATTAAAATTGACATTCTTATTGATATGGGATTTATGTTGGGGTGAATATTTTTGTGAAGAATAATTTTGTGCATAAGATTCTTGCGCAAACAATGAACAACTCACAAACATCAAAAGTAACAGAGTAAAAAATCTTTTCATCGTTCGAGTTTAATGATTCAATCTAAATTAATTGTTATTAAAAACTTATCAGCCCAAAGGAATATCATCTTTGTCTAATACTTCGTTAAATTTGCCCTTCAAAAATTAAATAAAAACTAAAAATTCTAAAGCAGAGAATGATCAACATTACTTTTCCGGATGGTGCTGTAAGACAATACGAACAAGGAGTTTCATCAATGGATATTGCAAAATCAATTAGTGAAGGTTTGGCAAGAAAAATACTTGCCGCAGAAGTGAACGGTGAGGTATGGGATCTTTCACGACCAATAAAAAATGATGCTACTATAAATTTTTTGAAATGGGAAGATGATAAGGGTAAATCAACATTTTGGCATTCTTCCGCCCACCTGATGGCAGAAGCAGTAGAGGATGCTTTTCCGGGTGTTAAATTTTGGGTAGGTCCCCCGATAGAAAAAGGATTTTATTATGATATAGATCTTGGAGAAAATGTGATTACTGAATCGGATCTTGAAAAGCTTGAAAAGAAAATGAACGAGCTTTCCAAACAGAATAATCCATTT
>JBDTKU010000037.1:0-9631 GCA_039935135.1 Ginsengibacter sp. | reverse complement strand
TTTGCTTTGTATTATATCCGGTATTCCACCTGGAAGGGACAACGACTTTACCTGGAAGACATTTTGGTAAATGAACCTTTCAGAGGAAAGGGAATTGGCAAATTATTATTTGACCGGTTAATAAAAGAAACAAAAGAAAAAGGATTCTCAGGAATGATGTGGCAAGTGCTTGATTGGAATGAACCCGCCATTAATTTTTACAAGAAATACAATGGTGTCAATTTTGAAAATGAATGGGTGAATTGCAGCTTAACAATATAAGCAGGCGTTGCGGATATCGAAATGAATAAAATAAAAATTCGCAATATTTGTTGGTTTACTGTTAGTTTCAAATAGCAATCGAAAAATTAAAATTATAATTTATGACAGATAAAATTTTGATGGGAAAAGAGGGAAAACTTGAAGTTTCCGATCATCCTGAAATCCCATTTATAGAAGGCGACGGAATTGGCCCTGATATATGGCAGGCAAGTGTGCGTGTTTTTGACGCTGCTGTTGAAAAAGCATATCATGGCAAAAAGAAAGTTAAGTGGTTAAAAGTTTTGGCCGGGGAAGAAGCTTTTAATAAGACCGGCGAATGGATGCCGAAATCCACGATGGATACGCTAAAAGAATATTTAATTGCAATCAAAGGCCCTTTAACCACACCCGTTGGAGGAGGAATACGCAGCCTGAATGTGATGCTGAGGCAGGAACTTGACCTCTACGTTTGTCTCAGGCCTATAAAATATTTTGAAGGAGTTCCTTCACCTATGTGGCAACCTGAAAAAGTGAGCATGGTTATTTTCAGGGAAAACACAGAAGATATTTACTCAGGAATTGAATATATGACAGGAACTCCTGAAGCAAAAAAATTGTTGAATTTTTTACAAAATGACCTGGGCGTAAAAAAGATTCGTTTTCCTGAAAGTACTTCTTTCGGGATAAAAGTGGTGAGCAAAGAAGGCTCAGAAAGATTGATCCGCGCTTCCATAGAATACGCAATCGCCAATAAACTTCCTTCCGTTACCCTGGTACACAAAGGCAACATAATGAAATTTACCGAAGGTGCCTTTAAAAACTGGGGGTATGAATTAGCAGAACGTGATTTTAAAAATGAAATTTATACCTGGAAGCAATGGGAAGCCACCAAAAAAGAACGAGGTGAAGCAGTGGCGAATGAAGACATGCGCATCGCGGCAATAGGAGGAAAAGTGATCATCAAAGATGCGATAGCTGACAATTTCTTACAACAGGCATTACTTGCACCACAGGATTATTCGATTATCGCTACGTTAAATCTCAATGGTGATTATATTAGTGATGCATTAGCAGCACAGGTGGGAGGAATCGGCATTGCACCTGGAGCTAATATCAACTATAACACTGGGAATGCGATATTTGAAGCAACCCATGGAACCGCACCAAGATTCGCCAACACCAATAGTATGAATCCATCTTCTCTAATTTTAAGTGGCGTGATGATGTTTGAATATTTAGGTTGGAGAGATGCTGCTGATATGATTACCAACGCGGTGGGAAAAACCATTAGAAATAAAACCGTAACTATTGATTTTTTCAACCTGATGAAAGGAGGAAAATTATTAAAAACCAGCGAATTTGCAGATGCGGTAATTAAGAATTTGTAGAAGGAAAAGGACTAAAATGTTAGGTAATAGATACGTTCTTATATTTGTAAGCCTATTATAAAAATGAAAACAAGTTTTGAAATAGAAGATGATTTATTGAAAGAAGCTATCAATCTTTCTTAAAAAGCAAAAAGAAGCTTGTTAACTATGCTTTGGAGGAATACATCAAGTTATGTGAACATAACTCCATTGCTGGTGTGACAAAATTGAAAGCGAAAAATAATAAAAAAGAATCTGAGAAAATTATATTCATTAATAGTAAGCTTTCTGAGGAAGAAAGATATAAGAAGCGTCTTCAATTACTAAATTTAAGGGGCAAAGTGAAAAGATTTAATTAGACCTTCCGTTAGGAAAACTAATTATTAAATTACATCATCCCACTTTTTCATAATGACAAAGATTTTGATAATATTGCAAAACATACCTCACTTAAAATTTATAAAATAAACCAATGGCAAAAATTAAAGTAGATAATCCTGTAGTAGAACTTGATGGAGATGAAATGACCAGAATCATCTGGAAATTTATAAAAGAACAGCTTATACTTCCTTATATCGATTTGGACATAAAGTATTTTGACCTCGGAATTCAGCATCGGGAAGAAACTGATGACCAGGTAACCATAGACGCTGCCAATGCGATTAAAAAATATGGGGTAGGCATTAAATGCGCTACAATCACTCCCGACGAAGCGAGGGTAAAAGAATTTGGATTAAAACACATGTGGAAAAGCCCTAACGGAACCATCCGCAATATACTGGATGGAACTGTTTTTCGCGAACCTATTGTTATGAAAAATATTCCTCGTTTGGTAACTACCTGGACCGCGCCAATTATTATCGGCCGACACGCCTTTGGCGATCAATACCGTGCCACAGATGCCATCATCAAAGGCAAGGGAAAGCTAACAATGACTTTTACTCCTGAAAACGGTGAACCGCAAGTTTATGAAGTTCATGATTTTAATGGCGATGGCGTGGCAATGTGCATGTATAATATTGATAAAAGTATTGAAGGCTTCGCAAGAAGTTGCTTTAATATGGCACTTAATAAAAAATGGCCCTTGTATCTTTCTACTAAAAATACCATCCTCAAGAAATATGATGGGCGCTTTAAAGATATTTTTCAAACCATTTACGAAAATGAATTTAAAGCAAAATTTGATGAGGCCGGCATTACCTATGAACATCGCCTCATTGATGATATGGTAGCAAGTGCTTTGAAATGGAGTGGTAAATTTATCTGGGCTTGTAAAAATTATGATGGTGATGTGCAAAGTGATACGCTTGCCCAGGGCTTTGGATCATTAGGATTGATGACTTCTGTTTTAATAACACCAGATGGGAAAACATTGGAAGCAGAAGCTGCTCATGGCACAGTGACAAGGCATTACCGCGAACACGAGAAGGGAAATCCTACCTCAACAAACCCCATTGCATCTATCTTTGCATGGACAAGAGGGTTGGCATTCAGAGGCAAACTCGATAATAATCAAAAATTAATTCAATTTGCAGATGCCCTCGAAAAAGTGTGTATTGAAACTGTTGAAAGCGGAAAAATGACAAAGGACCTTGCAGTGTGTATCAGTGGTAGCAAGGTTTCACACGGAATTGATTATTTATATACAGAAGAATTTTTGAACGCCATCAATGATAATTTGAAAGAGAAATTAAAAGATATTACCGGATAATTAATTTCATTGCGTTTTTTTGACATTTTAGGAACAAAATTTGTGAACATTTTATCTTTTAACAGATTTCTCCTTGCAAAGCACGGATTAGTTTGACAGGAAAAAAGTACGGGAATATATAATAATTGCTACTTCAGGGATAAGAAACCATGATATCATACGTTATAGTACGGAATATGCTTTGACAAAGAACTTATTCTTTTGATTCTACAAAATTATCCGGAAAGAGAAGCAGATAAGTATTCAGACTGTTTTCTAAAAGTAAAAATATTAAGGGTTTCAATACCGGTTGTTAAGGCAGGTTAAATATTAAAAATGTCCAAAATTCTAGTTGTAGACGATGATATTGATATTCTATCTGTGATGGAAATCTTATTATCTATGAAAGGTTTTGAAGTAGAAGTAACCTCTAAAGGTGAAAATACCATTCCAAAAATTGAAAGTTTTAAGCCAGATCTTATATTATTAGATGTGCTAATTTCCGGTTATGACGGCCGGGCTATTTGTAAGCAATTAAAGTCAAACGAAACCACCAGGAACATTCCGGTCATCATGTTTTCAGCACACCCCGGCGCTGCAGCTACGATTGCAGATTACGGAGCCGATGACTTTATAGCCAAACCATTTGATGTAAATAATCTAATGAAAAAGGTAAATTTCCAATTAAAAATTCAAACCAACTGATTTTGGTTCTTTAGGGTAATCCAAGTGGATCTGCTGAATAATTAAATTTCAGATGATAAGTTAAGTGGAGGATATCGGACTCGAACCGATCACCTTCCCGATGTTATCGGGACGCTCTGCCAGATGAGCTAATCAAATCTTTTGAAGAGTGGAGGATATCGGACTCGAACCGACCACCTTCCCGATGTTATCGGGACGCTCTGCCAGATGAGCTAATCAAATCTTTTGAAGAGTGGAGGATATCGGACTCGAACCGATCACCTCAAACATGCCATGCTTGCGCTCTACCAGATGAGCTAATCCCCCTAAAAAATTGCGGCAAATATAAAACGGAAAATAAAGAAATAAAATTCTTTTATTAATCACCCCAGATTTCTTCTTTTCCTTCCAACCATGCTTTCACCAAACGGTTAGAAACTGATTTTGGCCTTTCAAGAGGATATCCTAAAGCTCTATCCCAGCAAAGGCTGGCTAAAACTCCCAGCGATCTTGCAACGCCAAACAATACCGTATAAAATTCATATTCTTCCATTCCATAATGCACTAACAGCGCACCGCTATGTGCATCCACATTGGGCCATGGATTTTTAATTTTTGCGATAGATTGTAAAATCGGAGGAACGGTTTCATAAATATTCCAAACTGTTTG
This sequence comes from Ginsengibacter sp., assembly GCA_039935135.1. GTDB lineage: Bacteria > Bacteroidota > Bacteroidia > Chitinophagales > Chitinophagaceae > Ginsengibacter. Next base: position 4,980 of record JBDTKU010000037.1, on the reverse strand, counting down.
AACCAATTTATCATCCGGCATGTGCTTTTTTCCAAATTCCATCTGGGCTTCGAAACGTGGATCTGTTTTTCTCAAAACAGCATGTCCATACCCGGGAACCACTTTTCCTTCAGACAATGTTTTTCTTACATACGCTTCAATTTGTTCTTTTGAAGGCAGATCACTGCCGATCTCTTTTTGCATTTCAAATATCCATTTGATCACTTCCTGGTTGGCTAGCCCATGCAAAGGCCCGGCTAAACCGTTCATACCTGCAGCAAAAGCCAGGTAAGGATCGCTTAATGCGGAGCCAACAAGATGTGTTGTGTGAGCAGAAACATTTCCTCCTTCATGATCAGAATGAATGGTCATATAAAGCCTCATCAGTTCGTGAAAACCTTCATCTTCAAACCCAAGCATGTGGGCAAAATTTCCAGCCCAATCCAACAATCCATTTGGCTGAATGTGCTTTCCTCCCTTATACTTGCGGCGATAAATATAGGCAGCGACCCGGGGAAGGCGGGCAATTAAATCCATTGCATCATCAAACACGGGGAGCCAGTAATCCTGTTTGCTCATTCCCTCTGCATATTTTTTCGCAAAATGGCTTTCAGTTTGAAGCGCCATAATACCCACCACAAATTGAGTCATAGGATGAGCCGTTTCAGGCAAAGCTTCAATTGTGTCTAAAACATAATTGGGAACATGACTGCGCCGTTGCCACACATTACTCATGTTTTGAACATCAGCTTCCGTCGGCAACTCTCCTATCAGCATCAAATAGAATATCCCTTCAGGCAAAGGCTCTGTACCACCTTCGGCCTTAGGAAGTTTTTCTTTTAATTCCGGTATAGAATATCCACGAAAACGAATTCCGTCCTCCGAATCGAGAAGAGACGTTTCGGTTACCAGGCCAGTGATGCCGCGCATTCCCTGGTATATTTGTGATAATTTCACTTCGCCAATAACCCTGTCTCCATGATTTTTTACGATGTCCTTAACTTCTGCAGCAACAAGATCTGCCTTTGCCCTAAATTTATTCTGAATTATTCCCATAATATAAATTGATTGATATTGTTATTCATTTTAATTAAAAATTCAAGTGCGATAAAGTTAACTCCCGGGGAGGTTTTTAACAAAAGAAATAAATTTATGATCACATGATACTCTTCATTTTAACTTGACGCACGTTTATATAAATACCACGCAAGAGCCCCAAATACCACATTGGGCAACCACGCTGCAATCACGGGATTAAAATTTCCTTTTAACGCGAAGACAGAAGCAAACCTGCCAACGAGAATATAGACAATGCAAATCAAAAAACCAATGGCAAGGTGAAAACCACTTCCTCCCCTTATTTTTTTAGAAGAAACGCAGGCACCGATTATGGTTAATATAAATACAGATACAGGCACTGCGCTCCGGTTATTTTTTTCGAGCAGCAATTCGTTTACATCGCCTGATCCGCGAAGCTTTTCCAGCTTGATAAAATGATCTAACTCAGGTGTAGTCATTTTATCTTTCATGTATTCATCCCGCTGCAGGTCTCTCGGTTTAAAATTAAAATTCATTTGCAGCGTGCTTGTATCCGTTACCGACTGGTGCAAGCCGTTGATCTTTCGTATCACCACATTGTTCAGCATCCATTTTTTCGTGCCGGTATCCCACTTGATCGAAAGCGCTCTTAAATTATAAACCAAATTAGTTTTATTGAATCTCTGAATAAAAAAATTACTACCTGTTTTGCTGGTAGTATCATAATAACGGATGCCCGCATACGAAAATGAATCAAGTTTAAAATATTTATTGCTAAGCGTAGAGGTATTTACATACCCGCCGTAATTATAATCAATATACTTCGCATTGAAATTCGCCCATTTTTCATTTGCCGGAGGCAAAACATATTGATTAGCCCACCAAAGAAAAGCGGTAAATAATGCGCCTCCAATAAGATAAGGCCGAAGCAATCGTCCAAAGCTGATGCCGGTGCTGAGCATAGCAATGATCTCCGATTTATTGGCCATAGAAGAAGTAAAAAAAACAACCGAAATAAAAATAAAAAGCGGAAAAAGCATCGCTTCGATGTGTGGAAGAAATCCAAAATAATATTGGGTTATAATTTGTTTATAGGTTAGTCCGGTTTTTGCAAAATCATCCGTTTTTTCGCTCAGATCTACAATTACAACAATAAAAGTAAGCGCAACGAGGCAAAAGAAAAAAGTGACAAAAAATTTCTTGATAATATACCAGTCTAAAATTTTCATGCTGCGCTAAAAGTGTGAATCAATTTTGTTGTCAAAAGTAATTTAAAAAAACAGAGTAATTCCCTTATCCCACGCGCACAGCGTGATTTATGAAATCTTTAAAATGCAGTAAACGAAGTTTTATACAGGATTTTTGTTTTGGTGATTTAAAAATAAAATTAATATTTTTTCTTCTTGCTTTTGCCCGCCACCAGTTCATGCGAATCTTTTATAAATCCCTTCAAAATATTTCGCGATATAGATCCATCAATAATTATCGTGTTCCAGTGTTTTTTATTCATGTGATAGCCCGGCAAAACGGATGAATATTGCTCACGCAATTCAGTTGCTTTCTCAGGATCGCATTTTACGTTAAACTGTAAAGGATCAGACGATAAAGAAACCAACAGAAATATTTTGCTCCTGGTTTTAAACACAAGTGTGTCTTCCCCGAAGGGAAAACTTTCTTCCACTTCATTTAGCGATAAAACAAAATCCCTTAATTCTTCTATATTCATTTTTATTCAGTAATAAAACCTACCTACCGTTAGGCAGGCAATTAATCTACTTTTTCAGGGCGTAATATTCCGGTTACGACATTCCTCGTAGTCAACAATAATTTAGCAGCGTCCTGGATGTCTTTTGGCGTTAAAGCATTTACGTATTTATCATAGTTGATAAAATAATCCGGGTTATCGCCGGGAAAATAAAAATCCTGCAGTTGAGAAAGCCAAACGCTGTTTTCTTTCATGTTCACCTTGTGCTTCTCTTCCCATTGCTTCTTCACTTTGTCAAGATTTTCTTTTGAGGGTCCATTTTTAATAATATCCCGGATCTCCGACTGGGCGGCCATTAAAAGTGTATCCACTTTTTCAGGGCCAGTAGGCAAAGTCAGGAAAAAAGTATAATGCGAATAAGGAATTTTCTCAAACTGCACTTGTGTTCCACCTCCATAAATTGCTTTCAATTTTTCTCTCAATTCTTCATCAATCCGAATGTTTAAAATCTCGCTAATCGCTTCCGCTTTCAAATTCAATTCATCAGAATAGGGAATCTCACCGCTATACACCTGAAATATCATTGCCTTTGGTTCTTTCCCTTTATAAACGTTCACATCCACTTTGCCTTTGGCGATCCTTACCTTATCATCTACATAATTAAATTTCTCTTTCGTGGCCGGAAGGCTGGCAATGTATTTCTCAAGAAGAGGCTTTAGAGAATCTGCAGAAATACTTCCCGTAAAAGTGAAATGCATCTGATCTGCATTGCCAAAATTTTCTTTATACATCTGCATAATTCTGTCGAGATTCAGCGCGTCAAAATATTCAGGCTTGGGAACAGCAATTGGCGCCAGCGGATTATTGTTATACATTGCCTTAAACAAAGTATCAATAAATACGGCCTGTGGATTGGCACTTAGAAAAGCAAGCTGCGCTTTATTTTTTTGAATAAATGACCGGAACAAACTGGTATCAATGCGTGGAGCTGTCGCGTACAAATAAACTAATTGCATCATTGATTGGGCGTCTTTTACAGAACTGCTTCCGCTAAATCCTGTAGTTATCTGCGAAAATGCAGGACGAGCACTTACCGTTTTTCCACTCAATGCTTTTTTCAAATCAACAGGTGAAAAATTTCCAACTCCCATGCTGCTGATTACGGATATCATGTATTCCGCATCGTATTTGTCAGCCAGTCCATAATTATTTTTTCCGCCGGGCCTCACAGCGCTCATCAATAGCTGGTCATTTTTAAAATCAGTATGTTTAAAAGTAACTGTCACACCATTGCTCAATGTGAAATCAGTAGTTCCTAAAAGTGAATTATTTTTTGTGCTCAGAATTTTTCCTGGCTTTGGGTTTTCTGTCAACAAAGATGCCTGGATGGCTTTTTCTTCGTAAGGTTTCAAATCCATTTTTTGAACCTCTTCCTTCACGGCAAGAATTTGCGCATCTGTTGGTAAGCTGCTGCTGTCTTTGGTTTCAGGACCAGAAAGCGCGATAAATTGATTTGGATTTTCACTTAGTTTATTCACCACTGCATTCACATCATTCACATTTATTTGTGGCAACAATTCTTTATAATATTTAAGCTCGTTCGCTATTCCCGGGATAGGTTCTTTTGTCAAAAAATTGCGGATAAATTCTTCTGCATAATTTGCGGATTCTGTTTTATTTTTTTCGTTGAAAGCTCTTTCGATATAATTCAACATGTCTGCCTTGGATCTTTTTAGTTCCTCCTCGGTGAATCCAAATTTTTTCACTCTTGCCAGTTCTTCTTCAAAAGCTCTCAAACCTATAAGGCTGTCACTGTTACCGGTTCCGATGTACCCAACAAAAGACTCATAGCCGCGCGCTTCTGAACTGAAACCGCAGGCCGCATACACAAAAGGAGGATTTTCTTTTTGTGTTAATTCACGCAATCTTTGATTGAGCAGATCAGAAAAAATATCTTTCACTAAATCTTTTTTATAATCGCCTAATGTAACTATCGGGTTTACCTTTTGTGGAGAATAGTAAACGTGATACATATAACTTGTAGCTTCTTTATCGGTTATTACTTCAGCTACGCTTTTCTGATAAGGTGGAACATCCGGATGGATTCTTGGTCTTTCGTTTTCCGGGTTTTTATTAGACGCAAAATATTTTTTAATAAGAGATTCTGCTTTGGCAGGATCAATATCTCCAACAACAATCACCGCCATTAGATTAGGACGATACCAGTCTTTATAAAAACTCCTAAGCGCAGAATAAGG
>JBDTKU010000036.1:0-6329 GCA_039935135.1 Ginsengibacter sp. | reverse complement strand
CAAGGATCAATATGGGTGAATCGCGAACCAATGCCCGCGCGATTCCAATTCTTTGCTTCTGCCCACCGGAAAGAGTTACGCCTCTTTCACCAACCAGTGTATCAAATCCATGCGGCATTTTTTCAATGAATTCAATCGCATTGGCCATACTTGCCGCTTCAGTTATTTCTTCTTCTGTTGCATCCGGCTTACCATAAGCAATGTTTTCGCGAATGGAACCATAGAAGAGAATGGTATCCTGCATTACGAATGCAATTTGCTCCCGCAAGCCATCAAGAGTAAATTCAGAAATATCAGTTCCGTCTATTAATATCCGTCCTGAAACCGGATCATAAAAACGCGCGATGAGCCCCACAATGGTTGATTTTCCACAGCCGGTAGGACCACAAATTCCAATTCGCTGGCCCGAATGAATCGTCAGGTTGAGTTCTTCGATGACGGGCGATTCTTTATTATAAGAAAAGATAACATGGTCAAAAACGATTTCTCCTTTTAGTCTTTCAGGCTTTATGGCATTGGATATTTCTTTGGTAATGGTGTCGGTTTCTAAAATAGATTGTATTCTTTCCAAAGCCACCGCCACCTGTGCTATCGTGCTCGTCATTTTTGCCAGGTCTTGTACAGGACTAAAAAATTTGCCCATATAATAAATAAATATGGTTAGAGACCCCACTGTCATTATTCCATTGACTACCAGGTGAGCGCCACGCCAAAGTACAAAAGCAGTACATGCGGAAACCGTGATAGCCACTACCGGCGATAGGACTGATTTTACACGCTTTGCTTTTAGGGCAGCCTCTACTGTATCCTGGCTTATTTTTTTTAATCGTGCTTCTTCATAATCCTGCCGCCCAAAGGCATTTACTGCCCTTATAGATTCCAAACCTTTTTGCAAAATCACAAACATATTGGTTTGATCTCTTCTCACTTCACGCGTAGCTTTTTTCATAGCTTTTTTAAAGTGGCTTACAAAAAAAAGCAGGAAAGGAGTGACCGCCAGCGCAATTAATGTAAAATCTGAATCAAGATAAAACATCACACCTATCATGCCCACGATGGTCAGGCAATCTACCAGGATATTTAATAAAGTAGCAGAAGCAAAACTTTGTATCGTTGCAACGTCTGCCGTAATGGTGCTGATTAGTTTTCCGGTTTGATGCGTATCATAGTAGGATAGAGAAAGATGTTGCAGATGGTGATACATTTTTCTTCGCAGATCGTCGGCAATGTACTGGGCTACTTTTTCATTATAAAAGGTGTCGATATAGCTGGCAATAGAACCAATAATTGTGATAGCGAGATAGCTCAAAGCTGCCACCGCAGCAAGCTGTATATAGTTTTCATTGGGGAAAAAAGAATCCATCCAGTGGAGAAATTGCGGCAAAGGATGATGGCCAATTACATTATCTATGATCAATTTCAGTGGCCACGGAACGGCAAGCCCAATGAGCGCTTCTAAAAGCATCGCCAATAAAATAACTACCACATATTTTCGATAGGGACGCGAAAGGCTTACCGCCCAGGAAATAAGGCTGGTCAGTGACCGTTTTTTTGCCCGGATGTCGAATAAAGATTTTAATTTTCCCCTGGGGATACTATCAACTTTATCATCTGCAATATTTGGTGGGATTTTCATTTAAATGAAAATATCAAATTTTTAAAATACAAAGTAAAATTAGCAATCTGTAGTCTCGTATTCATTGTTTTACTATTTAAAGATAGGCTGAATAATTAAAATTTTTACGAAACGGATCATTTTTTAATGTTTTTTGAGGCATCAAAAAACTCTGTTTCGGTTTGTGGATAGGTAGTAAAGCGACAAATAAGATAGATTTTTATTTTAACTTTTATAGTTTATGCCGGTTGATTAATCGCCTGTGAAACTTCAATAATTTTTGTTGGGATAATCCAAGGTAGTACATCAGCCAGATTAGAAAAAAGATTCCCTGCATGCGATAAATTCCATTGTCAAGATATTTTCTCGCCGACGTAATTACTTCACGATTGATTACTTTAAATTGTCCATATTTTTTGATGCGGTGGATGATCTCCTGGTCTTCCATCATCAAAAGATCTTCACGAAAACCTCCCGCGCTTTCGAAAGCTTTTTTAGTGACGAATAAACTTTGATCGCCGAATCGGATCGCGTTGACATCGAAACGTGTGAAGTAACAATTAGCTTTTAAAAACCAATGGTCAATATCAAAAGAAAGCCTGTAACAGCCGCTGCTAAAGCCTTCTGATATTACATCCTGAATGTCTGAAGAAAAATTTACAGGAGGAATAGTATCTGCATGAAGAAAATAAAGAATGCTTTCTGTGGCAACAGATGCACCAAAATTCATTTGGGCGCTTCTTCCTTTTACAGGGCTTTGTACCACTTTTGCTCCTGCATTTTTTGCTAAGAAGATGGTTTTGTCAGAACTGCCTCCATCGGAAATAATAATTTCTTTAACCAGGTTCAATTGGTCAATTTCGCGCAATCGTTCAATGGTTTTTTCAATAGTGGCTTCTTCATTCCATGTAGGGATAATTATACTGATCATGCTTCTTTGTTCTTCATTAAAAATAAATCCGGGTATTTTTTTAAGTCGGTTTCATAATCAATGTCACTTAATTTCGGGAGAAGAAAAAAAGACAAACCCAATCTTTCACAAACTGAATTAGTTTGTTCCAAAACTTTAGAGGTACTCCATTCAATAGTATCGAATATTTCCGGATGAAATTTCTTCATTCCTAATAAATAATAACCACCGTCAGCAGCCGGACCTATTGCTACATCAGCATTATTCAATTGGATAAAAGCCTCCGAAATTATTGGTGCATCCAGCTCATAACAATCGGTTCCAATGATTACTATTTTTTTATATTCACCAGTAAACGAATCTTTAAAGGCATTTTTCATTTTGTCTCCTAAATCATATCCTTGTTGTAATTTCTTATGATAAACCTGGTTTTCCCATTCATCTTTTTCATTGATCCATCCTGAATAAAAAAGGATTTTATCCATTTCCAATTCTTTAGTAATTGAATGGGTGTGAGCCAAAAGCTGGCGATAAATTAAAAGCGTGTGTTCATTACCGATAGTTGCTGCCAACCTGGTTTTTACTTTGCCATATTCAGCATTTTTTGCAAAGATTAATAGCGCTTCTTTCATTACAAACTTTTAATTGTCTCAAAAAATAACCGCGACAATTTTTCATCTGCCTGGTTTGCAATGGCAATGATTTCTTCAAGAACAACCGGTTTTAAATGTTCAGGATCGCATTCATCAGTGATGACCGAAACCGCCACGCATGGCATTTGCATGTGATTGGCAACGATCACTTCAGGTACTGTTGACATTCCCACTAAATCGGCTCCGATAATTTTAAGGTATCGATATTCCGCCCTGGTTTCCAGGTTGGGACCGTGTACGGCGACATAAACCCCTTTCTTTAAATTAATTTTTAATTCCTTTCCTTTTCCTTCTAAAAACCTCATCAATGAAGTATTGTAGGGCTCACACATATCGGGGAAACGCGGGCCTAATTCATTATAATTTTTGCCTGTTAGCGGATTGCCATATTGCAGGTTGATATGGTCTTCTATAATTACGAGATCGCCTTTTTTTAAATTAAGATTGATGCCCCCGGCCGCATTGGATAAAAATAATTTTTGTACACCCAACAATTTCATCACGCGCAAAGGAAAAACAATCTGATCCTGGGTATATCCTTCATAGGCATGAAAGCGGCCCTGCATCAGCAGAATTCTTTTATCCCCGATCCTTCCGTAAATGAGGTTTCCCTTATGAAACTGAACCGTAGAGACAGGAAAGCCCGGAATTTGTGAGTAAGGAATAGTTTGCTCTACTTCCACCAGGTTAATAATCTTTTCCAGCCCTGTTCCCAGGACCACGCCGATGTCTGCTTTTTCAATTCCTTTTAAGGCTAAAAATTCTTTGGCTTTAATTATTTTCTCCATATTTTTTATTTGTGAGTAAAGTTATCCGATTTGTTTTTTATAAAAACTCCTCATACGGATCATCCGATTTTTTAGAACGGCCATCTTTTATATTTTAGAAAATATTTTCTATCCTGACTCATGATAAAAAAATAAAAGTGATAGGATGAGAATAATTAGAATATTACAGATGTATTCAGGAAAAAATATACTTTCAATTGCTACCTTGCATATACCGCAGGCTTCACTCGTTTTCTTACGAAGTGTTTATTTTCATTGATCATTAATCTGAAATCCAGTTCGGCAATCTGCCTTTTGCATTCAGACTGAACTATCCTGCTAAAAACTTTTATCCCGGTAGAATCAAAAGGGTTATTTTGAAGAATATCCAAAAGAAGAATTTCAAAAGACGCCGAAGGAAGCCAGTCAACATCGCGCTTGTAGCCCATCACAGCCAGCACTTCCGTTTGGTCCATAAAATTTTGGACTCTTTTCTTACTTAGGTTTAAAGTAGAACAACTTCCAAAATGAATAATGGAGCGGGCGCAGGTGTTTCCAATAATATTTGCAAGATCGATGAGCGTAACTTTTTCTTTTCCTACTTTTATGAAACCGGGCTCGCCATGAAAGCCCAAATAAAGAATGGGATACTTGCCGCAAAAGGATTTCGTTTTCCAGCGGTTGATCGAATATTCAAATTCTGCCCTTGTATTGCACCGGTGATGTACGAATGGCATATTGCTGTGTTTGCCCACCAATTCCAACACGGGAGTTACTGATATAAGATCTCTGTGATCGCCATACCAAAAGCCTTCCAAACAAAACACACCCTTGGGTTTATTTCTCATCTTGACTCAAAAAATTAAAGAATTAGACATCGAATTTATAAATGGGTTGGCAGGCTTTTTACTATTTTATTCAATTAAAATAATTAAGAAGTAAAAGAACAAATAATTCAGTAAAGGAACAAATAATTATAGTTCAACGGCAATATATTTTTCAGTAAATCAACCTGCCTATCGGCAAAGGCAGGCAAATAGGGCAGATTTTTATTTTAGCAAAAGCAAACCAGCAAAACTTTAATTACTATTTTTACAAACTTCACGATCATCCATTAGAAATATATTTTAATGCTTATTTGAATTTTATGAGAAAAATCCAATTTATTTCCGGCATTGTAGGTTGTTATCTTTTACTGGCATCCTGCTCGAATCAACAAAAAATAAATGCGTTTCATCTTAACACACAAAAGAAAATTGAAGTAAAGCGGGGTGCCGTTGTTTCAGCGAGCCCAATAGCCAGCGAGGTGGGTGTAAGCATCTTGAAACAAGGTGGAAATGCAGTTGACGCGGCCATTGCTACCCAATTAGCGCTCGCGGTGGTTCATCCGAGCGCCGGAAACATTGGTGGTGGCGGTTTTAGCATTATCCATTTAAAGAACGGCCAAAATATCTCTATAGATTACAGGGAAAAAGCGCCCGGCAAGGCATCGCGCGATATGTACCTTGATGCCAACGGAAACCCTCAAATGAATCTTTCCCAAAACAGTCCTCTTGCGGTTGGCGTTCCTGGCTCTGTTGCAGGCATGTTCGCCTGTATGAAATATGCAAAGCTTCCTTTTAAAAAACTAATACAACCTGCGATAGAGCTTGCTGAAAAAGGTTTTGTTTTGGCCAAAGGGGAAGCTTACAGCCTGAATTCTGCGCGCAATCAGTTATTGAATGTGAATGAATTTGCACCGGCTTTTGTAAAAGAAAGTTTTTGGAAAGAAGGGGACACGCTGATTCAAAAAGATCTTGCCAATACCTTAAAAAGAATAAGGGACAATGGTGCAGAAGGCTTTTATGAAGGAGAAACAGCGCGATTGATTGCTACGCAAATGAAAAAAGACAATGGATTGATCAATGAAGAAGATTTAAAAAACTACGAAGCAAAGGAAAGAGTGCCAATTGTATTTGATTACAAAGGAAACACAGTGGTTTCAATGCCCTTGCCCAGCAGCGGTGGAATTATTTTGGAACAAATGCTGAAGATGAGCCAGATGAAAAATATTGGTGAAATGAATTATGGCACTTTGGCTTCCGTGCAATTGATGTCGGAAGTGGAAAGGCGTGTTTTTGCTGACCGCGCCAAATACCTGGGAGACCCGGATTTTGTAAAAGTTCCCGTGAAAACTTTGGTGAGCGATGCTTATCTTAAAAAGAGAATGAGCGATTACGATCCGACGAAAGCCGGGAACAGCAAGGATATCAAAGAGGGCTATATCATGGAAGGGGAGGAGACCACTCATTTTGATGTGCTGGATAAAGAGGGAAATGCAGTTTCTGTTACTACTACTTTAAATGGAGGTTATGGAAGTGGAATTGTAGTAAAAGGCGCTGGTT
>JBDTKU010000035.1:0-6233 GCA_039935135.1 Ginsengibacter sp. | reverse complement strand
TTTCCGTATAATTGAATTGCAATTCATATTTGATCTCTACTGCTTTTTGCACCACTGGCGTGCATTGCAAAACCAGGGAAGCTGCGGTTTTGTAAGCATTGATCAAACCGGGAACACCCAATAAGGTTCCTCCAAAATAACGAACAACTACGATTAAAATATCAGTAAGATTTTTGGAATCTATTTGACCGAGGATAGGTTTTCCTGCGGTTCCCGAAGGCTCACCATCATCGCTCACACGAAAATTATTTCCATCAATTCCAACTCTGTAAGCAAAACAATGGTGAGAAGCTTTTGGGTGTTCTTTCTTTACATCCTGCAAATTTTTTTTAAAATCAATTGTATTTTTTAAAGGAAATGAATAAGCTATGAATTTACTTCCACGGTCTTTAAACTCAGCATTGGCAGCGCTTTCAACGGTAAAATAATAATCAGGTTCTTTCATCAGTAATTTGTTATTATAAACAGAAAAGTTTTTTTTAATACGCCTGTTTTTCGTTGCTTACCTTTATCATTTTTTAAATTACGCAAATATTCAGATTTATCTTTAGAAAAAGAGAGGTATGGGAAAATTAAATAGCTGTTCTGAAAGAATAAATAAGTAAACAGTAAATAAAGAAAAACACGCGAAATGAATTTTGAAAATACAAGTGAGTTTGCAAAACAACAGGATGAAGATGATCCCTTAAGAAGCTTTCGCGATCAGTTTTACATCCCGATCCTTAACGACAAAGATTGCATTTATTTTAATGGAAATTCTTTAGGCCTTCAGCCAAAAACGGCGCAGGACAGGGTGTTGGACGAAATGGAAAACTGGGCCAACTATGGCGTGGAAGGACATTTTTACGGAAGAAATCCCTGGACAAATTTTCATGATGTGTTTTCTAAAAAGCTTGAACCGATACTCGGTGCGCGTGCTGAAGAAATAGTGGTAATGAACCAATTAACGGTAAACCTTCATTTAATGTTTACCACTTTTTACTGGCCGGATAATAAACGCTTCAAAATTATTTGCGAAGACCGCGCTTTCACTTCTGACTATTATGCAATCGATTCTCAATTGCAGTTGCATGGCCTGAACCCTGATGAAGCTTTAATAGAAGTGAAGCCGCGTGAAGGAGAATATGCAATCCGGAATGAAGATATTATTTCTGCTATCAAAGAAAATTCGGATGAATTGGCATTGGTATTAATCGGCGGAATCAATTATTTTACCGGTCAGTTTTTTGACCTGAAATCCATAACAGCAGTGGCACACGAAGCCGGAGCTATTTGCGGATTCGATCTTGCCCATGCGGTGGGAAATGTGGAATTGCATCTTCATGACTGGGAAGTGGATTTTGCCTGCTGGTGTTCTTATAAATATTTAAACTCAGGCCCCGGGGCTGTTGCAGGTGCGTTTATACATTATCGTTATGCTACCAACAAATCGCTTCCACGGTTGGCCGGTTGGTGGGGAACAGATAAGCACGAGCGTTTTCAGTTTAAGAGAAAGTTTAACGCAATTCCTACTGCGGAAGGATGGCAACTGAGTAACCCGAATATCCTGAGCATGGCGGCACATAAAGCCTCGCTTGATATTTTTGAAGAAGCAGGATTTGAAAAAATTATTAAAAAAGGAAAAAATTTAAGCTCGTACCTTCTTTATATTTTGCATGGGATCAATCATTCTTCTTTAAAAAAAGTAGTGGAAATATTGACACCGGAAAATGAAAATGAACATGGTTGCCAGGTCTCTATTCTGTTACCTGAAAAAGGGAAAGACTTTTTTGAGTCTTTAAAAAAGAATGGCGTGATTGCGGATTGGCGCGAACCTAACGTAATCAGGATTGCGCCGGTTCCTTTGTATAATACTTTTGAAGAAGTTTTTTTGTTTGGGAAAATATTAAAAGGATTTGCTGATAAAGAAATTAATAAGACCGGTGTATAAATTGAATTGTGGCAAATAAAAATCCTGGTTATTTGTGCGTTCACTATAAAATAATAACAAAGATTGAAAGCAATTAAGTATGAACAGAAATTATTTAATAAATCAGATTAAAGAGAAAAAAACGTTTTTGTGTGTAGGACTCGATACGGATATTGAAAAAATTCCAAAGCATTTGAAAACCCTTCCTGACGCAGTTTTTCAATTTAATCAGCAAATTATTGATGCTACCAAAGATTGGTGTGTAGCCTATAAAATAAACTCAGCTTTTTATGAATCACTTGGCGCCAAAGGGTGGGAGGCGTTGGAAAAAACGGTGAATTATATTCCAAAAACTCATTTTAAAATCGCAGATGCCAAACGCGGAGATATCGGCAATACATCTGACCAATATGCAAAAGCTTTTTTTGAAACGATTCCTTTTGATGCTGTCACCGTTGCGCCTTATATGGGTAGTGATAGTGTAAAACCATTTCTGAATTATAAAAATAAATGGACGATTGTTTTAGGATTAACCAGCAATAAAGGCAGTGAAGATTTTCAGCAACAAAAGATTGGTGACCAATTTTTATATGAAGAAGTAATTCGCAAAACCAGGGAATGGGGAACAGATAAAAATCTCATGTTTGTGGTTGGCGCTACAAAAGCCATGGATCTTTCATCGATTAGAAAAATAATTCCTTCACATTTTTTATTAATACCGGGCGTTGGTGCGCAGGGTGGCAGCCTTTCATCCGTTTGTAAATATGGTTTAAATGAAGATTGCGGTTTATTGATCAACGCATCCCGCGCTATTATTTATGCGGGGCATGATAAAAATTTTGCAGAAGAAGCCAGGAAAGTTGCGCAGCAATATCAAAGTGAAATGCAGCAATATATTTGAGTTTTAATAAATGGATTTAGGTAGAACAAGCGCAAATTAAATGCGGATTTCTTCCTAATCTTAGTAGTAAATCTCCTATGAATTTAATAACCTTATTCCTTTATCATTTTTTTTTAGTCCATGGTAATAGGGAAATAATGTGGACTTATCTGGTTTAGTTTTTCTACTACGTTTTCCAATTCTTAATGCTTTGAAATTTATTCAATTTGTTCGATCATAATGTATAATAGAATTAGGTAGAACAGTCGCAATATAAGCGCTTCCTTGCTTTGCCACACGTTTTAACCTGCGGTAAATTAAAAAAATCAGTCGGCTTTAGCCAAAGTTCCAATAAAAGGTTTGGATTACCTCTTATTTTATCCAGTTTATTAAACAATTTCCTGTTGTAAGCATTCGATAAATTCCATAGGCTTAAATATAAAGCCGGACATGATTTTGCCAATTTTTAGTGCAGATTAATAAATTAAAAATTCGACAAATTTGTTGCTTCACTGCATAAATCCGATTCTTTATATTATACAGAATAAGTTACTGACTGGTAAAAAATATTTCCTCAAAAATCTTCCAACAATTGCTGAATTAATTTATTTTCAATTTCGAATAGGGGTAAATCAATGTTAAGTTGTTATTATAAAAAGACGACTTGGCAGAAGCATTATATTTTAAACCGGTAAACAAATTCGTAAGATTAGAATTGAAGGAAGAAGATATTATAGCATCGTTGGCCAGCCGTGATGAAAAAATATTTGAACAGGTGTTTAAAGCGCATGTCAAGGAACTTCACGCCTATGCCTGTACGATTTTGAAAGATGAGATGGCTGCCGAAGAAATTGTTCAAAATATTTTTTATAAACTTTGGGAACGGCCCGATAAATTTTCAATCAACGGCTCCGTTGCTGCTTATCTCTACCGGGCGGTTTACAATGAATGCCTGAATCATTTAAAGCATTTGAAAGTACGTCTGAAATACGAATCACATACGGTTTATCAAATGAAGAATCAAACAGACAGCACCTCAAAAAAAATTATATCGAAAGAGCTTGAAAGCAGAGTGAAAGAGGCTTTGGAACGGCTTCCTGAGCAATGCAGGACTATTTTTCAATTGAGCCGTTTTGAAGAATTGAAATACCGGGAAATTGCGGAGCGGCTGGAAATTTCTATTAAAACTGTAGAGAATCAAATGGGAAAAGCATTGAAAATAATGCGCACCGAATTAGCAGAATTCTTACCTTTTCTTATACTTTTATTATTCATGTTTAAATAAAAAAATTGAAAGATAATTTCTACCATATTGATGATACGCTACTGGTGAAATACCTTTTGCATGAAACCAACCCGGTTGAAAATGAAGCAGTAGAGAAATGGATCATAAAAGACAATATCAACAAAAAGCATTTTAATGATTTTAAATTGATATGGGATGAGAGTAAAAATTTTGCAGCCACAAGCCGGTTGAATGAAAACGAATCATGGCGAAAATTCAAAAACCGAATTCATTCAACACCTGTAAAAAAAGCGCCTGTTAAAATTATTCGCAAGTTCCAGTGGCTGAAAGTGGCGGCGATGGTGATTTTTGTTGTCAGTGCAGTGGCGATTGCTTACACAATATTTAATCAAAAGGAAATCAAAACTGTTGCGATAAAATCAATGGATAAGGTGATTACAGATACTTTGCCGGACCAGTCAGTTATTACATTGAACAAAAATTCAACGATTGATTATCCTGAAAAGTTCACCGGTAAAACAAGAACTGTTAGCCTGGAAGGAGAAGCATTTTTTTCAGTGGCTCATGACAAAACAAAACCTTTTATTATTCATGTAAATAATATAACCATTAAAGTAGTGGGTACTTCATTTAATGTGAAAAGTAGGAACGGAAACACTGAAGTGATTGTGGAAACAGGTATCGTAGAAGTAATTCATAATAAGAAGGAAATTGATTTGCATCCCCATGAAAAAATATTGGTGAAGAAAGAGGGAAATGTTTTAGCAAAAGAAAAATACTCCGGGGAACTTTATAATTATTACCGAACTAAGGAATTTGAATGCGATAACACGCCTTTGTGGGAGTTGGTGCAGGTGTTGAACCAGGCGTATAATGTGAACATCATTATTGAAAATAAAAAGTTGCGCAATCTTCCGCTCACTACCACTTTTAATAATGAATCACTTGATAGAATTCTTGAGATAATACAGCAGACATTTAATATTTCTGTTTCCAAAACAGGCGGCGAAATTATTTTGAAATAAACTTAAATGAATCAATTTATGAAAGCTCTAAAAAGAGCGCTTGCCATTGGTGTGTTCCTGATGGCAATGCAAAATAGTGTGCTAGCACAAAGTATTCTTGATAGGAATATTTCCATACAGGTAGAGAGGCAGCGCCTTGATAATGTGTTGGAGCAAATAAGTAACAAAGGGAATTTCTATTTTTCCTACAACTCAAATATTATCAAAAGGGATAGCCTGGTAAGCCTTTCAGTTTCTAATAAAACCATACAACAGGTGCTTGAACTTTTGTTTAGCGATAAATACGAATTTAAACAAAGCGGCAATTATATTATTATCAGGAGGAAACCCATAAAAGCTTCCATTGTATCCACCCAGGAAATATCAGCCGATAAATTTTATACTGTAAGTGGATATGTAATTGATAATTTATCAGGCAATAAAATTAGTGATGCGAGTATTTACGAAAAGAGATTACTCGTTTCAACGCTGACAGATGATAATGGATATTTTCAATTGAAATTAAAAACAAAAAATAAAGAAGTTGTACTTACGGTTAGCAAAGAATTATATGGCGATACTACGATAAGTATCAGGCCCAAATATAACCAGGAACTGACTATCACCATCAGCCCGGCATTGATAACTCAAACATTTGTTACCATCAGCCCTAAAGATTTTCATGCGCCGGATTCTCTAAAACTGAGGTTGATAACCGATTCTGCAATAACCGATTATCTCTATTTAAAAAAAGATTCAGCCAGGCTCGAAAAAACGGCGGCCGCAATGTTTCTACTGTCGTACAAACAAAAAATTCAAAGCCTAAACCTTTCTAAATATTTTACAGAAAGACCCTTCCAGGTTTCTGTTACGCCGGGCCTGAGCACGCATGGGAGGCTGAATTCGCAGGTGATTAATAGTTTTTCGCTTAACATTTTTGGTGGCTATTCAGGAGGATTAAATGGTGTAGAAATCGGAGGATTGTTTAATCTTGACAAAAAGGAGATACGCGGTTTTCAGGCTGCCGGCATTTTTAATCTTACCGGTGGAAACGTAACCGGAATGCAGATTGCGGGAATCAATAATACGATCATTAATGATTTAAGTGGCTTGCAAGTGGCGGGAATTAATAATTATGCCAAAGGAAAAGTGAAAGGTCTTCAAATCAGTGGAATCTATAACCATGCTTCTGAG
>JBDTKU010000034.1:0-13745 GCA_039935135.1 Ginsengibacter sp. | reverse complement strand
TTATTAATTGTTTTTCGGCTTCAAGGGGTGTTTTTGCTTTTACCAATCCGATCCGGTTAGCCACTCTGAATACGTGCGTATCTACCGCCATATTGGGCTGGTTGTCCACAACAGAAGTAATTACATTCGCCGTTTTTCTGCCTACTCCGGGTAACGACATCAACTCATCAACCGTCATAGGAATTTGCCCGCCAAAATCACTCATCACTTTTTTCGCCATCCCAATCAGGTGATTGGTTTTATTATTTGGATAAGAAATGCTTTTAATTAAGGGAAAAAAAGCTTCGGAAGTAGCCTCGCTTAAAGATTCAATATCAGGATAACTTTCAAATATATAGGGCGTGGTTAGATTTACTCTTTTATCAGTGCATTGAGCTGAAAGGATTACGGCCACCAGTAATTGATATGGATTATCATATAACAATTCTGTTTTTGCATCAGGATTATTCTGCACAAAATAATTAATGACAAACTGGTATTTTCCTTTTTTAGTCATAAAAAATCCCGCTATAAAAGCGGGATAAAAATAAGATGAAATTTTTTAATTTTTTGGTGTTAAGAAACAGTCACACGCTTTTTAGAAGCATAATCCAACACCTTGTTCACGCTTTCAGGTCGTGGTGAAGAAAGTTGAATTCTACTTAAATCATGCTTAGAACTGACTAATTCTTCATAGCTCTCTCTCAAATTCCAATCTGTTTGCAAAGCAGCCCTGATAGAGGCCGTTTTCGGCTCGGAAGTTTCGTTATACAGGTATCTAACCAAGTCTTCCAATGTAATTTTAGTCATAAAAAAATATGTGGCTTAAATAAAAAATATATTCTATCCATTTCTAAAACGCTTTCTCTTCCAAATTATTGTAAACGACCTGTTATCTAATTGATGATGAGTCAAATGTAACAATATACAAGTCTTCATTATCCTTCTTCATCATGTACTTTTCCCTCGCGTATTTTTCCAATGTTTCGGGATTAGTTTTCAACAATTCAAGTTCTTTTTGGGTATTGGAAATCAGCAAAGCCATGTTTTTCTGATTTTGCTCCATTTTATTCAATTCACGCATTCTTTTAATCTGCAAAGGAAAGTCATTTCTGTCAAAGAACATCATCCATACGGCAAAAGCTATGCCTGTAATTAAATATTTGTTATAAAAAATGTGGCGCAACCTTTTCATAAATTATAATCAACTGAAAATGAATAAAAAATATTGAGCGAGGCTAAACTTTAACTTATTTTCTACCAAATTTAATCCTTCCTTTTGGAAACACAGCACTTTCGCCTAACATTTCTTCTATACGAATCAACTGATTGTACTTCGCAATTCGATCGGTCCGGCTGGCAGACCCTGTTTTAATTTGTCCACAGTTAAGGGCCACGGCCAGGTCAGCAATAGTAGTATCTTCAGTCTCTCCGCTGCGATGGCTCATAATGGTATTATAGCCATTGTTTTGAGCAAGTGAAACTGCATTGATAGTTTCTGTGAGGCTACCAATCTGGTTTACTTTTACTAATAATCCATTAGCCACATGCTCATCAATTCCTTTTTGAAGCCTTTTTACGTTGGTAACAAAAAGGTCATCCCCTACCAATTGAATTTTCTTTCCCAATTTTTGGGTCATCAGTTTCCATCCTTCCCAGTCATCTTCAGCCATTCCGTCTTCAATAGAAATGATCGGATATTGCTTTACCCAGCTTTCCCAGTATTCCACCATTTTCTCAGAGCTTAATTCTTTTCCGTCTGATTTATGGAAATGGTACACTTTCTTATCCGTGTTATACATTTCACTAACTGCCGGATCCATGGCAATTGCCACTTCTGTTCCGGCTTTGTATCCAGCGCCTTCGATGGCTTTCATCACAGTTTCTATAGCCTCTTCATTGCTTTGGATATTAGGAGCAAAACCTCCTTCATCACCTACATTGGTGCTGTAGCCGTTCTTTTTTAGTACACTTTTCAAAGAATGAAATATCTCTACTCCCCAACGGAGCGCTTCGCTAAACGAAGAAGCACCAATTGGCATTACCATAAATTCCTGGAAATCTATTTTATTATCCGCATGAGCCCCTCCGTTTAAAATGTTCATCATTGGTATGGGGAGAATCTTCGCGTTTGTTCCACCGATATAACGGTAAAGAGGAAGGTTAGCTTCAAGGGCCGCTGCTTTTGCAACAGCAAGACTTACAGCCAAAATCGCGTTAGCACCCAACTTGCTCTTGTTTTCAGTGCCATCAATGGCAATCATTTTCGCATCAATTCCTGTCTGATCTGCTATATCCCAGCCTATTAATTCATGCGCTATCAGCGTATTTACATTTTCAACAGCCGTAAGAACCCCTTTTCCGCTGTACACTTTTTTGTCATTATCACGAAGTTCTACTGCCTCATGAACGCCGGTGCTGGCTCCTGAAGGAACCGCTGCCCTTCCGAGATATTCGTTTTCTGTTAGGACATCTACTTCAATTGTAGGATTGCCACGGCTGTCTAAAATCTGGCGTGCATGGATGCTTGCGATGTAACTCATTTTGTAATTGTTATTTTCTTATTTACGTTTATTTTCTGCAATAGATTCTATTTATTGCAGAATTAATTTTTGGCAAATTTAATTTTAATTATAAGAAAAAAGGGATGATCACAAAATTACTTACTTACATAGGTTACAAAAAGTCAATAAAATATCAGTGTAATTATTTTGCTTCAATACCCCGGCAATGTTTTAAAACCCAATAGTAAAAGAACAAAAAATCCATTTTTCTATTTGATAAAAAGATAGCTACTTCGTGAAAACTTTTTTGAGAATATCCGTAACCCTATCCGCAGGATTTTGCCTGATGTTTATTTCTTCGACGGCCACGTAATGAAAAATTCCATCAAGCGCCTTTTGTGTGACATAACTATTGATATCAGTATCCACCGGCGT
The DNA here is from genome assembly GCA_039935135.1 of Ginsengibacter sp. Classification (GTDB taxonomy): domain Bacteria; phylum Bacteroidota; class Bacteroidia; order Chitinophagales; family Chitinophagaceae; genus Ginsengibacter. The sequence goes on along the minus strand of JBDTKU010000034.1, from coordinate 10,827 downwards.
TGAAGAAAAACGGTTGTAGGCGGTAAAAACATCTTTCCAATATTTGGTAGCATCTACCTTTTTTAGAGATTCTTCAATTACAGGTTGAAAAGCGGTGGTTAATTGTGGGGTAGTAGTTTTCCTTAAATAGGCAGTGGCTGCAGTATCTGTTCCACGCAAAATGTTTAATGCATCCATAACGGTCATTTCCTTTATTGCTGAAAGAAAGATAGGTGCAGCAGATTTGGACGCATCTTCCGCGGCGCGGTTCATACTTAGAACAGCTTTGTCCACCAATTTTCCCATACCCAACATTCTCATTTTATTTTCAATATCCTGAACTTGCTTAGGCATCAATATTTTTACAGCAGCATCTTTAAAAAAGCCGTCTGCCACTGAAAGTTTATCAGTACTTTTATGTGCCCCCAGGGAAAGGGCTTCTTTCAATCCTGACACAATTTCCTCAGAAGACAAATTGCCGCCCGCGGAGGATGATTTTGAAATTATAGAACTTGCTTTTTTAAACAGGCCTCCTAATTTATTGGTTGAGTCTTTTTGGGCTGAGGCTGAAAAAGCCATAAAACCCAAAATGGCGAAAGAGATAAAATATTTCATAGAATCAATAGTTTAATTTCAAATGTAATCCCATTTAGGTATCTGTAGGGATGTTAATTGTTAATATTTAAACGAAGTGCGGTCAAATATATTCCTCATTCTAATTTTATTTGCTCAATTTTTATTTTCAATTCCCAGACTTCCTAACAAAAGGTTAATCCATGATGGCAATCAATTAAATTTATAGATCGAATTAACCCCTAACCTAAATGGTTTGACTAAATTTGTTTATTGGAAGTATTTTTGCTTCTTTAACCTAAAGATGAACATGAGGTTTATATTATATTTTTTTCTTTTAATTGCTTTTTTCCCACCTACCGCTGCCGCGAATGATACCACTAATATTCCTATTAGCCGTCGTATATTTCACGACAGGATAAAAGATGAACAAAAGCTAGCTGACAAAGCGGATGGCCGGCTGGATGGATTGATAAAAGTGAGCCCCAATCCTGACGTGAACATCCAGGTAACGGATGCTCTGATCCGAAAAATTAATGTCCTTCGAAACGATATCGAAATCGACAATTCCATCCCCACTAATAATGATAAGGTAAGATATCTCCGTTATGTCGAAGATCTTTTAAAGGATTTCATCCTGGCCTGGAAAACCCATAAGATCAATCCATCATTGGCTCCTTTGCTGGTAAATAATTTTGATGAGATTGTAAAAGCTAATATCAAAGGGGAAAACATGACTCCTCTGATTAAAGAAGTTCCTTATGAAGTCGGCATCATCAATGCATCTATCTTCGTGGATAATCCAGGCTACCAGGAAAGTAAAATCGCTTTATTCAGGAAATTTTGCACAATCAATCCAGATAAAATTCTTCAATATCTCGGGCCTTATGTAAATGAACCCTTTGCTGATGCCTTAATTATAGATGCTTTTAATAATAGCCCCAGCCAATTATATACTTATGCGCAATCTGCCCAAAGTCCACAAGGAAAATTGATAAGGGGAATAGATGATCCAAGAATAAAAATGGTGGTGAAATTGAGTACGCAGAACAGGGCGTTGTTTTATTTTCCTTTCCTGGATGATCTGATAAGCGGTAAAAAAACAATTGCGGAAATAGAAAAAGTCGCGGGTTCTTCCAATTCAAATTACGATAGTGTAGGATATTACCGGATGCTGGTGAAAACAGAGATTAACTATTACGGCAGAATGGTCCGGGCAGACACACCCGTTGCGATGTTGGGAGCGAATGGATTATTAGATATGTTGAAAGCAAAAGCCATTCAGCATTTTATTTATCCCATCAATGTCTTGCACGAGAATCCAAGTCCTGCAGTTCGTTTCAGGGCATTGCAGCCATTGAATGCACAGGAATTATATTATATGATGGTTTTGGGTGAAAATGATATTTATACATCAAGCTATAAATATAGTTTCGATAGGATGATACAAAAAATGGGGCCTGTGCCTCACGGAGATTCCCTGCTTATTTCTCTCAATTTTGATCATTTTAAGAAGTTTATCAAAATGGCAGCGGGCTACAATAAACTGGATGAATTTTTAAAAACGATGCCTGTAAATTCAGAGAAATTAATGCAGGCTTTTGTAGCTAAATTAGAAACCAAAAAAACATTGGAGGATGCAGTGGATGTAGCTGATTCTTATGGAAGCATCACCAATCCGACATTACAAAAATCTATGCTCCAAAACGTGGAGTGGAATGAACAAAGATGTATTAAGGAAGATAATGAAAGGGGAAAGAAAATTTATGGTCTTCTAAAAGCCATATTTCTTTCTGCGGATCCCAAAAATGGGATTGATCTTTCCAAAGAAATTGGAATTCCTCCTATTTATACGGTTGATTATAATTACCTGGCCGATGATTCAGGAAGAATTATTGAGCAGGTATTTTTTTATGGCGATGCTGATGGCAAATCCTCTTTCGCCAGCTATCTTACCTCATTTCCACGAAGTTCATGGACCATTACACAAAAAAAAGAATGGATAGAAATAAGATCAATAAAAGGGAAACCCATTTTAATCTTCGCCAATCTTCCCCTGGATAATGAGACTGATAAGGATGCAAAAGCCCAGGCTGATCTTGTAGATTACCTCCAATCAAAAGGAATGAGGCCCAGCATAGTCATTCATCGTGGCCACAGTTATCATTTGCCTTATACAATTCAGCAGCTTCCAGAGAACGCTAAAATCATCATGTTGGGTTCTTGTGGTGGATATCAAAATCTAAAAACTATTTTAAAATATGCTCCGGAAGCTCACATCATTTCTACTAAAGAAACCGGGACCATGAATGTGAACAAACCTATCATTGATGCGTTAGATAATACGCTTCGCGAAGGAAAAAATATTGACTGGAGGCAAATGTGGGCCGGTTTGCAGGCCAGCTTTAATCATGCTCCTCAACAGGTTAGAGAAACTTTTGAAGATTACATTCCTCCACAAAAAAACCTGGGTGCATTATTCATAAAAGCCTACAACAAAGGAGGTGGTTCGGAAGATGATGAATGATTTGAACTTACAAAATAAAAATCATCAATATTTATTGCTTTACTATATTTCATTAAAAGGAATAAATTAAAAAAGCCGGAAAAATCCGGCTTTTTTAATAATTGAAATATTTTCTTCTTACCTAAGTTTGTGCAAATAATCGTTGTTGTCAAATTGTTTAGATACATCCTTTAGATTTCTTAGTATGCTTTGATCAATCAGCTTTCCTTCCATTTGAAGTATAAAACCTCCAATGATCTTATCATCTACAACAGCTTCCAACTGAATTTTGTTGTAAGATGTGCTTGCTTTGATCTTTGAAACAAAAGAGTCCACCATTTCTTTACTGACCTCGGTGGCTGTAGTAAGCTTTGCAAGGTGAAGGCCAATGATCGAATTGTATTGTTCAATAAAAGAACGGGCCACGCCGGGTAAGTTAGCTTCCCGGCCTTTCTTACAGATGAGTTTTAAAAAAGTTTCTGTAATAGCTGAAACGTTTCCCTTCGTAATTGAATGGATGACCTTATATTTTTTATCAGGGTTAATTATGGGGCTGTCCAGCATCAAAACGAAATCACGACTTTGGTCAGTAACAGCTTTCAGGAAGACAACATCATTATGCACTTCTTCCAGCTTATCATATTGTATGGCAATATCAATAAGGCTTTTTGCGTAACGTTTGGCTAATCGGGGATTATTCATATTGATTTAAAATTAATTTAACTCAACATTCTGAGCCAATTGCTGAATGTATTTTTCCTGATCTTCTTTGTTTTTTAATTCTCTTCTCAATACTTTTTCACTCACTTCAAGAACTAAAATTCCTACCTGGTTTTTTAAATCAGTGATAGCAGCCATTTTTTGTTGGTTAATCACACTTTGTGCATCTGCAACTATTTTGTTGGTTTCTTTCCTCGCTTGTTCTTTTGCGTCCTGGATCATTTTATCCCGCATTTCTTTAGCTTCCCTCATCATCTGGGATCTTTCTTCACGGGCTTTAGCAAGCAATGCCTCATTTTCGCTTTGCATGTGTTGCATTTCTTTCTTCATATTTTCAGCAGAAAGAATAGAATCAGAAATGTTTTTTTGCCTGTCATCCAGTGATTTTAAAATCGGCTTCCAGGCATATTTACCCAAAATATAAAGCACGATGACAAAAGCTATAAGTGTCCAAATAATCAAGCCCAGTTTAGGAAGTAAAAGTTCCATGATATTTATTATGAGTTATTAAATATTTTTTATTCAATTAAAATTGAAGAATAGGAAAGCAACAATTTAGCTTCTTTTCTACTCTCTTTTTCTTTCTTTATTTTAAAAAATACTGCATCCTCCGCCCTGTGCTTTGGATGCAGTAAAAAATTGATGCTTATCCTATTGGTTTTAAAACCGCCAGTAATCCTGCGATAACTGCGAAAAGGGCAACCCCTTCTACCAATGCAGCCGCAAGGATCATGTTAGCACGAATTTCATTAGCTGCCTCTGGTTGGCGTGCAATACCTTCTACTGCACCTTTACCTATCTGGCCAATTCCGATACCTGCACCTACAGCAGCGAGACCGGCGCCGATAGCTCCACCCATGTGTGAGAATCCAGCTTCAAATAAAAAAGTCATTAGTGACATAATTCTGGGTTTTGAAATGAATAAAAAAGTTTACACAAAAGCGTGGTCATTTGTCGGTACATCATGATCACTTCCTTCAAACCCCTGCCCGATAAAGATAGCGGTGAGGACGGTGAAAATGAATGCCTGGATGAAAGCCACTAATATTTCTATAAAATAATCGAATACAACAAATAGAACTGAGAAGGGAGAAAAACCAAACCCTGCTGTTTTACTCATTTCTCCAAAAATAAAAATCAGGGAAATGAAAGCCAATATTACAATATGCCCTGCCACCATATTGGCAAAAAGACGAATGATCAAAGCTCCGGGTTTAATTACAAAAACACCAAAAAGCTCTACAGGAACTAAAATTAATTTCACCAAAAAAGGAACGTCAGGAGGCCATAAAACATGTTTCCAAAAATGAGGAGTGGTGCTGCAAAGAATTACCACCAAAGAAATAAGACCTAAAATAAGTGTGAAGGCAATATTGCCGGCAACATTAGCCGCGCCTGGTATCATTCCAAAAAGAGCATTGATCAAAATAAAGAAAAACACGGTAAGAAGATAAGGCATGTATCTTTCCCATCTGTTACCCAAATTCGTTTTACCCACATTGTCCCTGATAAAAATGATAATAGGCTCCATAAAACCTTGTGCTCCCGAAGGTGCTGATATTACCCCGTGGCCTTTCTTATATTTATTGCCAATTTTTACCATTACTATAGTAAAGAGTGCCAGTGCAATTAAGGTTTGAACTACATTCCTTGTTAATGAAAGGTCATACACAGTTACCCCTTCATCAACGGGAACAATGGCATTTTCGCCCTTCATTTTGTATCCCTCATATTCCTGGTCATGATCGTGGCCAAATTTTTTGGAAGAAAATACTGAAAGCCCTTTTTGAGGGGAATATAAAATCACCGGCAAATAAACGGAAGCATGAAATTCGCCTATAGAAAAGAAGTGAAATTCATAAGCATCCTGCACGTGATTTAATATAGCCGTGGTCGGATCAAATTTTTCTTCTTTGTCTTTATGCGCCTCGCGATTTTCCTGTGAAAAGGCGACATTGGAAAAAAATAGTAAAAGAGCGCTGAAAGTCGCTACCAATAAAGATTTCATGCATTTGGAACCCATACTCCTTCTTAATTTTGCGCAAAGATAAGGGTTGATCGACGAATGAAAGGATAAACAGCACACATTTTTTAATAAAAATCCCCCTTTATTTCTTCGTGAACAGAATCTTTTAAGACTTTCCTTTATCGTTATTGGGATTAATTTTATATTTAATGAAATTTTTTTGATGAAAAACCTAATTTCTACCAGGGTGGCTATTCTGATTTTTGCAGTAATTATTGCATTTTTTGGAGCCAATAATATCTTAAATGCGAGGCATATGGTAACCAACGTTCCCAATTTTTTGCCTGCCTCCAAATGGATGGTTTATATTTCTGGAGCCGGATTTTTATTAGCCGCATTGGCATTTATTATTGACCGGTATGCAAAAATTGCAGGATACCTACTTGCAATATTATTATTAATTATTGTTTTTGCAGTAGATATACCCGGAATTATACAAGCTTCTTCAACGCCAATAAAAATGTTATATATAACAAATATGCTAAAAGATGCTGCACTGGCGATGGCGGCAATTTTAATCGCAGATATTTCCAGGGAAAGAACAGTGTAACTTTGCCCGGATGAAATCAGTGAAAGAAATATTATCCCTTCCTTTTATCGGGCTCATAAAAATATACCAACTGATTATTTCTCCGTGGATGGGACCTTCCTGCCGCTACACACCTACCTGTTCGCAATATGGGTTGGAAGCCTTTAAAAAATATGGGCCAATAAAGGGAGGATGGCTTACGATCAAAAGAATTTTGAGATGTAATCCATGGGGAGGTCACGGGCATGATCCGGTTCCATGATGTAAAATATAAATATGGCTTATTTCCTCGTTTACTGCTTTGGGCTTTGCTAAAAGGTTATTTCGATTTGAGCCTATACTTTCTATTTACTTTGGGATTATTAAAATACTCGTCAAGTTCCTCCTGGTTCTTCGTGTCATCAACGATTGCTACGTCAATCAATTGCAACTGAATTTGCTGAAGTTCATCTTTCATTTTCGAAGTCTTCTCTACAATTTCAGGATCTTTATCCCCAACCAGAGAGTTATTGGTAAGCAAATATTGCAGTCTTTTAATGTCGTTTCTTACAAGGGAAGCGGCATTTAATTCATCATTTTTATTGGGGGCCACTGCTTCTTTAACGGGAACCAGCGCAACACCGACACTGGGTAAAATTTTACCGGTTGTTTTCATTCCCGGATCCTCCATAGAAGAAAAAACGGTTCCTCCCAGGGAAGTGCTGGCCGACGTAAGGTCAAATGTAGTGCGGGTATTTTTGGTATGCTTAATCTTTTTGTCGAGTTCGCGAAACGTTGCCTTCAATTGCAAAATATACATCTGTATAGTGCTGTCCAGTTTATCATATTCCAACAACCTTCGCGGATAATTTATTGCCTGGTTCACCATTACCGTTACTTCCGCTGTATCCCGATTATAAAACTTATCTACTCCGATAAACTTGATTAAAAGAGATTTCTGTTTTACTTTTTCATCATCTTTTATAAAATCATAAGGTGCCACCCATGTAAACTGGTCTCCGCACTCCATAATAGGTGTGGTTGACCGGATAGGATAATTAGAGAAATAGGTTATAGATTCTAATGGAAAACTTCCCTGCTCGCATTGTAACTTAAAATTCAGCGTATCGCCTTCATCAATAGAAAGGTCATTGCTGACGGTTGGTTTAATTTTAGAACGAATGATGTCCGTGTTGTAAAATAAAATCGTAAAAGTGGTATCTACATGATCTTTCGGGTCGTCCAGGTTTTGAACGCCAATCTTCACTTTATATTGAATATCGTACTTCAATTTGCCGGATAAGAAATAAGATTTTTCAGCCTTGAAACGAAGATCCCCATCATCTTTATTGATTTTTAAACCAACCGGTGAATTTCTTAAATACCAATAATAATTACGGGGGTTCTTGTTGATCTCAAACTGGTACTCCAGCGTGGAATCCACATGCAGCGTAAAATAAGGGCTAAAATTTTTAATCCTTAATACGGTATCTACCGGTTTTAAGTATATAGTGTCTTCCGGTGGCATGTGAATGGTATCTTCAACCTGTGCTGGAATCTCCGTTATTTCCCGGACCAGGCTATCGGTTACCTGGCTTTTAACCTGGGCTACAAAAAATAAGAGTGGCACAAAAGAAAATAAAACTTTATAAACGTAGGTTTTGAGCATGTGTGCAAAAATATAAAACAATTTGTGCCAAATTCTTAATAAAATAAAAAAAAATAACTTAAATATTTTATACATACAGTGAAAATCAGGAACTTACTTCAGTTTAAAATGAAATTTGCAGTAAACCAACAAAAAAACAATTATTTAAATTTATCCATTACCGTTTGGGAAGACACTGATAATTTTTTCATAATGAATGAAACATTTTGGGCGATTTCACTTTTGTTTTCAACAAGCAAAGAGGCGTAGTTTTTTTCCCTTTGATTATCCGCTTCATTTTCATTCCCATCATTTTTTTTATGGATCACCATTTCTTTTAAATTATTATCAACATTCCTTGATACCTGCACCAAAATTAAAACTGTTATTGCTTCCATGTCCTTTTCATTTTTACCTTTTAAAAGAGGATTTTTTTGCAATTCAATCATTAGGCTATCCACATTTATTTTGTGCCCCGTTAATTTATTGGCATTTTTTTCGATTAAATTTTTGAACTGGGGCTTTATACGGAGCATTGCATTTTCATAAAAAGTTTTAGCTTCAGAAGGCAAAACGGCATTTACCTGTGAAAAAGCATGACAAGCAAAAAATAAAAAAAGAAGGAGTAGGGTATTTTTCATAAGCAACATTTTTTGTGAAAAATTTACTCTAATAGGTAGCTGCTATATTTAACGTGTTAAATGAAAAATTATTGAAGAGATTTGAAAAAATTATCTAATTAAGAATTATTGTATATTTTATTTCTAAATTAAAAAAATAAATAATGAATTCAAACCCTAAACTGAAAGGACAAAGTGCTTTAGTAACCGGCGCCAACAGCGGCATTGGAGAAGCGGTAGCTATTGCGTTAGCAAATGATGGTGCTAACGTTGTAGTTAACTATATTACTCATCCTGAAAACGCAGATGCCGTAGTAAAAAAAATTGAAGATAATGGCGGCAATGCAATTGCTTTAAAGGCAGACGTAAGTAAGGAAGAAGATGTCCAATCAATGTTTCAGCAAATGTATGCCAAGTACGGAACCATTGATATCCTGGTAAACAATGCCGGCATTCAAAAGGATTCTCCATTAGAAACTATGAGTATTGATGATTGGAATTGCGTGATCAATGTTAACCTGACAGGGCAATTTTTATGTTCACGCGAAGCGGTAAGGGAATTTTTAAAACGTGGCGTTATACCAGAGCGAAGTTGCGCAGCCGGCAAAATTATTTGTATGAGCAGCGTTCATCAAATTATCCCATGGGCAGGCCATGTAAACTATGCTACCAGCAAAGGAGGGATTGAAATGATGATGAAAAGCATGGCCCAGGAATTGGCTCCAAAAAGGATAAGAGTGAACGGCATCGGTCCGGGAGCCATAAAAACCCCTATAAATTATAATGCCTGGAGCACGCCCGAAGCGGCTAAAAAGCTACAAACACTTATTCCTTACCATCGCATTGGTGAGCCTGAAGATATCGGGAAAGTAGCTGTTTGGCTTGCCAGCGATGATTCAGATTATTTGGTGGGCACTACCATTTTCGCGGATGGAGGCATGTTGCTCTATCCCGGATTTTCAACAAATGGATAAGTGTATTTTTAAATATAATAAATGGAAAATAAAGAACTGGAAAGGCTACAAGAAAATGCAAAAAAAGAAATTCCCATAGAAAAGTGGGGGCCTTATGTAAGCGAGCGGCAGTGGGGAACCGTAAGAGAAGATTACAGCCCAAATGGAGATGCCTGGAATTATTTTCCTCACGATCATGCCCGCAGCAGGGTGTATCGTTGGGGCGAAGATGGTTTGGGAGGTATTTCAGATATTAATCAACAATTGTGTTTTGCATTAGCGTTATGGAATGGCAAAGATCCAATTTTGAAAGAAAGACTTTTTGGATTAGCCAACCAGGAAGGAAACCATGGTGAAGATGTAAAAGAACTATATTATTATTTGGATAATCTTCCTACTCATTACTATATGAAATATTTGTATAAATACCCGCAGGCAGCTTATCCTTATGAAGATTTGGTAAAAACCAATGCGGAACGTGGAAAGTTAGATCCTGAATATGAAATACTGGATTCCGGAGCCTTTAAGGATGACAAATATTTTGATGTTTATATAGAATATGCGAAGCAAACCAGTGAAGATATATTTATAAAAATTGAAGCGATCAACCGTGGACCGGAAAAAGCACCACTAACTATTTTACCCACTTTATGGTTTTATAATAACTGGCAATATGCCGGCATGGAAAACAAACCCAATATTGCATACCTATCTGATCATTGTGTAAATGCACACCATCATATACTTGGAGATTATTTTCTTTATTTTCAACCCACCAATAATATTCTCTTTACTGAAAATGAAACCAATTATCAAAAACTTTTTAACCGGCCCAATACCAGCGAATTTGTAAAAGACGCTTTTCATGAAGCCATAATTAAGGGAACGGATTTTGAAAAACTGAAAGAAAAAAAGGGAGGCACCAAATGTTCGCCTGTTTATTATTTTGAAATTGAATCTCAAAAATCACAGACAATTTATCTCCGTCTCAATAATAAAAAAACAGAAAACCCTTTTCCAAATAATTTCAAAGAAAGCTTTATAAAAAGAAAGAATGAAGCTGATGTATTTTATGAAATGATTCATCCTTCTTCCTCCACCGAAGACCAGAAAAATATTCAGCGCCAGGCTTTTGCCGGTTTACTTTGGAATAAGCAATATTATCACTATGATCTTGACAGATGGTTAAATACTTCTGACGGGATAACGCCCGACCTAATGCAACGTAAAATGGGCCGGAATCACTCCTGGAAATATTTGAAAAACCAGGATATTTTATCAATGCCGGATAATT
>JBDTKU010000033.1:0-11810 GCA_039935135.1 Ginsengibacter sp. | reverse complement strand
AAGATCGAGTTCTACACCTGTGTAATTATCTTCTGTAAATCCAGTGGCATGAGCTACTGCCTGGATAAAATTCTTTTTTTCACGAATAAAAATGTCCTCATAAGAAATAAAATCAATGAATGGATTGCTTACAATATCCATCATAATATTTTCCTGCATATAATTTTCATGAACGCCAATGATACAATATTTATGGAGATAGCCATCTTCATCAGCATATCGAAAGGCATTTCCTGAATGCCTTCCTTCCAGTGAACGGTAATCAGTATGCGGGTCAAGGTTTACGCAATTGATTTGGGAAAGAGGAATCAGCTCCGCTTTGTACAATCCTTTTGCAGAACCTTTTATAGCTGGATACGCATTGTTGTGACCTCCCCCAATTATAACAGGGATCTTTTGATGTTGAACAATTATTTTTACCAATTCTTCCACGGCATCATCAATCCTGCTTACCAGGGCGCGATAAGCTTTAATTTTCTCCTCTTCAGAATTAGCATTTACATTGATGAGTTTTTCCGCTTCCGAAAAATCAAAATGGCCAACCAGAAAAATATTTCGTCCGTCTAAAAAATCATTGCTTTGAATATTTAAAAATGAATCGAGAAACGGAAGCCAGGCAGTGTCCGCTCCCCCATGCCCCATGTTGGCCTTTACACCAATATCTTCAGGAATTCCAAAAACAATATACTCTGCCGTCGTTTCCTCAATTGCTTTTTCAAGATCATTTATTGCATCACACAAAATAATTTCTCCCAATTTAGTTTCATACCTGCGCAAATGGGTTCGGGCCAGAATGTCCTTTTTATCGTAGCGTTTCAACTTTGAAAACATATCCATTTTTTTAGAATCAAATTTTAAATAAAAGAACCATTTATCATCACTTTATCAATGAGATTGGCCCCAAAAGAATACGGAAGATACGCAAGAGAAGGCATCGGTTTGGTAAAAATTAAATTCGCTTTTTTGCCCATTGCAATGCTTCCATAATCGTTATCAATTTCCATCGCGCAGGCACCATTAATAGTGGCGGCATTGATGGCCTGTTCTGGTAACATTTTCATTTGGATGCAGCTTAATGAAAGTACAAAATTCATGTTTCCCGAAGGCGAAGAACCGGGATTATAATCCGAGGCAAGAGTAACCGCGGCGCCTGCACTGATAAGGCTTTGCGCAGGCGGCAAATCGTCTCTTAAAAAAAAAGCAGCGGTAGGTAAAAGAGTTGACGCTCCTTTAAAACCTCCTAACAATTTAATTTCATTTTCATTCAAATTTTCTAAATGGTCAAGTGATAATGCATCCGCAGAAATCCCTGATTCAATTCCACCAATACTATTCATCTGGTTGACATGCAACTTTGGTTTTAATCCGTAATTTTTTCCTGCTTCACAAATCGCTTCCATTTCTTCCGGCGAAAAAAAACCCACTTCACAAAAAACATCGATATAATCAGCCAATTTTTCGTTTGCAATCACCGGCAGCATTTCATTAATGATGGAATCAATATAACCCCTGTGATTTTCTTTGTATTCTGAAGGAAATGCATGAGCGCCTAAAAAAGTAGATTTTATTTTGAGTGAGCTTTTCTCTTTAAGTTTTTTTATCACGCGCAGCATCTTCAACTCCCCCTCTAACGTTAACCCGTAGCCGCTTTTTATTTCGATAGCGCCGGTTCCTAACTTACTCACCTGGTCCAATCTTTTCCATGCTTCATTAAAAAGTTCATCTTCAGAAGTTTCATTTAATTTTTTTGCCGAATTCAGAATCCCTCCTCCTTTGGCTGCAATTTCCTGGTAACTCAAACCTTTAATCTTATCCAGGAATTCTTCTTCACGGCTTCCTGCAAATACTATATGAGTATGGCTATCGCACCAGCAGGGTAAAACAAAAGTGTAATTGGGTAAAACTTTTCCTTGTTTCACAAAACTGCAATCCTCCATCTTTCCCATTTCAGATATCCTGTCGTCCTCAATAATTAAATAAGCATTTTCTATGGAAGGTAAAATTGAGAGTTCTTTCCCCCTTATGAAACCACCGGTTTGCCTGGTGTTTACCAAAAGATTTATGTTAGTAAATATTTGAGTAGCCATTACCAGCTAAATTATGTAAAAGGTGATGAAGTGCCCATTTTTAAAACGAAAAGAATAGCATAAACTGATCCCAACAATTAGCCATGTATTCGGCACTTTAATTGTTATACCATAATTTATATTTTGTATTCACCATAAAAATAATAAATTATGAAAGCAGTTGGATGGATTTTAATCGCAATTGGAATTGTTATGATAATTGTAAAGGGTGTCTCAATCCCTGAGAAAAAAAACATAATTGATGCAGGGCCTATCCAGATAACTAAAACCGAAAATCATTGGTATGGATGGCCGACTTATGTAGGTGGTGTTCTTGCTATCGTTGGAGTGGCGTTGGTGGCAAGTTCAAAAAAAACCTAATTGTTTCAATTTAATCCAAAAAAAATGCCCGCTTTGATAGTGGGCATTTTCATTTAAAAGAGCATCTATTATAATAAAAGAATCAGGAGCAAAATAATAATGATGATGGCGCCAATAGAAAGATAAATTCCTTGTGAACGGGCCTCTTTCTTTAGACTTTTTACTTCTTTTCTCAATTCTTTTTTATCTGTCCCTGATAAATTGCTTCTATCCATATCGCGGATCTCGATAAGCCGGTGCTCAATTTGTTGTGCACGAACTTCTTTAGGTACTTCGGTTTTTGCAGGAATCGTCTTTGCTGCAAAGGTGGGACCAACGAAAGAAATGCTGAAAGCCATTAATAAGACAGGAATAATTTTTTTTGTACTCATAACGATGAATTTTTAAATGATATAAATAATAATTTGTAAGAAACCTATTTACAACAATCATTCCCTTTTTTTCAATTTAGAAAAACGATAAAATAAAAACCACCGGAATCGATCCGGTGGCGTGACGCTGAAACACGTCGCAGATTATTTTAAAGGATGCCTGGTCTGATTAAAAATTAGAAACAGGCACCCATGATCTGACTTTAGATTGCATGAATACCTCCTTTTTTTTGGTGAATAATAAAGATAAAGCAAAACTTTTAAAAAGAAAACAAGTTATCACCTGATCAATTGTCTTTGCATGTCATATTGTAAATCGGGATGTAATGAGGCTAAGGATTTTTCAATCTTTTTCAACTGATTTTGATACAAGTTAAGAAGCTGGCGGCTTTTTTCAATTGGGATTGAATGCGTAACAAAACAATTGCAGAAATGTATCAGTAATTCAGCTTCAACTTGTTTAGACGCGGCAAACCGGATGTGCTTATTGATATTTCTTAAAATTTTTCGCACACTTTTTTTCATAAAATAAATGTTTGATTTATTCATTTGCAAAAACTGTTCTTCGGTATCATTTTTTACAGAAGCGATAAAGCCAGGAATGTCATCTTCTTCAAAAAGTAAAAATGAAAGCATTTCCTTGTTTTCCTTTTTAAATTTCACGAGCCTGAGACAGTATTCAAGAATCTCCTTAGGATCATGATTCGATAGCTCCTTTTTTATATCACTTACAGAGGCCGGTTTCATAAACTAAATCATTTTTTTTAATTGCGAAGGGCAATGCCAAATGTAGTTTACCTTTTCTAATTCAAAAGATCTGGAAGTTTTTTAATAACCACAAAACAGGAATATGCTTTATTTATCGGTTTACTGTCCGACATATATGGAATGACAACCGATGTATCAATTCAGAACACAGAGTGTATCAAAACCGAACAGCTTGTGTTTTTTTAATTGGTATAATACACTGAGAAGCAATATTTAAAATAGTGGCATTAATTTATGAGGTAGAAGTAAAAGAACTTTTATTAAACAAAATATTGGAAGCAAATGTTTAAAAATTATTTCAAGATCGCTTTCAGAAATATAGCAAGACAAAAAGCATTTTCTGTGATAAATATTGCAGGTTTGGCTATTGGTATTGCTTCCTGCCTGTTACTTTTTACAGTGGTGAAATATGAATTGAGTTATGATAAATTTCAGCCGAACTATCATCAAATTTATCATGTGGTTACTGAAGATAATTTTTCTGATGGTATCATTTATAATCCCGGAGTTCCTTATCCTGCGTTGGATGCCCTAAGAATTGATTTCCCTCAAATTACTTTTGGTTCCTTATGGGCAAGTTTTGGAAGCCAGGTAACTGTAATGGGAGAAAATAATTCTGATCCTGCTTCGGAAAAAAAGTTTATAGCAGAAACCGGTTTTTTCTTTTGCGATCCCCAATTCTTTAAAGTATTTCATTACGATTGGCTTTACGGAAATCCATCTGTTTTAGATGAGCCCAACAGTACCGTGCTCACACAAAAAGTGGCAGACAAATATTTTGGTAACTGGCAAAACGCTGTAGGCAAATTTTTAAAATTAGATAATACTGCCACTGTAAAGATTGCAGGAATTATAAAAAATCCTCCTGCGAATACAGATTTTCCCATATCGATTATTACTTCTTATAAAACGGCAAGGTCTAATCCTTTCACTTATAATTATAAAGACGATTGGAGCACCACTACCAGTGATTTCCAGGTGTTTTTTAAATTACCTGAAAATCTTTCTCCGGCATGGATGAATAAAGAATTAGTCAAATTCACATCAAAAAATTATCCAGCCAATAAAAATGTTTCAACCAGGCGAACCCATTTTCTGCAACCTCTCAGTGAAGTTCATTTTGATAAGCGGCTTCCAAATTTTGGCGATCACATTACTTCAAAATCGACTTTATTGACTTTATCGCTCATCGGTATTTTCATTATAATAATGGCATGTATCAATTTTATCAACTTATCAACTGCGCAGGCCGTTGGAAGAAGCAAAGAAATCGGCATTCGAAAAGTACTGGGAAGTGGAAAGAGGGAACTTTTTTGGCAAATCATTGGTGAAACGGGCTTTATTGTTGGTGTGGCCCTTTTGGCTGCTATCACCATTGCACTCCTTTGTCTTCCCTACATTAAAAACACTGCGCTGATACATGAAAATATTTCTCTATTCACCATGCAGGGAGTTTCATTCCTGGCATCGTTAGTCGTAATAGTCACTTTGTTGGCAGGAACTTATCCCGCGCTTGTCCTATCGGGGTTTAAACCCGTACAAGCATTAAAAAATAAAATCACTTCAGCGACAATTGGTGGCATCTCCATAAGAAGAGGGCTGGTAGTATTGCAATTCGCTATTTCACAATTTCTTATAATAGCGACCATTGTAGCCATCAGTCAAATGAGTTTCATAAAAAATGCTGATCTTGGCTTTAACCAGGATGCAGTTTTATTATTGAATTCAAATGCAGACAGCGCTTTTCACGCAAGACAGGACGCATTCAAACAAAGACTACTTCAAATGCCTGATGTACAATCTGTAAGTTTTAATACAGATGTGCCTTCTTCGGATAATGGATGGTTTTCCAATTTTGCTTACGATCATCGTCCCGGAGAAAAATACCAGGTTAGCCTTAAGTTTGCCGATGAAGATTATTTTAAAACTTTTGGAATTCACTTTTTAGCAGGAAGAGGATATAGTAAAAGTGATACCGCCAATGAAGTGGTAATTAATGAAACACTGCTTCGCCAGTTGCATGTAAACGATCCCAATGATGCAATAGGAAAAGAGATTGTAGCAGGCAACAATAATTGGAAAAAGATTGTAGGCGTAGTAAAAGATTTCAAAACCAATTCTCTTCGCGATCCGATAAAGCCGACTATTCTTTTGGAAGGGAAAAAAAATTATGGTGTAACAGCAGTAAAATTGCATTCCTCCAACATCTCAAAAACAAAAGCAAAAATAGAAACAGCATGGAATCAATTGTACCCCGAATATGCATTTACCACTTCTTTTATGGATGAAAATATCGCTAACTTTTATTTGCAGGAAGACCAACTGGCTTTATTGTATAAATTATTTGCGGGCATTGCGATTTTCATTTCCTGCCTCGGATTATATGGTTTAGTATCTTTTATGGCCATTCAAAAAACAAAGGAAATAGGTGTGAGGAAAATATTAGGCGCTTCTATAAAAAACATAATTTATCTTTTTTCAAAAGAGTTTACTTTCCTGATTCTTATTGGTTCTGCGATTGCCATTCCTGTTGCCTATTTTATGATGAGCCATTGGTTGCAGAATTTTACATTCAGAATTAAAATGGGAGCGTGGATTTTTTTCACAGCGATTTTTATTTCGGTCATCATAGGATGGATCGCCGTTGGTTATAAATCAGTGAAAGCGGCGCTTGCTAATCCGGTAAAAAGTTTGAGGAGTGAATAATATAAAAAATAAAAATTCAGTTTATTTGTCTGTTTACTGGAAAATGACAAAATCGGATAGGGTTAAAAGAAAATAGAATAAATAAAAAACACAATCTCATTACTAATAATTATTAAACTAATACACCAATTATGCTCTCTTTAAAAAAAATATTCAAATGGTATAACAATGGTGTCAACCGCACTTTTGTTTTAAAAGACATTCACCTGGAGGTAGATGAAGGAGAATTTATCTCTATCATGGGGCCATCCGGATCAGGAAAATCTACCTTACTCAATGTTATCGGAATGCTGGATGAACCCAATGAAGGGCAATATTTTTTTATGGGCGAAGATGTTTTTACCATGAAGGAAAAACAAAGGTCTCAGCTTTTTAAAACACACATTGGCTTTGTGTTCCAGGCATATCACCTGATTGACGAATTGACTGTTTATGAAAATATTGAAACCCCTTTGCTTTATCAGAACATCAAAGGTTCTGAAAGAAAAGCAATGGTGGCCGACATACTTGACCGTTTCCAGATCGTTGGCAAAAAAGATCTGTTCCCTTCTCAACTTTCTGGTGGACAGCAACAATTGGTAGGAATAGCCAGGGCTCTTATTGTAAAACCCAAATTAATTCTTGCAGACGAACCAACGGGGAATTTAAATTCAAAACAGGGTGAAGAAATCATGGATTTATTTAAAGAATTAAACAACGAAGGAGTAACGATTATCCAGGTTACCCATTCTGAAAAAAATGCCAATTATGGATCAAGGATCATCAATCTGCTGGATGGCAGAGTGGAATCAGTGAAGAGAAATATTTGAGAATGGGGAATGGGAATAGTGAATGGGGAATAAAGAGTAAAATTTAAATAAGATAAAAGACCAAATTATATGAAATCATTTTTTTTAAGTATCGTTTTTTCAACCTTTGTTTTGTTGGCGTTCGCGCAACATTCAATGACGTTGAAAGAAGCAGTCGAAACTGGTATCAAAAATAATATAGACGTTTTGCAGGCAGATCTGCAAATGCAAAAAGCCGTTGTGGATATGAAACAATCAAAAGAATACATGCTACCTAATCTTAACGCTAATATCAATTATGGTAAAAATTTTGGCCGGAGTATTGATCCGTTTACCAATTCCTATATTGACCAAAAAGTAAATTTTGCCAACTCCGGTGCCAGCAGCAATCTTTTGTTGTTCAACGGATTTTATTTGCAAAACCAGGTCAAAGCCAACAAACTTGGCTATGATGCATCAAAGATGGAATTGCAGCAGGCAAAAGACAATCTTACTATTAATATCATTCTTGATTATTTGCAAGTGTTAAGCGCTGAGGAAATCCTTAAGCAATCGCAGGACCAGGTATTGCTGACACAAAAACAAGTAGAGCGGTTAGGAATTCTTAATCAGTCCGGCGCCATATTACCCGCCGATTTTTTTGACATGAAAGGCCAACTGGCCACAGACCAGATAGCAATTGCAGACAGCAAAAACAGTTTGGCAGTTGCCAAACTCAACCTGGTGCAGCTTTTAAACATTCCTTATGACAAGAACCTGGAATTAGAAAAAATTCCTGCAGAAAATTTTAACCTGGATTATTCGGGCACTCCTGATGAAATTTATCAAACTGCTTTGCAGCAATTTGCGCAGGTACAGGCTACAAAATTCAGGACCCAAAGTGCAGAGAAAAATATTAGTTCCATTAAAGGAAAATTGTTTCCCACACTTTCTCTTGGTGGTAGCATCAACACAAATTATTCAAGCGTAGCCTCCCGCGATTATTTTGTAAACTCTACTGAAAGTCCCTCTTCCAATTATGTAAATGTAAATGGTTCACAATATCCCGTGATCGTAAAACATGACAATTACAATTCAAAAAAAATAAATTTTGGCGACCAGTTAAGTAACAATTTATTTTCAGCGGTAGGCATTGGACTTACCATTCCGCTATTCAATGCAAGCCACGTCAGGAACCAGGTAAAACTGGCAAAGCTGGATCTTAAGAACTATGAATATATAGAACAAAATACCAAAACGCAGTTGCAGCAAGCCATTGAGCGGGCTTATGTAAATCTGACTTCTGCATTAGATAAGTATAAATTATTGTTGGAGCAGGAAAATGCATTCACAGAATCGTTTCGGTCAGCAGAGGTTCGGTTTAATGCCGGTGCCATCACTTCGGTAGATTATCTCATTGCTAAAAATAATTTGAATCGCGCGCAAAACAACCTGATCACCTCGAAATATGATTTCGTATTAAGGGAAAAGGTGCTGGATTATTATAGCGGAAAGCCTTTATGGTAAAATAAAAAATCGGGTTATTTGTTGGTTTACTCTAATAACTTCTCATGTTTGGTTTAATGTGCGGGCTAAATACCCGCGCTTTTTTTTGTCATCAGTTGCCACTTGCTTTAGCAAGTGGTTCATAAAATAAGAGTTAAGGCTTTAGCCAAATATTTTATTGGGATTTTGGCTAAAGCCGATTGAGATTTTTAATTTTCCCACAGGTTAAAACCTGTGGCAAACAAAAGAAGCAGTTATATTGCTACTGTTCTACCTAATTTTTAAATTATTTATCTAAAGCATCTTTTAAATCAGCCCAACCCCATTTATTTTTAATAACAGGTCCCTTCATTAAATACAATTCAGGATTAGTTCGTGCTGCAGTTTTAAATGCAGTAGCATCAAGGCTAAAAACAGGAATATGATAATTATTTCTTAAGTTGAAAAATTCATTTGCATCAGTCATTTGCGGCGTTACAATATATAACAACCTGTTGGTTTGCTTTGCATGTTGATATAGATTCACAAAATTACTTATCCAGTAATCTGTATTTTTAAAATCTTTTACAAAAAATAAATAATAGGAAGCATCAAGACTGAGAACAGCATTTGTTGTATCGTTGCCCGAAAATGTGATAAGATCAAAGTCCTTAATCGGGGGTTCATTATTTTTTCCTTTGCTGATAATAATATCTTCGCGGCTTACAAAATGCCAACTGGAATCCGGAAGATCTTTGATGGTAAAATTCTCTTTCTTTCCATTTTTTTCATACACAAATTTATATTCCTTTTTATCAGGAACAGCGTCTGCAGGCATTTTGCGAAGTTGTAAAACATTTCCTCCCTTTTTAAAAGGAAGACAATCGACAGTAGGCAAATGCCTCATCACAAACCATTGATAATATAAAACCAAAAAAGTGGAAATAACCACGAGTAAAATATTAAAGGCAGGATTGAATAAAGGGACAATGTATTTTCTTCCAAAGAAAAGAATAAGAACCAGTACTAATAAAACCAGGTCTTTGATAAATGATTGCATAGATGTCAAAGGGATACAATCGCCGAAACAACCACAGGTGGCAATTTTGCCCGAAAGCGCTGCATAGCCAGTAAGAAAAGCAAAGAAAATAATGAGTAATAAAATAAGCCAGGTGAAAAACTTTTTCCATACACCCAGTAAAATTCCAACTCCAACAATTATTTCCAGCGTGATCATAATGATTGCAAAAGGAAGTGCGAAATCGCTGAGCCAATACATAAAAGAAGACAGACTTTGATTCGTCGCCCACACATCATAAAATTCCTGCATTTTATAGGCAAGCCCGTGGGGATCCATTGCCTTCACCAATCCTGAAAAAATAAAAAGTATCCCAACAATTACACGGGAAATGTTTACTACTATTTTCATTTTAATTTTAATTTAGAAAGATAAAAAGCTACTCAGATAAGATGAGAGCAAAAACTGCATAGTTTAATATGTCATAAAAGTTAGCATCAATACCTTCACTGGCAAGTGTTTTGCCTTTATTTTGCACGATTTGTTTTATCCTTAACACCTTAGCTAATATAAGGTCTGCGAAACTTTCCTGGCTCATCTCCCGCCATGCTTCGCCATAATCATGATTTTTATTTTGCATTAACGACTTGGCCGCATTTATTTTTTCATCATAATAATCCATCGTTTCTTCCAGGGGCAAATCTTCCTCCCGATCCATATCGGGATCATCATCATGGATATCCAGTTGAAGTAACCCTATCACCGCATAATTTACGATTCCTTTAAATTCAGATTCCACATTATCTTCAATTCGCTGATTTCCTTTCTCCTGGATATTTCTGATACGTTTTGCTTTTATATAAATTTGATCGGCTACAGAAATGGTTCTATAAACCCTCCAGGAAGTACCATAATCCTTTGTTTTTTTCAAAAATATTTCCCTGCATTTATTTACTACACTATCGTATTGCAGATCGGTATTAACTTGCGTCATAATTATTGCCAAATTTAAACTTAAATAAACAATGTTTTCATTGAATTGCAAAGGGAAATTACTTTTTATTGAGAAGCCTTTGTTGATGGGCATTTTAAACCTGACAGAAGATTCGTTTTATGAAGGCAGTCGTTATCAATCACTGGAATCCATAAAAAATAAAACCTCGCAAATGACCGCAGAAGGGGCAGAAATCATTGATCTTGGCGCGCAAAGTACAAGGCCCGGAAGCGTTCGTTTATCGGCGGAAGATGAATTAAAAAAATTAATACCAGCCATAGAATTGCTGACAAAAAGCTTTCCCGGAATTATCATCTCTGTAGATACGTACCATTCCAAAGTTGCTAAAGAGTCAGTGGAGGCGGGCGCTTCAATAATAAACGACATCAGCGGCGGAGAAATGGATCAACAAATGATTGAAACGGTGGGGAAATTAAAGGTTCCTTATGTGTGCATGCACATGAAAGGCGTACCTGAAACCATGCAAAAGCAAACCAATTATGAAAACGTGACGAGGGAAATTCTTGATTTTTTTATTGCGAAAACCGAGGAATGCAGACGCGCTGGAATTAATGATGTAATTATTGATCCGGGATTTGGTTTTGGAAAAAATATTTCTCAGAATTTTAAATTATTAAAAGAGCTACAAGCTTTTAAAATACTTGAAAAACCAATAATGGTGGGTGTTTCAAGAAAATCAACCATTTATAAAACTTTAAAAATCCCTGTAGAAGATTCTTTAAACGGAACAACTGTACTAAACACTATTGCCTTATTAAACGGCGCATCTATTCTTCGGGTTCACGATGTAAAAGAAGCAAGAGAATCTATTATTTTGATTGAGGCTTACGGTAATGCTTAGACGGAATCTGATTAAAAAGTAATAAAATAAAAATACGCCAAATTTGGCTGCCTAGGGACAGGTAGATTCGTTTACTGCACTGCACTAAAAAAGCCGAATCACTTATTGATCCGGCTTTTTTGATTTTTTAAGAAGCTCTTATTTTATTATTTCTTCGGCTGATCTGGCGATTGTTGCTTTTGCTGCTGTTGTTGCCTCTGCATTTGCTGTAGCTGTTGCATCATTTGCCGTTGCTGTTCCATTTGCTTTTGTTGCTTATCTAATACCACCTGATATTGTTGCTGATTCAACACGTCAGTGATCTCAATGTCAAAAACAAGGTTTGAGTTTGGAGCAATTTTAGGAGGTGCTCCGTTCGCTCCGTAACCCAAATAAGAAGGAATAATTAATTT
>JBDTKU010000032.1:0-10036 GCA_039935135.1 Ginsengibacter sp. | reverse complement strand
CCTTGTTTTGCTTCTCTCTCTCCTGAGCCAGAAGACAGCACCACTTTCACAGAAGCGAAGTGGACCACGCTTTTTTTAAATTATTTAAAAAGCCGGGATGCAATTGACCTTTTTAGTTTTTTTTCTTTTGAATGGTATCCATTTGATGATCTTTGCGCGCCATCTGCTCCACAGTTAACGGCTGCGCCCACAATGCTTTCAACAGCCATGAAAAACGTTCAAAATGTTTTGCCCGAAAAGACGCCAATGTATGTTACCGAATATGGCTATTCCGCCTACGAAGGCAAATCGGAAGTTGAAATACAAGGCGCTTTGATGTATGCTGACATCCTCGGAAAATTTATGGAAATGGGAGGAAGCAAGAGTTTTTTATATGGCTATGAACCTGCGTTTTTGCAACAATCCTTTAATTGTGGATATGGAAATAATATGCTCATGGGGTTAGATGATTCAGGGAAAATAAATTATAAAACGGCGGCTTTTTATGGAACACAAATGGTTACTCATTTTTGGGCACAGCCGGCGGATTTGGCTTTAGCGATTTTCCCAACGGAATGCGATATTAAAAATAAAAAAGCGCAATCGCTTATTTCATCGTATGCTCTTCGTTCACCCACTGGAAAATGGTCTGTAATGCTTATCAATAAAGATCCGCAAAAAACTTTTATTGTAAATGTAAAGATTGAAAACTCTGATTTGAATACAAAAATAACCTGGAATCCAGCTCATTTAATTCAGTACGGTAAAGAACAATACCAATGGAAAGCTAATGGCTTATATGGCTATCCTTCTAAATCGCTTACACCGGTGATTCAAAAAATAGATGGGACTTCATCCATTAAGTTGCCTCCTTTTTCTTTGACTGTGCTTAACTAAAATCAGTTTCTGATTCGTGTTAATTCGTGAAATTTGTGGCTAAAGGAAGTAGTTGAAAATAAAAATTCCGTGTATTTGTTGCTTTACTATAATTGAGGATTGCATAAATTATAAATCATGAGCCTGAAAAGGAAAATCATAACTTCACTTTATCCATTACAAATGAAACTTTCAAAAATGACAGGTATGGGAATTGATGTTTACGAAAACAAAGACAAGGTGCGGGCTCCACAGGATTTTTACTCTCTGAAAGCCACCCAAAATAACGGGGAAGAAATTTCTTTTGAAACATTTAAAAACAAAAAAGTGTTGATTGTTAATCTCGCCTCTCTTTGTGGGTTTACGCCCCAATATGAAGATCTGCAAAGGCTATACGAAGGAGCTGAAAACCTTGTTATTCTTGGTTTTCCGGCAAACAATTTTGGAACTCAGGAACCTGGAAGCGATGAAGAGATCAGCAATTTTTGCGAACTAAATTATGGAGTAACCTTTCCTTTATTTAAAAAAAATGATGTGGTCGGAAATGACAAACAACCTGTTTACCAATGGCTTTCTGATCAAAAGAAAAATGGCTGGAATGATATTGAGCCTAAATGGAATTTTTATAAATACCTGGTAGATGAAAACGGAAGCCTCCAAAAAGTTTATTCATCTTCTGTTTCTCCGCGGGATATAAACCTATAGGGTTTTGCAATGATTTTATGCGGATAGTAAAAAACATTTTTTTTTGTGAAAACGCTATAAGGTTTTGCTTCACGCATTCCTTGGCCGCAAACCTTACAGGTTTTTTAAACCGGGCATTTTTCATGATAATTAATTAATTCTATCGGCACTTTTTCAAATTCATAGCCCGAATAATGAATTACTATATCATCCAGTACTTCTAAAATTTCATCTACTTCTTTCAGCGTTACCAGCTTCCCGCGATACTCTTTTATGTTGGGCAAGCCTTTCAAATAATTGGTGTAATGCCTGCGCATTTCGTTGATTCCCACCACGGCCCCTTTCCATTCAAAAGATTTTATAAGATGTTTTTTGCAAACAGCCACTCTCTCTTCAACGTTAGGCGGAGGAAGTATTTCACCGGTTTTTACATAATGAGTAATTTCATTAAATATCCATGGATAGCCAATAGCGGCGCGCCCGAT
This sequence comes from Ginsengibacter sp., assembly GCA_039935135.1. Taxonomy (GTDB): domain Bacteria; phylum Bacteroidota; class Bacteroidia; order Chitinophagales; family Chitinophagaceae; genus Ginsengibacter. The sequence goes on along the minus strand of JBDTKU010000032.1, from coordinate 8,012 downwards.
CATTATTCCGTCAACGCCGTATTTATTTTTATATTCCAATGCCTTTTGAGGGGAATCAATATCTCCATTTCCAAAAATGGGAATAGTAATTCGCGGATTCTCTTTCACTTTTGCGATCAGTTCCCAGGCAGCGCTTCCTTTATACATTTGTACGCGGGTACGCCCATGAATAGCCAGCGCCTGGATTCCTACGTCCTGTAATCTTTCGGCAACTTCTTCTATATTTTTTGTGTCTTCATCCCAGCCCAACCTGGTTTTCACTGTAACCGGGAGGGAAGTACTTTTTACCACTGCATCGGTTAGGCGGATCATTAAGGGCACATCTTTTAGCACTCCTGCGCCCGCTCCACGCATAGCTACTTTCTTTACCGGGCACCCGTAGTTGATATCCAAAATATCCGGGTTGGTAGCATCAACGATTTTCGCAGCAAGAGCCAGGCTGTCCTCGTCTCCGCCGAAAATCTGGACACCCACTGGCTTTTCATAATCAAAAATGTCTAATTTCTTTTTGCTTTTGATCGCATCGCGGATCAATCCTTCACTACTGATAAATTCAGTGTACATCAGATGCGCTCCGTTATCTTTGCAAACCGCACGAAAAGGTGGATCACTTACATCTTCCATGGGCGCGAGTAACAGAGGAAAATCTGGAAGTTGAATATTGCCTATTTTGGTCAAATTGAATAATTGTTTTTTTGATCTATAATTGTTTTTTAGTCCCGCTTATCACAAAGCGTTCATTTAAATTCTTTTAAAAAAAATTCGGCTGTAAATTTACGCACTTAAATATTGGCAATAACATGATTGACAGAAATTCAAGAAATTTTAGCTATCCGTCTCAATTTGGGATTTTGCTGGGGCTGATAGGAGGTGGTGTAGTTATAGGCGCTGTCGTTTCTTTTGGTATCTGGCTTGCCATGACGGGAAGAGGTATTGCCACCATGGAAACAGATATTCTAAATCCAAAATATTATAGTGCTATCATGTGGATGCAGGCCGTTTCCACCTTTCTCATGTTTTTCCTCCCGGTTTATTTGTTTGCGCTTATCTGTTACCGCGATGCGGCAAAATTTATTGGATTTAATATGAAGTTTAATTACAAACAGGTATTGATGGTTCTGGCGATTCTTGTTTTTACTTTTCCTTTATCTGGCGCTTTGTCAGAAATGACAAAAGCAATTCCCATTCCTCACAACTGGGAAATTTATTTTAAGGCTAAAGAGGCAGAACGGGTAACGCAGGAAAAAGCACTCATCCATATAAATACCTTTTCGAAATATTTGGTTTCCATGCTAATTATAGCGTTACTGCCGGCGATCTTCGAAGAAGTTTGTTTTAGGGGCGGTGTTCAAAATATTTTGACAAGATGGTTCAAAAGCCCATGGGGAGCGATAATTATTACTTCTATTATTTTTAGCGCCGTTCATATTTCTTACTATGGGTTTTTTGTCAGGTTTGCGCTTGGAATTTTTTTAGGGCTTGTTTTTTATTACAGCGGAAGTTTGTGGTTAAATATCCTATTTCATTTTTTATACAATGGCGTGCAGGTTACGGCGTTATATTTTTCAACAATATCTTCCGGAACGGTTGGCGCTCAGTCGAAGGATATTGAAGAAAGTTTTCCTGTATGGGCAGGAGTTTTAGCATTGGTATTGATCATTTTTGCCATAATAAAATTCAGGGAACTCTCCTTTGCTGAGCAAAAAAAATATGTGATGCCGGAAGAAGATCCAAATGATTTTCAAAATTGGATTGCGTAATAATATCTAAAATTTATCAATGGCTTTTGATACGAAAACATTCAGGACCCGGACACTTACCGCTATAATTTTTGCAGTCATAATGCTCACAGGATTGTTGTGGAATAAATGGAGTTTTGTGGTTCTTTTTACTATAATCCATTTTGGTTGTTGGTTTGAGTTTATTGGCCTTTTAAAAAAAATTGATTCTGTTAATTACAAATCCAAAAGCATTTTAGGATTATTATACATCACGCTTCCCATTGCGCTGATGATCTGGATGCGGATTAACAATTTTGATTTTAAAAGCGATAATTATTTAAAAATCATTCCCTGCGGAATCGTTTTTTCCATCTGGATAAACGACACGATGGCGTACATAGTTGGTTCTCTTATCGGCAAAACGCCTTTGTCTTCCATTTCTCCTAAAAAAACGCGCGAAGGAACTTTTGGTGGAATTATTCTTTGTGTATTGATAATTACACTAATCGGCTATTTCGCCTCGTTCTATTCAATAGCAGATTGGATAGTGATCAGTTTATTCTGCGGAGTTTTTGGTACGTTGGGCGATTTGTTGGAAAGCAAGTTAAAAAGAATGGCAAATGTAAAAGACAGCGGGTCTCTGATGCCGGGCCATGGCGGGTTTTTAGATCGTTTTGATTCAATGTTGGTGGCAATTCCGTTCGTCTTCGTATATTATGCATTATTTATAGTATGAATAAAAAACGACATTCTCCCCGCCAGTTTTTATATTTGTACTTCAAACTTAGCCCATGAACATTCATAAGGAAGGATACCGAACGATTGCCATTTCTGTCCTGGTATTCGGTGCGATTAATATTATTTTCTTTTATTTTTTCAGCGCCGGCATGCCCTTCTTGTCGTGGGTGGTTTTTGGAGTTAGCCTTATCATGCTTTTGTTTATTATTTCATTTTTCAGATCTCCTAAAAGAAATTTTATTGTCGCACACCACCAGGTGATTTGTCCTGCAGATGGAAAAGTAGTAGTCATTGAAGAAACAATGGAATCTGAATATTTCAAAGACAAGCGATTGCAGGTTTCGATTTTTATGAGCCCAGCCAATGTTCATATCAACAGGATTCCAATGTCAGGAAAAGTGGAATACAGCCAATATCATAAAGGAAAATATTTAGTAGCCTGGAATCCCAAATCCTCTACTCAAAATGAACGACATTCAGTGGTTATTAAAAGCGATACTGCTATAATTCTGGTAAAACAAATTGCCGGAGCCATGGCAAAACGTATTGTAAATTATTTAAACGTGGGCGAAAACGTATCACAAGGAAATGAGATGGGGTTTATAAAATTTGGTAGCCGTGTAGATGTTCTGTTGCCCGTAGGAACAGAGTTAAATGTTTCTTTGAATCAAAAAGTAAAAGGCGGAATTACCGTATTGGCTACGATTGATTCACTCATTTCTGTAGATGAACAAAATGCCCCAATCGATAATTCCTCCTCAGATTAATCCCCAGTAAACGAATAAATAAAGGTGATTTTTATTTTTAATATACGGATTTTAAATTAGCCACAAATTCAGTCAATATTTTTTTGAAACCGTCCAAATCTATATCCGGTTTTTTAAAATGAAATGTCTTAGCTTTTTCCATTGCATTCTTTATGGAAAAATCTTCCTGCTGTGTCCAAAAAAAATATTGCTTTCCCATAAGATATTTTGCAAGATATTCCTGCTCTGTTTGTCCTGGGGTAGGTACCAGGATTGCTTTCTTTTCCAGGACGGCTAAATCCATAACGGAAGTGTATCCGCTTCTGCATAAAACCAATTTTGATTTTGCCAAAATTGCATTCATTTCCTTTGCAGGAAGATGATTTTCAATTGTTACATTTTTAAAACTTGGCGGTTTTGTTTTATGCCCGGGAAGGCCTCGAAGTAAGAACATATTTCCTTCAATGTCTTTGATCTGCTTCAGTAGAAGGTTTTCAAAAATGGTTCTTTGAGGCTCTGGCCCGGAAAGAACTATGAACAAATCATAGATTTTATCACTATTCGGGGTTTTAGTAAATCTCGATATTGGCCCAAGGTAAGTAAGGTTAGGTGGTAAGTTTTTTGGATGAGAAAGTTCACCTGCGAGCTCATCTTTTTCCTGGTCTGGTACCCAACATTTTGTATATTTTTTTATAAAATAGTAATGGATCTTTTGCGCAATTGCTTCTGTAAACTTGTTACCGGTTTTAATATAAAGCTGATGAGTAATGTAAACAGAAGGAATATTTTTATTGTAAAACCCAAAGCGGTTATCCGAGATCACCGCGTCAATTGAGTGGGTTTTAATTGCCTTTTTTAACCATCTTTTTTCTTTCCAAATTTTAAAAATGATGACCGGAGCCTGGGAAATTAATTTTAAAGTAAAGAATCTTTTTAGCCTGCTGTATTTGATTTCATAGCCCCTATACCGTAAAATTACGGTTTTAGGAAATTCTTTTTTTAACAAAGAAAAAGCGTTTTTATCTGCCACTAAATATACATCGCACCCGAGATAAATAAGTTCTCTAATAATTGGAATACAGCGGGTTGTATGCCCAAGTCCCCAATCAAGCGGAGCTATTAAAATGCGCGGATTTTGCGGATCTTTACAGAAATCTTTTATTTTCTTCAAAAAATTTACAATATTTATTGGTGAAAATAGTTTAATTTGGTATTATGATTTATTAATTGAATTGAGTTATCCAGCTAATAATTTTTTTCAATTTTCACTAAGTATTCATATTCAGATATTAAATGAAAAACATGAACCAGGCTTTGTTAATATTATTAGTCATCCTTTGTGTTGTTGCGATGAGTTGTAGTGCATCGCGCAAGAGCAAAACGGGATGCGAATGTAATAGTAACATGGTAGGTTATTAAAAACCCAATCAGAATGGACAAATTCAATAGAGATCTTTTGGTATTGTTCAAAGAAAAATCAAATCCCCAGGCAATCGAACATGAAGTTGAACTTCTTCATGAGCTTCTTTTTTATGTTGAAAAGATTGAGAACCTCGTAACAGGTTACGAAGTGATTGATGTAAATAAATATAAAATTTCTTCGAACAAAAAAGTAGTACGCGAAACGTTAGGGAATAAAATTTTAAAGCCTTTTGTTTTTTTGAACAACAAAAATTAATGGTTTATTCTTTTATTACCCATACTTCTTTTCCGCGTAATAACCGATCAAGATCAGCAACGCTTTTCGCTTTGGCCTCTTCAATCTGAGTTGCCATTATGTTTTCATAACATGGCCGTTCGGTTTCGTAAAATACGCCAAAGGGCCTTGGAAAATGATGTTCAGGTGATTTAGCATCTTCAAAAATCCTGGTAAGTATTTGAGCTTTATAAAAATCCTTTTCGTCGTGAATCCACAGATCGTTCGCGCTCGTATTTCCGTTCAATTCCACCACTTCCGGCTGCAATCCATTTAACCTGATTCCTTTATTTTTTTCTGTACCAAAAACCAATGGTTCACCTTGCACAAGAAAAATAGTTTCTTCAGGCTTTGATTTTTTATCCGTAAAAATTTCAAAGGTTCCATCGTTGAAAATGTTACAGTTTTGATATATCTCAAGAAAAGAAGCTCCTTTATGGTGGGCCGAACGTAGCAGCATTTCCTGCAAATGTTTGGGGTCTCTATCCATTGTCCTGGCTACGAAAGTAGCATCAGCGCCCAATGCCAGAGCTGCCGGATTAAAAGGGTGATCAATACTTCCCACCGGGGAACTTTTAGTTACTTTTTTTTGTTCACTGGTAGGGGAATATTGGCCTTTGGTCAGGCCATAAATTTCATTATTAAAAAGTAAAACATTAACATCAAAATTCCGACGCAATAAGTGAATGGTATGGTTGCCTCCTATGCTTAAAGAATCGCCGTCTCCGGTTACTATCCAAATGCTCAGTTCGGGCCTGCTGGCTTTTAATCCGCTGGCAATCGCTGTAGCGCGCCCGTGAATGCTGTGCATTCCGTAAGTATTCATGTAATAAGGGAAACGGCTGCTGCAACCTATTCCAGATATGATTACGAAATTCTCTTTTGGAATTCCCAATGTTGGAAAAACTCTTTGAACTTGCGCCAGTATTGAATAATCACCACAACCGGGGCACCAGCGAACTTCCTGGTCTGTAGCAAAATCTTTTGAAGTTAGTTTTTGAGGCGCTATAGCAATGTCAGTCATTTTTATTAATTAGAATAACAAAGTTAGCATATACACAGTATCTGAAAGCAATTGAACTTGTGAAATACGGAATTTTTTATAAAAGATTAACCTCCCGGATTTCAAAGATTGTTCTTTAATTCCAGTAGAAACGATTTTACTTTTTCAAGAGATTCTATCATTTCGTGTTTTTCTCCGGCGGTCTTATTATTTTTAATAAATTCTTTCGCACCTTCAATTGTATATTTTCTTTCGCGGAGCAAATGATAGATCATCTTTAGATTTTTGATGTCTTCCGGCCTGAAAAACCGGTCTCCTTTTCTATTTTTTTTAGGCTTTAGAATAGCAAATTCTTTTTCCCAATACCTGATCAACGAAGTGTTTTCATTAAACATTTCAGCCACATCGCCGATAGCATAATATTGCTTTTTAAAAAGAACCTCATCTTCCGGAACCTTGAGTACGCCAGGCTCGACGTTGAATTCTTTCAAGCTTTTCCGGCCTCGTTTTGATTTTGGCTTTATTTGTTGCTTTACTGCTTCTTTGGTTTTGTTCTTTTCAATTGGATCATCGTCAAATGAAAAATTGATTTGTGTAAGTGGCATATTTCATTAGATTTTTGAACTGTACCTGTAAAGTTATTATTACAGCAATGACTTATTATTTTAATTTTTACCGTATCCCCATCTCCTTAAAATTAAAAACGTGCTGTTTGTAAATGACTTCAAAGCAAATACCTTTGCCCCGTTAAAAATTTACCTAACAAAGATACTTTCTTAAAAGACAAACAAATCTTTAAAATTCGCACGCAATATGATGAACAGTGGAGAAATAAGACAACATTTTCTTGATTTTTTTGAAGATAAAGGACATCACATTGTTCCCTCTGCGCCGATCGTAATTAAGAATGATCCGACCTTGCTTTTTACCAACGCCGGGATGAACCAGTTTAAAGAATATTTTTTAGGAAACAAAACTGCGCCTTATTCCCGCGCTGCTGACACTCAAAAATGCCTTCGGGTAAGCGGAAAGCATAATGATTTGGAAGAGGTAGGCGTAGATACCTATCATCATACCCTATTTGAAATGTTGGGCAATTGGAGCTTTGGAAATGCAGTGGGGAATCCTCCTCCTTATTTTAAACAGGAAGCCATAGCTTATGCATGGGAATTGCTTACTAAAATTTATAAAATTCCGCAAAGTGATTTATATGTTTCTGTTTTTGAAGGAGATGAAAAAGACGGTTTACCCCGTGATGATGAATCTTTAAATTTCTGGAAAAACTGGGTTCCGGAAGACCGGATAATTTTCGGAAATAAGAAAGATAATTTTTGGGAAATGGGCGATACCGGCCCATGCGGTCCATCTACAGAAATTCATGTGGATTGCAGAAGCACGGAGGAAAAAAAATTGATTCCCGGAAAAGATTTGATCAACAAAGACAATCCGCAGGTGATTGAAATATGGAATGTAGTGTTTATTCAATACAATCGGAAAAAGGATGGATCGTTGGAATTATTACCTGCAAAACATGTTGATACCGGAATGGGCTTTGAAAGATTAGTGCGCGTGTTGCAAAATAAAAAAAGCAATTACGATACAGATATTTTTTCAGGAACGATTGCTGAGATTGAAAAAATTTCAGGAAAGAAATACGATTATTCTGATTCCAAAGAAGCAGTGGCTTTTAGAGTGATCGCAGATCATATTCGTGCAATTTGTTTCCCGGTTGCAGATGGACAATTGCCTTCAAACACTGGAGCAGGCTATGTCATACGAAGAATTTTAAGAAGAGCAGTACGGTATTATTTTTCTTACCTCGATGTAAAAGAACCGATGTTGTATAAGCTGGTTCCTTTGATTTCAAATCAATTTAAAAATTTTTTTCCTGAATTGGAGAAGCAGAGAGACTTTGTTACAAAAGTTATACATGAAGAAGAAACTAATTTTTTAAGAACGTTGGGTACGGGATTAAAAAGATTGGATTTACTCTTGTCGAAAAATACAATAATTGATGGGAAAACAGCTTTTGAATTATATGATACCTATGGGTTTCCAATTGATCTTACAAAATTGATTGCTTCTGAAAATAAATTATCAGTTGATGA
>JBDTKU010000031.1:0-14387 GCA_039935135.1 Ginsengibacter sp. | reverse complement strand
ATAAAATTGAGATTTACTTCGTCAAAAAGCACTCTTTTGCCAAACGCCAGCGTCACATTATTTACACTTATCATTCCACATTTTTTTTAGAGGCGCAAAAGTAAGAATTAAAAGGGAGGCTACCTTATTTGAATGGATATTTATAGAATCAATTATCCTGCAGGAGGCAGAATGATAAATGAGAAAAGCATAAGGTGCAATGCCAGAACCACAAAATAAAAATATGACTTATTTGTAGGTTTACTGGTTATATCGAATTCTAAATCAAATGAGAATGCAAATGCTAAAAGCATTATTTGCATGTAGAAAAGGTAAAATAAGAATCTACAATTTTTGTCGGTTTACTGTTGGACGGATTTCCAAATTCTACATTACAAATTCTTAAATTTAAAACCCTCTTTTGCCATCAAAATTTTCTAATTCTTTGGCTACGGCATTTAAAAAAGTAGAGCCTAATGCGCCATCAATAATCCGATGATCGTAGCTTAATGAAAGATACATCATGTGGCGAATAGCAATGCTGTCGCCTTGTTCAGTCTCGATAACGACAGGCCGTTTTTTGATGGCGCCCACTGCAAGAATGGCAACTTGTGGCTGATTAATAATTGGAGTTCCCATGATGCTTCCAAAAGTTCCAACGTTGGTCAAAGTGAATGTTCCGTTGGCAGTATCATCCGGGTTTAATTTATTGCTTCTTGCCGCATTGGCAAGATTATTTACTTGTTTGGCAAGACCGGTTAAATTTAATTGATCTGCATTTTTAATAACCGGTACAATCAGATTTCCTGAAGGCATTGCGGTGGCCATGCCTATGTTAATATCCTTCTTAACAATGATTCTGTCTCCGTCAACACTGCTGTTGATTAGCGGATATTTTTTGATGCATTTAATAATTGCTTCAATAAATAGCGGAGTATAAGTAATTTTTTCTCCTTCCCTTTTTTCAAATTCCTTCTTGTTTTTTTCGCGCCATAAAACAAGATTGGTCACATCGCATTCTGAAAAACTGGTCACGTGAGCACTGGTGTTTTGGCTGTCTATCATGTGCTTCGCAATCATTTTGCGCATGCGATCCATTTCAATAATTTCTACATTTCCTGAATAAACGGTAGGAGCATATTCCTGCCTTTGAGTAGTGGCCGGCACTTCATGCGCCCGAATTGGTTGAGAAGTTTCTGACTTTTTCTGAGGTTCATTTTTTCTTTTTTCCAGGTAAGCCATAATATCTTTTTTGCTTACTCTTCCATCCTGGCCAGTTCCTTCCATGTTTTCCAATTCGGTCATTGAAATCCCTTCGCTTGCAGCAATATTCAAAACCAAGGGAGAATAAAAACGAATTCCTGATCCACCATTGTTTGTTGATGTTTTTTCCTCAGGCTGGTAAGGCACCTCTTCCATCACTTCGGCCTCTTCATGCTCTTCAGAATATGAATTTTGTTCTTCAGAATAAGTTTCTGGACTATCTCCAATTGTTTCAATCCGCGCAATCACTTTCCCTATATGCACCACATCGTTTTCATTAAACAATATTTCTGTAATTGTCCCATCAACAGTGGAAGGAACTTCGCTGTCAACTTTGTCGGTTGCAATGTCAAGCACAGTTTCATCCATCTCTACTTTATCCCCGGGCTTTTTATGCCATTTCAAAATAGTGGCCTCCATGATGCTTTCCCCCAGTTTGGGCATTACCAGATCTACCGTGCTCATAAAAAAAATTTAATTAAACAGATTGAAATACGAGTCCAAAAGTAAGAAAAACGATTTAGTTTATCGACTATGCTCATTACTAATAAGTAAGCATTAAGTCATAATTCCCTTGCTACTTACTTCGACAAAATAGTATGTCCCATTTTGTCTCTCTTCGTTCTTAGATATTTTTCGTTGTATTTGTTAGGAATAATTTCAATGGGAACTGTATCAACGATTTCAAGCCCGTATCCCAGTAAGCCCGCTCTCTTCTTAGGATTATTACTTATTAACTTTAGTTTGGAAATATTCAAATACCTTAAGATCTGCGCGCCAACTCCATAATCTCTTTCATCCATGGAAAAGCCTAATTTAATATTGGCCTCCACGGTGTCCATACCTTCTTCCTGCAGTTTGTAAGCTTTTAATTTATTAAGAAGCCCGATGCCGCGGCCTTCCTGGTTCATATAAAGCACCAATCCTTTTCCTTCATTTTGCACCATCTTCATTGCATTGTGCAACTGGTCGCCACAATCGCAACGAAGCGAACCAAGAATATCCCCCGTCATACAACTTGAATGCACTCTTACAAGTATGGGTTCGTCTTTTTCCCAATCCCCTTTCTTTAACGCCATGTGTACTTCACCAGTGTTCAATTGGGTAAAAGCGATCAATTCAAAATCACCATATTTGGTAGGCATCTTAACTCTTACATCTTCCTTAATTAAGGTTTCTTTTTCCAGGCGATAAGCGATTAGATCTTTTATTGAAATTAATTTAAGTCCGTGTTTGTCGGCAATTTCCCGAAGCTGAGGCAAACGTGCCATAGTTCCATCCTCATTCATAATTTCAACTAACACACCTGCATCTCCGTGGCCTGCAAGCTTTGCCAGGTCAATGGTTGCTTCAGTGTGGCCCGCTCTTCTTAACACACCACCGTTTTTAGCCCTCAAAGGAAAAATGTGTCCAGGTCTTCCGAGGTCTTCAGCTTTTGTTTCGGGATCAATAATGGCCTTCACAGTTCTTGCACGGTCGTGCGCTGAAATCCCGGTAGTGGAACCATGGCCTAACAAATCCACGCTTACCGTAAAGGGCGTGGCATGAAGAGCCGTATTCTTGGCCACCATCAGATCCAGTTGCAGTTCGTCACATCTTTTTTCGGAAAGAGGCATACAAATCAATCCTCTTCCGTGTTTGCTCATGAAATTGATAATCTCCGGAGTTACATTTTTAGCTGAGGTAACAAAATCGCCTTCATTTTCGCGATCTTCATCGTCCACTACAATAACCAGTTTGCCATTTTTAATATCTTCAATGGCTGGTTCTATTTTATCGAGCATAGAATTTATTTATAAGCAAAGGTAAAGCAATTCAGGATTTTGGATCTACGATTTAGGATTTAGGATATAGATTCATCTTAAATTAGCAATTATTTTTTTGATGTTTTTTATGATATTTTATCAATCCTTCCATAGGAGTTCGCAAAAAAGATCCGGGTTGCAGGTCATAATTGAAACAAAGTTGTTTCACTACTTCCATGAAGCCAAAAGCCACGCCACCAGTAAAATGTATGGGCATTTTTGAACTTTCTTTATAGCTTATTATATGTGTAAAGAAAAAATCATTGATGCCATCTTCTATAATATTTTCAATCATATAATGACCCCGGTTTTCTATAAGGAAGGACACAAATGAAGCAAGGTAACGGTTGGGTAATGGCTTTTTATAAACTGATTCAAGAATCTCCGAATCGGTAGTTGCAAATTTCGCATCAAATCTTGCGCGAAGATCTTCATCAAATATGTTGTATAAATAATGTTGAATTACTTTCTTTCCGAGGTAGGCGCCGCTGCCTTCATCCCCCAAAATAAAACCAAGGCCCGGGCTGTTTTTAACTATTTTTTTGCCGTCGTAATAACATGAATTGGATCCGGTTCCCAAAATACAGGCAATTCCTTTTTTATCTCCGCACAATGCTTTGGCTGCTCCTGAAAGGTCGTTATCAACGGTAATTTTTGCTCCGGCAAACAATTTTTTAAAAACATTCTTAAACATTTTTAGATTCCCAGGATTTTTACATCCGGTTCCATAAAAATATATTTCATCCACTTTGTTTTTTTTTAAAAAAGGCATTACTTCCTTTTTTATGATATCTTCTGCCTGGGTGGAATTGACAAAGTAAGGACTCATACCCTGCGTAGTAAACAAAGTTTCCTTGTTGTTTTTTAAAATGCACCATTCAGTTTTTGTCGATCCACTGTCGGCTATCAATTTTATAAAAGGTATCATTTTATCACGTTTATTGAGGAAGTTTGCAACTTCTTAAAAAAAAATAAAAATAGAACAAACAAGAATATGCGCAATAAAAAATTACAGGTTTGGCTTCCCTTGTTGTTAAGTTTATGCATGATTGCCGGCATGTTCGTCGGTTACAGGATCAAAGGAAACATGCCTGATAATGGTATTTTCTATATTGAAAAAGAGAAACCTGTGAATGAGGTTTTGAATTTGATCAAAAGAAAATATGTTGATAAAGAAAATATTGATTCATTGGGAAATATTGCAATAACCACTATTCTTTCTAAGCTGGATCCTCACTCAGTTTACTTACCCGCCCAGGAATTAAAATCGGTTAATGAAGATCTTGAAGGGCAATTTTTTGGAATCGGTATAGAATTTAACATTATAAATGACACGGTGAATGTGGTAAATGTGTTGCAAAAAGGGCCTGCAGAAAAAGCAGGATTACTTGTTGGTGACCAATTGATCAAAGTGGATGATTCTGTTGTGGCAGGAATACATATCACTTCTCAGATTTTACGAAAATTGATATCCGGTGATGCAAGTCAGCCGGTAACGGTTACCATCTTTAGAAATGGTATTAAAAAGCCTGTTAAGATCATTCGCGGGCCAGTGCCACTTTACAGCCTCGATGCAGCCTATATGATCTCAGATTCGGTGGGGTATATCAGGCTTAATAAATTTTCAGAAACTACTTATGATGAGTTTATGAAATCTTTGCAGTCATTACAAAAGGAAGGAATGCGAGGTCTTATACTTGATCTTAGAGATAATGGCGGAGGAATTCTTACACAGGCTACTAATATTGCAGATGAGTTTTTGAGCAATAATAAATTGATTACTTATACAGAAGGTGCTCATTCTCCAAAGAAAGAATATCGTTGCCAGAAGGATGGAGCCTTTGAAAATGGGAAATTAGTGGTTTTGGTGAACGAAGGAACTGCTTCTGCCAGCGAAATATTATCCGGGGCTTTGCAAGATTGGGAACGTGCTACTATTGTTGGCCGCAGAACTTTCGGCAAAGGCCTTGTGCAGGAACAATACCAGCTCAGCGATGGATCTGGTTTGAGACTAACGGTAGCAAGGTATTTTACGCCGCTCGGAAGAAGTATCCAGAAATCCTACAGGAACGGAATTGATGCGTATAATCATGATCTTATCGACCGGTTTAAGGAAGGAGAAATGACTTTCGCAGATTCTATAAAACATACCAATGAAAAAAAATATACTACCGCCTCCGGCAAAATATTATACGGTGGTGGTGGTATAACTCCTGATGTTTTTGTTCCGTATGATACTTCTATATTTACCAAGGAGGTGATGCATGCCATGATGCGGGGAACGCTTTCCAAGTTTGTGTATAAAAACTATTTAAGAAACGAAAAGGAATTTAAGCTTTATCATTCTCTGAAAGAATTTATTCAGAATTACCATCCGAATGACCAGACACTAAAGGACCTAAAATCCTATGCAGAAAAGGATTCTATCCAATTAAATATTAATGATTCCAAGTCCAATTATATTCTTAAAAGGGAAATTAAAGTTTTGACAGCCCGCGAGATCTGGCGCAAAGAAGGATATTTTGAAGCCATGAACCAGTTTGATGTTACCGTGCAGAAAGCCATTGAATTGATGAAACCAGCCTCAAAAAGTATATCAGCTAAGTAGCCTCCAAACCCGTTTCTAAAACGCTCTGACCTATTTTTTTTATCTTAGCCAAAAAATAAATTATGTGGAAGAAGAATATTTTAGAAACGATCGGAAACACACCACTTATTCAGCTAAATAAGATCACAAAAGATTTACCCTGCACCGTTCTGGCAAAAGTGGAATATTTCAATCCAGGTAATTCTATTAAAGACAGGATGGCTTTAAAAATGCTGGAAGTAGCAGAACAGGAAGGAAAAATAAAACCGGGAGGAACCATAATTGAGGGCACTTCAGGAAACACCGGAATGGGACTAGCGCTTGCAGCAATTGTAAAAGGCTATAAATGTATATTCACTACGACCGATAAGCAATCCAAAGAAAAGGCTGATATTTTAAAAGCCGTTGGCGCTGAAGTCATCGTTTGTCCTACGAATGTGGAACCCGATGATCCACGCTCCTACTATTCTGTTTCAAAAAGACTCGCAGAAGAAGTGCCCGATTCATGGTATGTAAATCAATATGACAATTTAGCCAACCGCCTGGCTCATTATGAACAAACCGGCCCCGAGATATGGGAACAGACCGAAGGAAAGATCACACATTTGGTGGTGGCAAGCGGAACAGGAGGAACAATTGTCGGAACCGGAAAATATTTGAAAGAAAAAAATCCTGATATAAAAGTGTGGGCAATAGATAGTTATGGATCCTTATTAAAAAAGTACTTTGATACCGGGGAGGTAGATGATACTGAGGTTTACCCCTATATCAGCGAAGGTTTCGGTGAAGATTTTGTACCAGCCAATTTTGATATGCAATATATTGATGAGTTCATAAAAGTAACTGATAAGGATGGCGCAGTGATGGCGAGGCGAATTGCAAAAGAGGAAGGAATGTTCATTGGCTACAGTGCCGGAAGTTGCTTACAGGGAGTGATTCAGCTTAAAAATAAATTGAAAAAAGATGATGTGGTGGTTTGTATTTTCCACGATCATGGAAGCAGGTATGTGGGTAAAATATACAATGATGAATGGATGATGGAAAGAGGATTTTTGGAAGTAAAGACCTTTAAGGACCTGGTTTCAGGCCGTGGAAGCCAAAAACTAATTACTATAGGTCCTGAACAAACAGTGGCAGAAGCCATTGACCTGATGGGCAAATATGATATTGAAAACATACCGGTAATGAACGACGAAGGCATTGTGGGCTCCTTAAGTGAAGGCGGATTGTTTAATAAGATCTTATCTGATCCACTGATAAAAGAACAAAAAATCTCCTCTGTTATGGAGAAAGAATATCCTGTTGTTCCATTTACTATGCCGGTTGAAAAGCTAAGCAAGCTAATTTCCAAACATAACGGAGCAGTTTTAAGTAAAGATGAAACAGGAGCTTATCATATCGTTACTAAGTATGACATTATACAAAGTCTTGCAAAATAGGCCCAATTATTTGTAGGATGCACACGTTATCAGTAAAACAACAAATAGATTCAATTTGTATTTTGCACTTCCACTAAATTATTGAGTATTAGGCATAACTATATATTAATGAGCTATATAGTAAATTAAATAGAGGTATAGTTCGTATAAACACGATCCACAAAATTGTATTTATACGTGCATAAAATTGTCGTTATTACTATAGCCACCGTAAATTTTTATTATTTAAAATGGTCAATCTTGCTCTTTCACAGCAATCTGTGTCTCTTATCTTTGCACCAGAAGTTGATTGATGTTGTGACAGGCATTAATCAGAAATATCCAAATATCCAATAAAAGACAGAATCTATCCAAATCCATTTGAAAATCTGTAAAATCCGATATCAGTCAACTTCTACTTTTTTCCAATATCATCTCTTTGCAAAAAAGTAAAGAGGAAATTAAAAAACCGTTTTATTTTGAAATGAAAACATTTCAAAACTCGAAATTCATCCTTATGAAAACCGTCCAAAAAACTGGGAGAACTGAATCTTATCCTTATTAAAAACCCTAAAATCCGGCTAACTTACCCGGTACAACATCCCAGAAGAAGCTGCTAAATCAGCAGTAAAAAATTTGCTTCTGCATTCGAAAGATTGCAGAAGTTTTTTTTAGGAATACCTTCATTGAATATGATAGTATCCTCAAATCCTTTCGGTCGAAGGAAATATTCCAGGATTGTTTCCCTTGTTCCATCACAGACAGAATTACTGTTTGATCTTGGCCTTGAGATGGAGGTTGTTGGAATAACGAAATTTTGCATACATCCATATAAATGGTTTAGAGAAAAGCAAAGGATTGGAGGAACAAAAAATATTAACTTTCAAAAACTTCACGAACTCTCACCCGATCTTATCATAGCCAACAAAGAAGAAAATGTAAAAGAGCAGGTAGAACTGCTTGCTGAAAAATATGATGTCTATATTTCTGATGTAAATAACCTGGAGGAAGCGGTTTCAATGATCAATGACATTGGAAATCTTACAGGCAGGTCTGAAAAAGCATCTCGTTTAAGTTTGTACATCTTAGAGGAATTTGAAAAACTGGTAAACATCGTTTCGGTGAAAAGAGAAATCACCGCCATCTATTTTATCTGGAAAGACCCCTGGATGGTGGCTGCCAGCCATACCTTTATTAATGAAATGATGAAATATGCCGGGCTGAAAAATGTTTTTGACCATCTTGAGCGGTACCCTGAAATTTCAATGGCGGAAGTAAATCAAGAAAACCCGGAATTAATTCTTCTTTCAATTGAGCCCTACCCTTTTAAGGAAAAACATAAAACAGAAATTAAAAGAATATTTCCAGGAACAAAAATTGAAATCGTAGATGGTGAAATGTTTAGTTGGTATGGAAGCCGCCTGCTTAAATCTATAAAATATTTTCATTCTTTTTTAAAAGGCCATTAATTGAAGGTGTCATTATTTTGTAAACCAAAATCAGGTTAACTGTGTAATTTCTTATTTTTGCAAAAATTAAAACATAAACAATGGCATCAAAAAAGATCGCAGATATTTTAGGCGGCAAAGCAGAAGACCTTTTAAATTACAAATGTAAAGTTGACAAATCAACACTAACTCTTCCCTCTCCCTCTTACATTGATGATATTTTTGTACAGAGCGACCGTAACAATCGTGTGGTTGGAAGCATGCAACAATTAATGGATCATGGCAGATTAGGCGGATCAGGATATTGCAGTATTTTTCCTGTTGACCAGGGAATAGAACACAGTGCAGGAGCGTCTTTTGCTCCAAATCCAATTTATTTTGATCCTGAAAATATTGTAAAGTTGGCTATTGAAGCCGGCTGCAATGGAGTGGCTTCTACTTTTGGAGTTTTAGGAATTTTAAGCCGAAAATATGCTCATAAAATTCCATTTATTGTAAAACTCAATCATAACGAATTATTAAGTTATCCTAATAAATTTGACCAGACAATGTATGGTTCCGTTGAAACCGCCTATAATATGGGCGCGGTAAGTGTAGGAGCTACTGTATATTGGGGAAGCGAAGAGAGTACTCGGCAATTGCAGGAAGTTAGTGAAGCTTTTGCTCTTGCTCACGAATTGGGAATGTGTACCATCTTATGGTGTTATATGCGCAACGATGCATTCAAAGTGAACGGCGTTGATTATTCAACCAGCGCTGATCTTACAGGTCAGGCAAATCATTTAGGCGTTACGTTACAGGCTGATATTATTAAGCAAAAAATGCCTACCAATAATGGTGGTTACAATGCTGTGAAATATGGTAAGACTTCACCATTGGTTTATCAAAACTTAACTACTGATCACCCGATAGATCTTTGTCGTTACCAGGTTTTAAATTGCTACAGTGGCAAAATCGGATTGATTAACAGCGGTGGAGCAAGTAGCGGAGCATCAGATTTAAACGAAGCGGTAGAAACTGCAGTAATTAATAAACGGGCTGGTGGAATGGGATTGATTATGGGAAGGAAGGCCTTCCAAAGGCCATTTAAAGAAGGCGTAGAATTATTGAATGCCACGCAAGATGTATATTTGGATAAGAGTATCACCGTTGCTTAAATAAAAAAACAAACACTGCCTAAGCAATGGGCAAACAAATATTTTAGATTTTTAATCCTATAAGGTTTGCACCCTGAAATGAGGTGTCGCAAACCTTATAGTTTTTGAATATTTTTGATAGATATTAAAGGCGAGACAGAAGTTGGGGATTTGGAAAATTGTGATTGGATTACAAAAAAATATTAATGAAACAAGAAGAAGATTTTGATGCAAATCTAGCTGGCGAGGAAGGTGAAGGAGAAGAATTAAAGAGAAGCTGGTTTAGAAGAAAAATTAAAGGAATCACCACTTCTACCAAAGATAAAAAAGAAGCGCCTGATGGATTGTGGACCAAATGCCCTCAATGCCGCTATACCTGTACTGTTACAGAGTTAAGAGAAAATCTATTTGTGTGCCCTAAATGTGAATACCATCACAGGATTGGAAGTGCCGAATATTTTGAGATCCTGTTTGATGATGGAGAATTCAAGGAACTTTTTGCAAATATCAAATCCAAAGACATGCTTGGCTTTGTGGATCTTAAACCTTATTCCAAAAGATTGGAAGAAGCTTATGCAAAAACAAATCTCCATGATTCAATAACAGTCGGTCACGGAAAAATTGACGGCATGGATATCGTAATCGCCAGTATGGATTTTGAATTTATTGGTGGAAGTTTAGGAAGCGTAATGGGAGAAAAAATATCAAGATCCTGTGATTATTGCATCAAGCATTCGATCCCATTTATGATCATCAACAAAAGCGGCGGTGCCAGAATGATGGAAAGCGCTTTCTCATTGATGCAACTGGCAAAAACTTCCGGAGGATTGTCATTGCTCACCGATCATAAAATACCTTATTTTTCATTATGTACTGATCCTACTTTTGGCGGAACAACAGCTTCTTTTGCCATGCTCGGCGATATAATAATGGCTGAGCCCGGTGCTCTTATTGGTTTTGCCGGTCCGCGTGTTATTAAAGAAACCATTAAAAAAGACCTGCCTCCTGGTTTTCAGAGAAGTGAGTTTTTGCTGGAACATGGTTTCCTTGATTTTATTATTTCAAGAAAAGACCTCAAAGCAAAATTGAAACAATTATTGATTTTGTTTAGTCATTAATTTTAAATAACGAAACTTTGCAGCAGGAAATCTAAAAATTCCTGCTGTTTTTTTTATTATGGATTTAAAAAACCGAAAAGCATATTTCGAATACAACATAGAAACAAAATATGTTGCCGGGCTTGTGTTGTCCGGCACTGAAATAAAATCTCTTCGTGCTGGTAAAGCAAGCTTCAACGACAGCTATTGCATTTTTAATAAAGGAGAATTGTATGTAAAAAGCCTCCATATTTCTGAGTACAATTTCGGCACACATTATAATCATGAGCCATTGCAGGAGCGGAAATTATTGCTCCATAAAAAAGAACTACGCAAACTTGAAAATAAAATAAAAGAGAAAGGCTACACGATCATTCCCTTGAAGATATTTATTTCACAAAGCGGCTTCGCCAAAATGGAAATTGGCCTTGGAAAAGGAAAGAAAATCTACGACAAAAGAGAAACCATTAAATCAAGGGAAGCAGACCGGGATATAAAAAGAAAATATGGAATTTAACCGTGTAAATAAGAATCCCGATTATTTATTGCTTAACTGCATTTGGAATTGAAGAAGTTGATTTTTACGCCAAGCCTCCCGAAACTATTTGTAATTATTTTTCTTGCTTCGTGCCGCCATAATTAAGTTGTTTCCCTTCAATCCAAAGATCAATGCGGGTTCCGCGGCCAATGCCGCACTATACTGAAAAGTATATGTATCAAACTGTGACACCTATTGTATCAAAATCGGACAGTTTTTAATTTTCTCGTTCTTTAACTGGTTGACAACTAACCCCTAAATACATGGCATTAAATTTCTGGCATTATAGCTGGGCAGAATCCGCCTGGAAGTAATTAATATTAAATTTTAACCTCTAATGTTCTAAAAAAAGTTCAAAATAGCGTTCAGAAGCTTTTGGAAAAACAAAGGTTTTTCTGCGTTAAGTGCCATTAGACTGGAAACAGGTTTTGGGTTAATGAATAATATGATAATGAAAGAAAACAGGAATTCTTACTATTTGTTTGTTTACTAACAGTTAGGGTTAAATGAAAATTAAAATTTAATATCAGGATTATGTTTAAAAACTATTTCAAAACCGCCTGGCGAAGCCTGATAAAAAACAGGGCATTTTCCTTTATCAACATCGCAGGCCTTTCCATTGGAATCTCGATTTGCTTTATCATTATGATGTATGTGCAAAATGAACTGAGCTTTGATAAATTTAATAAAAATGCAGACCAGATTGTTCGCATTGTTTTTAAAGCCGACATCAACGGAGGAAAAATTAATGAAGCCAACGTAATGCCACCTGTGGCCCAGGCTATGAAAAATGATTATCCTGAAGTACAGGATGCTACAAGGCTTCAGGCAGCAGGCGCTCCGAAAATTACCTATAAAGACAAGAGCTTTAATGAGGATGAGATGGCATTTGTGGACCCCAATTTTTTCAACATTTTTACGCTGCCACTAATAGAAGGCGATGCGAAAACGGCATTGCAACAACCAAACACAATTATAATTACCAAAGCTATTGCCAAAAAATATTTTGGCAATGAAGATCCCGTGGGTAAAACGTTAGTTTTTCCTGATAATAAAAATGCATCTTTTAAAGTGACCGGAGTTATTAATAAAGTACCTGAAAATTCACATTTTCGTTTTGATCTGTTTGCTTCGATGGCTGGTTTGGATGATGCCAAATCTGATTCATGGATGGGTTCTAATTATTTTACTTACCTGTTGCTGAAAAAAGGAGCCGATTATAAAAAATTAGAGTCCAAATTACCAGGCATGGTAGAAAAATATATGGGGCCGCAGATTCAGCAAAATATGGGTCTCAGCCTGAAGCAATTCATAACAAAAGGGAATCACCTGGGCTTTTCTTTGCAACCATTGACTTCTATCCATTTACATTCACATTCGAATTTTGAATTATCCCCTTCCGGCAACAGCACCTATGTTTATGTTTTTGGAGCTATCGCAATTTTTATGCTGCTCATTGCCTGCATTAATTTTATAAATCTGTCAACAGCCAGTGCATCCAAACGGGCAAAAGAAGTAGGTGTGCGCAAAGTAATTGGCTCCCGAAAAATCCAGTTAATAAAACAATTTTTATTTGAATCCGCTTTGCTGGTAGGTATTGCCTTATTAATTTCTATCGTGTTGGTGCAGCTTGCATTGCCCGTATTCAATGATCTCTCCGGCAAAAATCTAAGTCTATCTTTTAATATAAAAATCGTTGCATCATTTGTCGGGCTTGGGTTATTGGTTAGTATGATTGCAGGCGTATATCCGGCTTTTTATTTATCATCGTTCAAGCCGATTGAAGTACTAAAAGGAAAATTTACTTCCGCCAATAAAAGCTTTGGATTACGCAGCAGCCTGGTGGTGTTCCAGTTTTTTATTTCTGTTGCCTTAATAATCGGCACCATTGTCGTGTGGCAGCAGATGAGATTTATTCAGAATAAAAATTTAGGTTATGATAAAGAGCAATTGCTTTCCCTTCCTAACTCTTATGTATTGGGAAAAAATGAGGAGGTGTATAAACAGGAAATGCTGCAGGATCCCCGGATTATCAATGCTACTGTTTCAGCCTACAAACCTGCAGGGCCCAGTGGTAGTAACAACACTTTGGTTTATCCTGAAGGACACGACAATGAAATGATGAGGACACTGGAGTATCACGTGGACGAAAACTACATTCCCACTTTTGAAATGAAGATGGCCTCAGGCAGAAATTTTTCTAAAAATTTTACAACAGATTCAACTGCTATGATCATTAATGAAACCGCCGCAAAAGCTTTTGGGTGGAATGTTCAGACTGCAATTGGGAAAAAAATTGTTCGTGGAAATAATAGCAGCGGAAAGGATAAGCCATTCCACGTAATTGGCGTCGTAAAAGATTTTAATTTTCAATCTTTGCATCAGGCGATTACACCTTTGCTGATGACGCTGGAACCAACTTCCGGACTGACTTTTAAAGTGAAAACCACAGATATTAAAGGCTTACTTGCAACCATGAAATCAAAATGGGATCAGTTTAACACAGGTGAATCATTCTACTTTAATTTTATGGATGACTTGTATAATAAAACCTATGCAGCAGAACAAAATACCGGAACGATTCTTAACATTTTTGCACTGCTTACCATATTCGTAGCTTGTCTCGGACTATTTGGCTTAGCCACTTATACAGCAGAACAACGCACTAAAGAAATTGGCATCCGCAAAGTATTGGGAGCAAGCGTTACCTCCGTAACAAAGATGCTTTCGAAAGATTTTTTGAAATTGGTTTTCATTTCCTGCCTCGTTGCATTTCCATTATCGTGGTGGGCAATGAATAAATGGTTACAAAGTTTTGCCTACAGGATAAATATAGGTTGGTGGATATTTGCAGTAGCAGGAATTACAGCGATTTTAATCGCCTTGATCACGGTTAGTTTCCAGGCGATAAAAGCTGCAATAGCCAATCCGGTGGAGAGTTTGAGAAGTGAATAAGTTAAAGGTGAATGGCCAATTTGAAAGAGTGTCTTGAAATCCTGCTAATCAAGTCATCTTGTGTATTCTAATTCCAAAAGTTTTTACAGTAAACGAACAAATAATCACATTTTTTATTTTGGAGCCTGGCAAAGGTGGAATTGACGAACTTCTAAAAATGC